>ONBM01000006.1 GCA_900316045.1 uncultured Bacteroidales bacterium | reverse complement strand
GGCGACACTAATATAGTGATAATCAATGAGATATGCAATAACTCTCAAAGATTTCAACCTTAGCATTTTTCTTTTTTTAGCTACTTGCGAAACTTAAATTAATTATTATAATGAACATCTAGATAAGAAGGGGTACGCCTTTTCTACTCAATACATGCCTGGCGGAAAGAACCCATTACTTATTGAGGAAACAATGGCAAACTCATCCAGAGAGAACAACTTAGATGTTTCACTTCGTTTACAGAAGAACAAGTCTGCACAGTATCTGCGCAATAGTTTCGACATCAAGTCATCGTGGAACAAAGTCAGTACTGGCATAACGACGATTAGCAATAGCTACGCAGGTATTAACATCATAGGTCAACATTTAAACCGACCATATTTTACAATAGGCAATACGCTAAACATGATGCAGCGCATTGAAAGTCATGCATTTCGCATCAATTTTAACATTGGCTTCAATTATCGTCCACATGAACTGCAAATACGTCCTGCATATTATTTCGGATCTGATTCATTACAGAGTCTGAATCAGGAAGTAGTTCAGAAGAATATAAATGCCACGTTGCATACCTCCTATGGAAAAAGCTTTGGTGATTTCAACTTAGACTTCGCACCCAGATTCGAAATGAATCTCTGCAACTTAACATCCGAGTTAACAAGGATAAATCGTGACAAGATTTTTATTCCAGCCACTGATAGTTTACGCAATAATCTCTGGTACAATACATATCAAATTGGGATAGAACAGAACTACACATATTCAAAATCCAATCGAGTGAAGATTCGACTGATGATACCAACATATTTCTATATCATCGTCAATGATGACCATGGGAAAAATCAATCGGTTAGCCGCAAACGATGGATCGTTAATCCTTCGCTTAAAGCCGAGTATAGATTCTCGCCGTCTTTTAAGATGCTGGCAGATGGGCACTATCGTAAATCATACGGGAACTTCAATGACTCTTATAAAGGGTATATTCTACAATCGTATCGTAACTTGCTCCGGAACACATCTGACAGGCTTGTTGAATATAACAGCTGCGGAGGGAGCTTTAACCTTGAATTTCGGAATGCCGTCAACATGCTTTTCATAAATGCAGGCTGTAGCTATAAGCACAATCATAAAAATCTGCTCTATGGCTATAACTACGATGGAATCTTGGGAATGAAAACCACGCTAGATCGTTCAACAAATGCCGACTTTTATAGTTCGAATGTCAATATTAGCAAAGCATTTAGTTTATGGCGAACTAAAATTGAAGCCTTTGGTCAATTGAACAACGGAAAAAGCGAACTATTGCTGCAAGATATTCTCCAACCGTACTATATGCAGAGTTATTCTGCAGGATATTCCATCAATACGACCCCGTGCAGACTATTTAACTTGACATATCAGTTCTCGTGGATACAAAATCAGCAATGGGCAGTGGGCAAAAAAGCAGATTCATCCGTCCTACGAACCCAATCTCATATTGGGAAAATATGGATTTTCCCGACAGACAGGATAAGCATGTGTTTCAATATTGATTATCTGCATTATAATAAAGGAGGTAACCCAAACATGGCTTTTGCTGATGCATTAATAAGATATTGTTTCAGACAAACGGAATTGGAACTGGAATGTAGTAATCTTTTCAACACTAAGCGATATGTTTCTACCCTTTATTCCGAAATGGGCAGGTATATCAACCGTTACGAATTACGCCCGCTAAGCTTTTTGCTGAAAATTAGGTTTAATATAAGATAGCTGTTTTCAATAGGGACCGCTCATTCGATGTAATGCTTGACCCTATGTATAGGGTGACGGGGGTGTGTTTGAGCGTCGAGATCATCACCGCAGACAGGAGTCTCCTCGGGAGGATTATAGAACCGCTAATATCCATTTTCCGCTCAGGAATATAATTTCGTCAAAATATCCTTCGGAAAGTTTTGATGCTAAGATATTTTTTTATCATTGCCAGAAGTAGTTATTTACGGATAATTTAGCCACCGGCGTGGCAAGCAATCAAAACTTACCACGTCTTAAATAAAGCAATACATGTGTATGCATTTTCTCAAAACATCCGTTGCCGTAATATTCATTGCGTCAACAAGCATTGCGTCAATAGCGCAGAACCCTTTCAAGCCAATACCTAACGAAGACTGGAAGAATGTTGCGGTGCTAGACTCGGCTTTCATGAGGGTTGAGTACAAGATGACATTCCGCGATGCTCTCTTCTACAAATCATCAAACAAAGAATTTCCTAAAACACATGTTTTCACTGATAAACAGTATGTCAGCGACAAGCGAATAGTCGAAATCGGGAAGACATTGAGGAAAGACTATAGCCGGAATCTGGAAGAACTGGAGCAGGACAACCGCAAACTGATTGATGAGGGCAGAAAACCTCGGAACTTCGGAAAGGACTACGCCTATCCTTATGAATATTTCGTATTCAACGATGGCTCGGTCAAGACAAATGCAAGGACGTTAATGAACGGACCAATCATCCAATTCTCGGAGAGAGAAGATAAAATCGACTGGGAACTGACCGGAAATTCAGCTGAAGTCTGCGGCAGGCAGTGCAGCGAAGCGAAAGCTCAGTTTCACGGAAGGGTTTTTTCTGCTTGGTTTTGCTCAGAGATCCCCGTCAGTTCCGGGCCTTGGAAACTGGGAGGACTCCCAGGATTGGTTTTGAAAGCCGAAAGCGATGACGGTTCTTACAGATGGGAAATGACTGGCATAGAGCAAGGTTCTTGGCCGATTTACGAAAAACAGTACAACTTTCAGAAATGTTCAGAAAAAGAAGCCGGAAAACTATTGGAGGATATCTATGCTCAGCCTTTCATTTTCATGGGCAAGATAGGGATGAAAGTCATGATGCCGGATGGGAAAGGCGGAGTACGTTCCCCAGGGGAAACCGAAAACAGCATCTCTATGTACTACAATCCCTTAGAAAAAGATTGATTTATGAATAGTCCAAAGATTATATTACCAAATTTTATAGCAAATCCAATGCTAGCCAATTGCCATTTGCCTTCATAATGAGCCATGAAACGCTTGCTAGCATTGATTGTTTTTATATGTGCTCTGGATTCGCTGAACCCGCTGCTTGGACAGAATGCCGCAACACTGAAGGGCAGGGTGACCTACGCAAGGTCAGGAGAACCTGCCATCTGCTACGTGACAGTGCTCAGTTTAAGCAGTAATGCCGTGATCGCATATGGGTCTACTGATCCGGAGGGCAATTATTCGGTTGCCTTTTCTTCCGTTGCCGACAGCGTTGCCTTGTCTCTTTCGGGATTGACTGTCAAAACCTTGAGACAGATAATTCCCAATTCGGACGGCACCTACGATTTCAAGGTGGAAGAATCGCAATTGATGCTGGATGAGGTGAAGATCAAGGCGGCAAAGATTCCACAGAGCGAAGACACCGTCTCCTACAACGTGGAATCTTTCAGGTCAAAGGAGGACAGGGTTATTGAGGATGTGCTGAAAAAACTTCCAGGGATTACAGTAGAGAACTCCGGACGGCTGCTCTACAAGCAGAAGCCCATCGCCGGGCTGACAATAGACGGGATGGACCTTCTAAAGGGCCGATACGGACTGGCAACTAAAAATATCTCGCCGAACCATATCTCCACGGTGGAGATATTGGAGAACCATCAGGCAGTGAAGGCACTCAAAAACCTGGTTCCTTCTGACAAAACTTACATAAATCTGAAGTTGAAGACAGCCTCGAAAGGTGTCTTCGTAATGACGGCCGCTTTAGGAGGGGGATATGGAGACAAGTGGCTCTGGGATGCAGAGGCTGCACCGATGTATTTCGGACACTGGAGCCAGCACATTCTGACGGGCAAGACGAACAACATCGGTGAGGATCTGCGCACGGAGCTTCAGGATCTTACCTCTGAGACATATTCATTGAACCCTGTCCTCGCATCCCCTACCCTAGCCTCTCCGCCTGACATATCGAAGGAGAAATATTATTTCAACACTTCTTATTCGGCATCGGTCAATAATCTATTCAGGACAAGAAAAGGCGATGACATAACCGTGAACGCATCTTTCCTGAAAGATAAGGAAGACAGGAATTCGGCAACAACGACGGAATGGATGCTGCCAGACTCATCCATCAATGCCATTGCCGAAAGCATAGGGAACCGGATCAGATATAATGAAGTCAATGCTGAGGCTGACTACAGGGTGAACCGCAACAAAATCTACGTAAACTTCAGAAACCTCTTTTCCGGAAAGTTCCAGGATGCGTCTTCAATAGTGAACGGCTTGGAGCAGGACTTCAATCTTGACCGATATAAAGGTTCAAGCCGAGTCTCTGTAATCAGCAGAAGCAATGAAAGAAATGCCTACGAGATGAATGCAAATGTCGAATATGAACATGCTCCTTACTCTCTCGAAATCTCTCCGGATGGAGACGGGCAGTATGCGGGAGCTGTTCAGAATGTAACCTCGGACGGTCTCAGGGCTTCGTTCTTTTTCGGAAGCCACATCAGCATGAAACTCTTTGGGCTGACGTTGGACCCTTCCCTGTCCACTTCGTTCAAGAATAATGTTCTGGACAGCCACCTTAGTTTCCCCGGCGATTCTGTCCTGACGGCCAGTACGACCAATGACGTGAGAGTGAGCAGACTGCGGCTGTCGCCAATGATTGCGGCATCTTACAGTTCTCCTTATTTCAAATTCGGAATGGACCTGCCGCTGTCATGGTATCTCACTAGCGTGAATGACAAGGCGACTCCTGCAGAAAACACTCGAAACAGAATATTCTTTGAGCCGAGGCTCAACATGCATGTACTGCCATCCGCCTCGACCGATTTAGCCTTCAGCTACTCGCTCATGTACACGATGCCGGAAATATCCGCTCTCTACGAAGGCGTGGTTCTACGAAACTACCGCTCGCTGACCCGATATAGGGCTGACCTTACGGAGGGGATAAGCAATAATTTCGGGCTCGGATTCAATCTAAAGGACATATTCAACATGTTTTTCATGAATATTGACGCCAACTACAGGCTCACAAGCCCGAAAATCCTCTACGGCTACGACTTCAACGGAACATATTCGTCTACAATAACTTCCAGAACCGGAGAGCTGTCGCGCTGGCTGACCCTGTCGGCAGAATTCAGCAAGTCGTTCTTTTGGAAAAACATGTCCGCGAAGTTATATCTCAATGCCTCGTTCGGGAACTCCCCATACCTGATGCAGGGCATCACCTCAAGGGTAAGGAATCAGACATATTCAGGAAATCTTCATCTATCCCTGTCCCCATTCACATTCTTGGGCATCAACTACGATGGTGACATGATGTATTCTTTGTCGAAACAGTCCTCCGGAGACGAGCTGGCTCCGCTCCTGACGGCATCGAACTCTCTGAGGCTGAATTTCAGGCTTCCTGCGGGGATAGGGCTGGAGGCATCTGGGGAACATTATTACAACGACTCCAGCGATGACAGGAACTTTTTCCTGCTGGATGCCGCTGCGACATATTCATTGAAAAAATGCAAATGGGAGCTCCGGTGCCTGAATCTTCTTGACACCAATGAATATGTCTACTCCTGCCAATCCTACGGCAACAGTTTCTCATCCAGCTACCGCATACGTCCACGCAGCTTCATCCTACGGATGTTCATCTCGTTCTGAAGGTGCATTTGAAAAATTTCAGGTGCGGTCCGCAATTTTTTTTGAATTGGATGATAAATATTAAAAATCGTGTTTATATTTGCGGGCGTAAATATTTATGTTTAACAAATCCAATTAATTTTATGCGAGGAAATGGTTAATTTCAGGAAAGTTTTCGCGATGGCGGTGGTTATGCTGTCCTGCGCGTCTATCCAGGCACAAGAACAAGTAGAACGAGATAGCGGTGGCTTCTCAGCAGATTTAACTGTCATACCGAGACTTGAAGGAATTCAGTCATTCCCATTGGGCAGTGATGCCAGCAAAGACATTTCATGGGGCAATTCTTCCCTATACACCCTCTTCGAGGGCAATCTGAACGAGCATTTCTCTTATAGCGTATGCAACCACTGGCTGGGCGACGATCCAGAGTGGCTCTATAAAAACACATTACATTCCGACAACACCAACTGGGTAGACTGGGTGAACCTGACCTATGCAATCGGCAATTTCTCGATAACTGCGGGAAAGGACATGGTGACCATGGGCGGAATTGAATATGACGATTACGATTTCGACGTTTACACAGATCTGTGTTCGGGCCTGTGGCAAAATTACTCGTGCTACCAGTGGGGTGCGAAAGCCGCCTTGGAGGTGCCAAGCCTGAATTCAACCTTTGCCTTCCAGTTCAGCACTTCCCCATTCGGAGAACATCCATTTGACAGCAAACGCTTCAACTATTCCCTCTCGTGGAATGGCGAATATGGTCCGTTCAGAACCATCTGGAGCTTTACGGCTGTCGAAGACGAAAACAGGTCTCTGATTCCATTGGCCTGCCTTGGCCAGTCTCTGGAGCTGGGTTCTTGGACTTTGGGACTGGATGTGTTCAGCCAAGTCGGGAATGAGGAATACATACTCTCGGACGGGTGGACAGTTCTGCCTTCTCTTAGATTCGACCCCAGCGACCATTGGAGCATATTCGCAAAAGGAGGCATAGAGACCGTAACGGACTCTGATAAGAAGGTGGATGACAACTGGTTCGCAGGAATGGCCGCAGAGTGGTTTCCTCTTTCCGAAAGGAACTGGAGAATCCATGCTGCAGCATCGTACAACCATATTCTGGACACCATATTCATTACTCTTGGCACTAAGATCGATTTGACAATCAGCACCAGATAGACCGTTCTGGCAAGGTTGATAATAAATATTCGTGAAATGGAAAATCAAGAATATATAATCAGCATCCAGAACCTTAGCAAGTCTTTCGATGGAAAGAAAGTTCTGGATGACATCAATATAAAGGTTAAAAGTGGCGAATTCGTCACATTGCTTGGGCCTTCGGGCTGCGGAAAGACTACGCTTCTGAGAATGCTTGCGGGATTTCTTGCTCCCGACGAGGGTACGATTCTGATGGATGGAAAGGACATTTCCGACACTCCCCCGAATCACCGCCCAGTGAATACGGTTTTTCAGCACTATGCCTTGTTCCCTCATTTGGACGTGTACGACAACGTGGCTTTCGGCTTGAAGCTGAAAGGCGTCCCTGAAAAGGAGATTGACGAAAGGGTTCGCAAGGTTCTGAAAATCGTGAGCATGACTGACTACGAGGACAGGGACGTGGAATCCCTCTCCGGAGGCCAGCAGCAGAGGGTTTCAATTGCAAGGGCCATCATTAACCGCCCGAAAGTGCTGCTTCTGGACGAGCCTCTCAGCGCTCTCGACCTGAAGATGCGCAAGGACATGCAGATTGAGCTGAAGGAGATGCACAAGCAGCTGGGCATCACGTTTATCTACGTCACCCACGACCAGGAAGAGGCATTGACGCTCAGCGACACTATAGTTGTAATGAATGAGGGCAAGGTACAGCAGATAGGCACGCCGGCTGACATATATAACGAGCCAGTCAATTCCTTCGTCGCAGATTTCATCGGCGACAGCAACATATTCAATGGCATCATGCTGGAAGACCGAAAGGTCTCATTCATCGGCCATGAGTTCGAGTGCGTGGACGAGGGCTTCGGCGAGAATGTTCCGGTCGACGTGGTAATCAGGCCTGAAGATGTCTACATCATGAATCAGGATACCGGGGCGCAGTTCACAGGGAAAGTCACTTCCTGCACGTTCAAAGGAGTACATTACGAGATGTACGTGAACACCGATGATGGCTTCGAGATTCAGATACAGGACTACAATGCCTTCGAAGTAGGCAGCACGGTCGGAATGATCATCAGGCCGAATGACATTCAGGTGATGAAGAAAGATCACGTGATAAACCGTTTCGAGGGGCAGATGACAGATTCCTCTCACGTCAACATTCTCGGGGAAGATTTCGAATGCCCTGAAACCGGCTTCGAAGCGGGAACGAGAGTGGTAGCCGAAATTCCTTTCGACAAGGTTGACCTCACTGACGAGCAGAGCGACGGAACGCTTTACGGAGAAGTTCACGCACTGCTTTATAAAGGTAATCATTACCACTTGACAGTCAGAACCGAAGATGGCGATGACATATTCGTGGACACTAACGATGTCTGGGATAAGGGAGACCTTGTGGGAGTAAACTTCCCGGCGCAGGACTTGATCATCAGGAAGAAAGATGAAAACGTATAAACGTTCGGCATGGGCGATGCCCTATTTCATATTCTTAGTGGTTTTCGTTGCCTTGCCCCTTCTGATGGTTCTGATCTATGCCTTTCAGGACCAGGCCAGCGGTAAGTTCACGTTCGACAATTTCGCAAAGTTCTTCCAGAGGGGCGAAGACCTCAGGACGTTTCTATATTCAATTGAGATAGCCCTGATAAACACTCTCATCTGCTTGCTTTTGGGCTACCCTGCGGCATGGATAATGGCAAACTCGAAGCTGAACAAATCCAGCATAACGATTATGCTGTTCATCCTGCCGATGTGGATTAATATGCTGATCAGAACCCTTGCCACCGTGGCATTGTTCGATTTCGCAAAGGTGCCGCTCGCACAGGGCGCATTGATCTTCGGCATGGTGTATAACTTCCTGCCGTTCATGATCTACCCGATTTACAACCAGCTGAACAAGATGGATAAGGCTTATTCTGAAGCAGCGACTGACCTTGGAGCAAGCCCCACGCAGGTTTTCACTAAGGTTACGATTCCTCTCTCGATGCCAGGAGTATGGAGCGGCGTGCTGATGGTCTTCATGCCGACGATTTCCACATTCGCCATCGCCGAGCTGCTGACGCTGAACAAAGTCAAGCTTTTCGGAACTACCATTCAGGAAAACATCAACAACGGCATGTGGAACTACGGTTCCGCCCTGGCCCTCATAATGCTTGTGATAATAGGGTTAAGCGTGCTGTTCTCCAACGATGACAGCAAACGAGATGATGAGAAAGGAGGCATGATATGAAAAAGTTTTTCGCTCAGGCATATTTATGGATCCTGCTCATCTTGCTCTATGCCCCTATCCTCATCATAGTGATATTCTCTTTCACGGAGTCCAAGGTGCTTGGCAACTGGACAGGCTTCTCTTTCGGGCTTTATCAGAACATTCTTTCCGGCAAGGTCGGGATGAGCTTCCTGAAAGCATTGGAGAATACCGTCAGCATCGGAATCCTTGCCGCCATAATCTCTACTTTCATGGGGAGCATCTCGGCGATAGGAATCTATAATATGCGGGGCAAGAAGCGCAAAGCGATAATGTTCCTGAACGACATTCCCATGCTGAACCCTGACATCATAACCGGCGTGTCATTGTTCCTGCTTTTCGTGGCTTTCAGCATCCCTCAGGGCTATCTGACAGTCCTTCTGGCACACGTTTCCTTCTGCACGCCGTACGTGATCCTGTGCGTCCTGCCGAAACTTCGCCAGATGGATCCGAACCTATACGAGGCTGCCTTGGACTTGGGAGCTACCCCTCGGCAGGCACTGAATAAAGTCATATTCCCTCAGATAAGGCCAGCGATGATTTCGGGATTCATTCTTGCGTTCACTCTGTCAATCGATGACTTCGCAGTGACCCTCTTCACGAAGGGTAACAAAGGCTTCGAGAACCTTTCGACGTACATTTATGCAGATGCGCACAAAGGCGGTCTGACTCCTGAGCTGCGCCCTATAATGTCGATGATTTTCGTGTTCGTGCTGCTACTGCTTATTATTATCAATATCCGTTCATCCAGGAATCATAAAAAACAAGAAATAAGAATATGAAAAAGATTGTTGCTTTGATGGTGGGTCTCACCACGCTTGCATTTTCCCTGTTCGCGCAGGACAGGGAACACACTCTAAAAGTCTATAATTGGGCTGACTACATTGATGAAGCTCTCATACCAGAGTTCGAGAAATGGTACCAGGAGCAGACGGGAGAGAGCGTCAAGATTATTTACCAGCTCTTCGACGTAAACGAAATCATGCTCTCGAAGATAGAGCGCGGGCATGAGGACTACGATGTCGTCTGCCCTTCGGACTACATAATAGAGAAGATGCTGAAAAACGATTTGCTTCTTCCGATAGACAGGGATTTCGGCAGCACGCCTAACTACATCGACCAAAATGTCTCTCCTTTCATAAAGAGCATGTTCGAGAATGTGGATGGAGGCGGCAAGGATGCCAACGATTACGCCGTAGGCTACATGTGGGGTACTAACGGTCTCATGTATAACCCAAAATACATCTCGAAAGAGGAGGCTTCCACTTGGGGTGCGATCGCCGACCCAAGGTATAAAGGCAAGGTTTTCATGAAGGATGCTTTCCGGGATGTCTACATTCCTATCCTCATCTACCTGAAGAAAGATGACATCAAGTCCGGCAAAGTGACCATCGAGCAGCTTTCCCACGACACTTCAGATGAGTCGATAGCCCTCGTGGAAAACTATCTTAAGAGCATCAAAGACAACATAGCCGGCTGGGAGGCGGATTTCGGCAAAGAACAGATGACCAAGGAAAAAGGCTGGCTGAACTTCACGTGGAGCGGTGATGCTCAATGGGCGAAAGAAGAAGCGGCAAAAGTTGGCGTGAGCCTTGACTATGAAGTGCCTCAGGAAGGCAGCATCGTCTGGTTCGACGGCTGGGTCATTCCGAAATACGCCAAGAACGTCAAGGCTGCAAGATATTTCATCAACTACATGTGCAAGCCGGAGAACGCCATAAGAAACATGGACGCAATTGGCTACGTGAGCGTGATCGGAGGAGCGGAGATTCTTGCCGCAGTCCAGGATTCCACTGAATTCGAGCCTGAGGACGCAAGCTATTTCTTTGGTCCCTCAGACACTGCTGTCTGCCTGAACCCGATCATGTATCCTGCCAGAGACGTGGTTGAGCGCTGCGGCATGCTGCACGACACGGGTGATCGCACCGAGGCTCTTCTTGGTATGTGGTCTAGGGTAAAAGGCGATAATGCGAATTATCTTACCTATGTCATTATTGCAGCTTTTATCGTAATTTTACTTGCGGTTTACCTTATCTCCAAGAATAGCAAGAAAAGGAGACGCCAGAATAAAAGGCAGCCGCATAAGAAATGAATGATAGAATAGACATAAAGCTGATCAGGTCCCTTTCGCAGAAAAAATACAGGGATGAGACCGGCTTGTTTGTCGCCGAAGGAGAAAAGATGGTTCAGGAGGCGCTGAATTCACCATTTAACGTGGTCAGCGTCATCCGCAAAGAAGAAGCCGGGGAGAAGATCATGTCTAGGATCAGCATGATGTCCTCCCCTTCTCCGTGTCTTGCCGTCATTGGCAAGCCTTCGGACTCGGAAATCTCCGATGAGATAATCCATGAATATGTCGCTGGCCACGGCCTTTATCTGGCGCTGGACTCCATAAGAGACCCTGGTAACCTAGGGACGATCATCCGCACCGCCGACTGGTTCGGGATAGATGCGGTATTCGCTTCCCCCGACACGGTCGACATATTCAATCCCAAAGTAGTGCAGTCCACGATGGGCGCCATATTCAGGGTACGCTTCCATTATTGCTCTATTCCAGCGCTTTGCAGTGCGGTGAAATACGCAGGCGGCAACGTCTATGGCACATTCTTGGACGGTCAGGAAATATATTCGCAAAAGTTGAATATTGGAACTGTCTCCCCTGCTCTAGTCATTATTGGCAATGAGTCGAACGGCATCGGCCCGGAAGTGGAGGCCGAGGTCACAGACAGGCTCTACATCCCTTCATATCCGCACGACGAACGTGGCTCGGAATCTCTCAATGCGGCTGTGGCAACCGCTATCACATTGTCGGAATTCAGAAGAAGAACATGAACGAAGAATCCTTGATGCGGAACAGGATCCGGAAAATCCTGATGATTTGCAGCGACTACGATGCCTTCATCCTGAAGGAGGACGGGTGCATCGAAACGGAAGTGGCTAATGAATATAAAGAATTGAACCTGAGCAATCAGCCGAGGTTCGTCTGGGCCAATTCTTCAAATGAGGCAAGAGATATCATCGAGAGCGACGAAGAGGTGGACATTGTCATCTGCATGTACAACGAAAAGGATGATGGACTTTTCCCTCTTGCAAAGGACTTGAAGAATACCAGCAGGAACATTCCTTTCGTCCTTCTGATTTACTATTCCAAGGCAGTCGTAGAACGACTTTCCACGGCAGACCTCAGGTGCATAGACTTCCTGTTCAGCTGGCATGGGAATGCAGACCTGATCCTTGCCATCGTGAAACTGATCGAAGATAGCGCCAATGCCGAAAATGACGTCTTCGGCGTTGGCGTTCAGGTAATCTTGCTCGTGGAGGATTCTGTAAGATATTACTCCAACTATCTGCCAGAATTGTACAAGCTCGTGCTGACCCAGAGCCAAGAATTCCTGAAAGAGACCCTGAACGATGCCCAAAAGAAATACAGGAAACGTTCCAGGCCGAAAATATTCCTTGCCACCTGCTATGACGAGGCGATAAATTACTTCGAGAAATACAAGACCCACCTGCTCGGAGTCATTTCAGACGTCGGGATGATAGTGCATAAAGGCGACAACCCGAAAGACGAGAAAATTGACGCCGGACTGGAACTTGTGGCGAAGATAAAGGAATATGATCCATTGATGCCTGTGCTGCTTCAATCCTCCCAGGCCAGCGTCGCCGACATGGCAAAGCAGCTGGGCGTCAGCTTCATGAAAAAATATTCCAGGACCCTTCTGATCCGCCTTTCAGATTTCATGAAAGATGAGTTCGGCTTCGGAGACTTCATATTCAAGGATGCAGATGGGAAGGGATACGGCAGAGCAGCGAACCTGACTGAGCTAGAGAAAATCATCTACGAGATTCCTAACGAGATACTGGTCAGCAACACTTCCAGGAATATGTTCTCGAAGTGGCTCTACGCCAGAGGGCTTTTCGACCTAGCGCGGACATTCAGGGCGGAGCATCATACCGACGCCGGAGAATTCAGGACATTCCTGCTCGGACAAATAAGAAATTATCATAAGAGAATCGGCCGAGGAATCATAGCTGATTTCCGTCGAGACTCCTACGAGGACTATTACAGCTTCGCCCGTCTTGGCAATGGCTCTATGGGAGGCAAGGCCAGAGGACTGGCTTTCCTGAACCATCTGGTGCAGAAATACGACTTGGCAGATAAATACCCTGGCCTGAAGATCTCAATTCCGCGCACGATAGTCATCACGACGGATTTCTTCGAACAGTTCATACTCGAAAACGGCCTGCAATATGTCATTGACTCCGAGATGTCAGACGAAGACGTACTCTCGGAGTTCGTCTCATCCAGGCTGCCAGAGAATCTCGTAGAGGACTTGAAAGTCTTCATCTCCACAGCAGAATTTCCTCTCGCAGTCCGTTCCAGCTCAAAATTGGAGGACAGCAGTTACCAGCCATTCGCAGGGGTTTATTCAACATACATGTGTCCTCTCGTCGAGAATCCTGACAGGATGCTGAGGGAACTCGGGAAAGCCATAAAGAGTGTGTATGCCTCTACCTATTTCAATGGCAGCAGGACCTACATCCAGGCAAGCGGGAACCTGTTAGGCGAAGAAAAAATGGCCGTGATAGTACAGGACATATGTGGCTCAAGACATGGGAACGACTTCTTCCCTATGCTCTCTGGCGTGGCCAGGTCGCTCAATGCCTACCCTATCGGCTCGGAAAAGGCCGAAGACGGGGTGTTGAACGTCGCTTTCGGCCTTGGCAAAACCGTCGTTGACGGTGGCAGGACTCTCAGGGTGGACCCGAAGCAGACCAGGAAAATCCTACAGCTTTCTAATGCGAAACTGGCAATGAGAGATACCCAGAACGAGATGTATGTCTTGGACAACAGGTCAGAGACATTCAAGACATCGAAGGATGACGGCTTCAACCTTAGGAATATTCCTATCTCTGAAGGGTTGAATGAATATGATCACCCGGAGCTTGTGGCATCTACATACGTTGCGCAGGACGACATGATGACATCGGGAGTATCTGCCGAAGGAGCTAGAATCGTCTCATTCGACGGCATATTCCAGTACGACCGCTTCCCTCTTGCAAAAGCAATGACAGAGATTATGGGAATATGCCGTAAAGAATTGATGTGCGAAGTTGAAATAGAGTTTGCCCTTGACCCTATAATGGACAGCAAAGGTTCAGAAGCCGTGCTTAAACTGCTTCAGGTTCGTCCTATCGCATCCTCAAGCGAAGCTGGCAGCGCTACAATCGAAGAAGCCCAGAAGCAAATCTCCACGAAACTCATAACCAGCGTCGATGCTCTAGGCAACGGTTATTTCCTGGATGCAAAACATCTCGTCATCATATTTCCTGAGTCTTTCGACAAGATGAAAACCCTTGAAATGGCCGCAGAGATATCGCAGATTAATTCAAAGCTCTCGTCTGAAGGCAAGCCATATATTCTAGTAGGGCCTGGAAGATGGGGTTCATCTATTCCTACGCTAGGAGTGCCTGTGGCCTGGACGGATATTTCGGGTGCGAAGATGGTGGTCGAATATGGCATTGATGGGTTCAGGATAGAGCCAAGCCAAGGAACGCATTTTTTCCAGAACATAACCTCGCTTGGCATCGGTTATTTATCTGTAGACCAATATGCAGGCAAAGGAACTATAGACTTCAGGAAAATCGCCGGAATGAAGTGCGTCTATGAAGGGAGATTCGCTAAAGTGCTTGAAGCGGACGGACTCATCGGATTCATCGATAGAAATGAAGGGAAAGCGGTGATAGGAATATAAAATGAGCAAGATAATAATTTATCAGATGCTCCCTAGGCTGTGGGGAGCAGTGAACAGACAGCCAGGAAAATTCTCGGACATTGACAATCAGACACTTGAATATCTCGTAGGCCTTGGCGTCAGCCATGTGTGGTTCACGGGGGTCATAAGGCATGCGACAACATATTCCTGCAAAGATTGTCCTGAATCCGATGCCACGATAGTCAAGGGTGACGCAGGTTCGCCTTTCGCCATAACCGATTATTACGACGTCAACCCTTATCTGGCAAAAGATGTGAGTCGGAGGATGCAGGAGTTCTCTTCGCTCATAAAACGCACTCATGCTCATGGACTAAAGGTCATCATAGATTTCGTGCCGAACCACGTTTCCAGGGATTACGGCCGCGTCGGTCTTGTGAATGGAAAGGCAGTGCCTTTCGGCGGTGAAGACGATTTGTCCGTGCATTGGAAGCCGTCCAACGATTTCTATTACTATCCCGGACAGGCTCTTTCGCTCCCGATTCCTTCCGATTATAAAGAATATCCGGCCAAGGCATCCGGGAACGTCTTCTCTCCCGCCCCAGGCATTACCGATTGGTACGATACGGTGAAGCTGAATTACTGCGACTTTCACACGGAAACCTGGGAAAAGATGCTGGACATCGTGCGTTATTGGTGTTCGCTAGGCGTGGACGGCTTCCGCTGCGATATGGTGGAACTAGTGCCGTGGCAGTTCATGCAGTGGCTCATTCAAAATGTTAGGAATGAATATCCCGATGTCATATTCATTGGAGAAGCATATAAGAAAGAACTTTACAGGCACTACATTCAGACCACAGGGTTTGACTTTCTCTATGACAAATCAGGCCTCTACGATTCCCTAAGGGCTCTTATTGAAGGTCACGGCACTGCGAAGAGCATCACCTGGAATTGGCAGAGCCTTTGGACTCTGCAGCCTCACATGCTGAATTTCCTGGAGAACCACGACGAGCAACGTTTCGCATCGGACTTTTTCGCTAAAGACGCTCGTCGGACGTTCTCCCCGCTGGGAGCAGGCCTGCTTTTCAATAACGCTCCTTACATGGTTTATTTCGGAGAAGAAATAGGAGAAAGGGGCATGGACAAGGAAGGGTTCAGCGGCCTGGACGGCCGTACCTCAATCTTCGACTGGTGGAGCATAAATTCGATTGGAAGGCTCAGGAAATATATTGCCAAAGGCATCCCTATGCAGGAGGAGGAAATGTCATTGCTTAGCAAATGGAGTCAGTTCCTCAATCTGGCAAGCTCGGAACAGGCTTTCTCCGACGGCAAGACCTTCGATCTCTGCTATTGCAATGCTGAGTCGTCAGGCTTCATTCCAGACCGTCATTTTGCCTTCCTTCGCGCTTTCAGGGGGCAAGCGTTCCTGGTGGCCTGCAATTTTTCCTCGTCCGCTTCGTCAATCAGCATCAAAATTCCACCCGAAGCCGTTTCCTATCTGGAACTCAGTAATAAAACACCCGAGACCATTAAAGTCATGGTCCCGGGCGACGACTGCGTCATCATTAAGATCTGATTACCAGTTCAGAATCTTTTTGAAATCGTATTCCTCAGGGTTTGATACCCATTCCTTAGCTGCTTCGTAGTCAGCTGGGGTGATGTAGTGGCACAGATGCTCGTAGTAGTTCCTTGCGAGTCCGCCATCGATGTCCACCCTGCGAGGAGGAATTTTTCCTTCGGCGTTCTGGATGTCCTTCAGGAACAGTGGCTTTGGATTGCCGTCCTGGTCGATGTAAACCATGCAGCCAGTCTTGCCTTCTTTGAACAGCTCGTAAACGCCCATTGCCAGCTCGGTGCAGTAAGAGAGGTCGTAGGCGATAGGGTCCTGGCAGCGTACGTCGTAACCGATCTCCACCGGACGGGTCTTGACTTTCCAGCCCAGCTTAGAGAATTCTTTCTCAAGTATGTCGTTGAACAGCACTGCCTTGGAAATCTTGCCAAGCTCCGGATGTCCGTGTTCATCGTATGTCATGTGCACTCCAGTGCCTTTCAGGTCGTCTGAATCAAGGTCGTGGAAAACGCCCTCAGCCACTACGACGGTTCCGTAATGAATGCCGAGAAGCTTCCTCTTGATGATTGCCGAAAGGGTCAGCTTGATGATTTTGTCAACCGTGATCTTTGTCTTGTTGAACATTTCAGGAATGATGGTCATCGGGCAATGCGTTGCCTCACCGATTCCGAGAGCGAGATGGCCTGCCGAGCGACCCATCGCAGAAATAAGAAGCCAGTTGCCTGATGTGCGAGCATCCTCATAAATTGTGCGCGCAAGATGAGCGCCCTCGTCCTTTGCCGAATTGAATCCGAAAGTAGGAGCGTTGTTCGGCAGAGGCAGATCATCGTCGATGGTCTTAGGCACGTGAATATTGTGAATAGGATATTGTTTTGCCTCAAGGAATTTTGCAATCCTGTTAGCCGTAGAAGCAGTGTCGTCGCCTCCGACAGTGACAAGCAGCTTCACGTTGTTCTCCTGAAAAAGCTTGAGGTTGAAATTTTTCTCGAAATCCTCATTGGTCGGCTTGAAACGGCTCATCTGCAGGTAGGAACCACCTCTGTTGAAATACGCATCTGCCTTGAAGAAATCGATGTCTTCAGTGCGCGGATGATCGTTGAAAAGTCCGGTGTAGCCTTCGTGCAGGCCAATTACCCTGTAACCGTTAGAAAGGAATGTTTTCGCGACAGAGAAAACAACCGTGTTCATGCCCGGTGCAGGGCCGCCGCCGCAGAGAATGATGATAGAATCTTTCATAATAATTTAGAATTATTTAATTGATGTTAATTTCGTTTGGGCATCTGCAAATTTAATTCTTTTCCTCCAATATAACCCCAAAAAAATTGATTAAATTTGTGAATTCCATATTATGGCATGGCGATGAATCACGAAGAGGCAAAAACACGGATAGAGGAGCTTAGAAAGACCCTCTGGGAGAATAGCAGGAGGTATTACGTGGACAATGCTCCAACCATGAGCGACTACGAATATGACCAGCTGATGCATGAGCTGGAGACCTTGGAAAAGGAGTTTCCTGACCTGCTCACCCCGGACTCCCCTACACAGAAAGTCGGCAGCGACCTGGAGACAGGCGGTGCCGGAGATAATGCCGAACCCAGGATTCAGAAGGAATTCGCCCAGTACCCTCATCATTATCCCATGCTGTCGCTTGGAAACACATACAGCATCAGCGAGATAGAAGACTTCGTCAGGCGCGCAGAGAAAGAGCTGAAAGGGGTGAAGTTCACATATTCATGCGAGCTGAAGTTCGATGGGACGGCAATCTGCCTTGAATATAGGAACGGCAGGCTATTCAGGGCCTTGACTCGCGGGGACGGGATAATCGGGGATGATGTCACCGAGAACGTGAAACAGATATCCAATGTTCCCGTCACTCTGAAAGGTACCGGCTATCCTGATGATTTCGAGATTCGCGGCGAGATATTAATGCCTTATGAATCGTTCGATAAGCTGAACAAGGAGCGTGAGGATAACGAGGATCCACCGTTCGCCAATCCTAGAAATGCAGCCTCCGGCTCACTTAAGCTGCTTGACCCTAAAGAAGTTGGCAGGCGCGGGCTCTGGTGCACGCTTTATCATATTCCTAGCCAAAGCGTCTCCTTCCCTACCCATGACGATGCCTTGAAAGCGGCTGCTTCATGGGGGCTTCCTGTCTCGGACAAAAGAAAAATCGTTTCCTCCATTGAGGAAATAGAGGAATACATCCACTACTGGGACAAGGAAAGAAAATTCTTGCCCTATGCGACGGATGGCATAGTCATAAAAATAAATGAGCTAGCCTATCAGACAGCTCTTGGCGCAACGGCCAAATCCCCTCGCTGGGCCGTCGCTTTCAAGTTTCAGGCAGAGGAAGCTACTACGAAGCTGGTTTCTATCGACTATCAGGTCGGCAGGACGGGAGCCATCACTCCCGTAGCCAATATGGAACCTGTCCAACTGGCAGGAACTGTCGTGAAGCGAGCCACGCTGAACAATAATGATTTCGTGAGGGACATGGACATTCGCATCGGAGACTACGTGAAAGTCATCAAGGGCGGTGAGATAATCCCGAAAATCATTGCTGTGGATCTAGAAAGGAGGCCTAAAGATGCCAAGAGACCGGAATTCCCTACTGTTTGCCCAGACTGCGGTACTACGCTGGTGCGCGAAGAAGACGAGGCAAAATGGTTCTGTCCGAATACGGACGGCTGCCCTACCCAGATAAAAGGCAAGCTGGTGCATTTCCTGAGCAGGAAGGCCATGAATGTGCTGGCTGGAGAGGCAACAATCGACCAGCTATACAAATTGGGATTCGTGCGCACGCCCGCAGACTTCTATTCGCTCACTAAAGGCCAGTTGCTAATGTTGGACGGCTGGAAAGAAAGGTCTGCTCAAAGATTCCTGGACAGCCTGAATGCTTCCAGACAGGTGACTTTCGACCATGTGCTATTTGCGTTAGGAATACGATTTGTTGGGGAGACGACTGCCAAGGAGCTGGCTGTTCATTTCGGTAACATTGACGCTTTAGCCGTGGCTTCTAAGGAGATGCTGCTGGAAGTACAGGATATTGGCGAGACGATAGCCGAGAGCGTCTATGAATATTTCAGGGACTCCAGGCACCTTAGAGACATAGAGAGGCTGAAGACCGCAGGGCTGCGATTCTCAATGGAAGCGAAGAAGACATCTTCCAATGCGTTGGAAGGCAAGACGATAGTAATTTCAGGAAATTTCAGCATCTCTAGAGATGAGATGAAGAGGCTCATCGAAGACAACGGAGGCAAGAATAGTTCTTCCGTCAGCGGGAAAACCAGTTACCTGCTAGCAGGTAGCAAGCCTGGACCGGAGAAGATGAAGAAGGCGGCTGAACTGGGAATAAAGGTAATCTCGGAAGAAGAATTAATGAATATGTTGCCTGGGACTGCCGAAACCAAAAGTTTAAGCAGCGAAGAGGAACCCACTTTATTTTAGGAATATATGAACTGGTTCGCCAAGGCGATAACTAAGATTAGGATAGCTGTCCGGAGAGTCAACCGATTCCTCGGAATAGAAATCTGGCGTGGCGAGCCGGAAGAATATTCCTGGTCTAGGGCAAAGGCCAGGCTGGCTTCTGACACCAGAGTGGTCATGAGGGTGCTGAAAACCTTCCAGACAGAGAAAATAGGCTTTCAATCAGTGGCCCTGAGCTATTTCTGCACTTTAGCCGCAGTGCCGTTCATAGCCGTGGCTTTCGCTCTTACCAGCGGCTTCGGCTTGGAAGACAAGATGCAGGAAATCCTATTTTCGGCCAACATCAGCCAGGAGTTGGGGGACAAGATAATGCAGGCTGCGCAGAATATCATCAGCACATCGCAGAACGGCTGGTTCGGAATAATCTCCACTTTGATGTTCGTGTGGGTGATCATCTGGATGATGAACCGCGTGGAGAAAGTATTCAACAACGTGTGGCGCATTTCCAAGCCTAAGAGGAAATTCGTGAAGAGCCTGGGAATAGACATCATCATATTGGTGCTCCTCCCTTTCATGATATTGATTTTCTCTTACGCCACCATGCTCTACTCGCATCTTGCCGACTACATATTCCCGAACTGGATAGGCGCGACTAAATCCATCCGTTCATTCCTTGGATGGGTGATTTTCTGCGTCATCGCCATATTCACGTTGTCCGGAATGTACAAGTTCATTCCTGCGACGAAAGTATATTACAGGCATGCTTTCAAAGCAGCCTTGCTTGCTGGGATCGCATTCACTATATTGCAGTACCTATATTTGGAAACTCAATTAATGGTGATGCGTCTGAATATGGTTTATGGAGCTATCGCGATCATCCCTCTCTTCATGATCTGGCTTAGATTCGGGTGGCTGATAATTTTATATGGCGCCGAGTTCTCATATTCTTTCCAAAAAGAGGAGGCTAGCGAGCTGAATAATGCTCTGAAGGACAGAAGAGATAAGCGAAGGGAACAGAAAATGAGAGATAAAGAATTAGCAGAAGTATGAGTGTTTCGGAATTTACGCAGAAGGATTACGATCAGATAAATAAGTGCTACTCAGAGCTTAAAGCTGCGGCAGAGAAGCGCGTGAAGAATCCGGCGGAAATGAAAGTCATCCAGAAGGCTTTCGATTTCGCTAATGAGGCGCATAAGAACGTGCGACGCCGCTCTGGGGACCCTTACATGATTCACCCGATTGAAGTGGCGAAAATCGTTGTCTCCGATATCGGGCTAGGCTATAAATCCATTTCTGCCGCCCTGTTGCACGACGTTGTCGAAGACACAGACTACACAATTGACGACATAAGGAATCTTTTCGGCGACAAAATCGCCAGCCTTGTGGACGGGCTCACGAAGATTAAGAATGTGCTGGACAACGAGGACCGCAGCAAGAATAAAATGGACACAGAGAGCTTGCAGGCCGAGAATTTCAAACGTATTCTGCTCACTCTCAACGATGATGTCCGCGTCGTGCTGATAAAACTGGCTGACCGCCTGCACAACTGTCGCACGATTGAATTCATGCCAGAATACAAGCGTGATAAAATCCTGAGCGAGACGATGTTCATATTCATTCCTCTCGCCCATCGTCTGGGCTTGTATGAGATAAAGTCCGAGATGGAAAACATCTGGCTGAAATACAAGGAGCCAGACGCATATAACGAGATAACGTCGAAGATAAACGAGAACCTCTCTGGCAAAAAAGCCGAGATAGACAAGTTCGTGAAGCCTATCCAGGAAGCACTCACGACTGCCGGATTCAACTTTTTCATTCGCCAGAGGGTAAAGACGCCATATTCGATATGGCATAAGATGCAGACGAAAAACGTCACCTTCGAGCAGATATATGACTTGTATGCCCTTAGGATAGTCTTCACTCCTGACGCCAATTCAAAAGAAAGCGAGAGAGACCAGTGTTACCACATATTTTCTATAATCACAGGAATATATCGTTACAAGCCGGATCGTATCAGAGACTGGGTGAAGCATCCGAAGAGCAACGGATATGAGGCTCTTCACTGTACTTTGATGGGCGATACGGGCATCTGGGTAGAGGTGCAGATACGTTCTAAGCGAATGGACGATATTGCCGAGAAAGGCATTGCCGCGCACTGGACTTACAAGCAGGAGGGCTACATCAGCGAGAACGACAGCGAGATGGACAAGTGGCTGGAGAAGGTGAAAGAAATACTCGTCAGCCCAGACGTGAATGCCCTGGAGCTGCTCGACCTCATCCATAAAGACTTGACCAGCAAGGAAATTGTCGTCTTTACTCCGAAGGGAGAGCAGAAAACCGTCGAGAAGACTTCTACTGCACTGGACTTTGCCTATCAGATACACACTGAGATTGGAAACAAGGCCATTGCTGCGAAGGTGAACATGAGGCTCGTTCCTCTGTCACACACTCTAAAATCTGGGGACACCGTGGAAATAATCACGGCAGAGAATGAACACCCTAAGCGCGAATGGCTGCAGTTCCTCACCACAAGGCATGCGAGGAGCATAGTAGTTGACTATTTCAAAGGGCAGAAGAAAGAGTTTGCCGAAACAGGGAAAAAGATGCTCTCCGACCAGTTGGAGAAAATAGGCTACAGAATGAACGACGATGCTGTCACTGCAATTTCAGAACACTATGGAATACAGGCCCGGAATCCCGAGGACCTTTTTTTCTACATAGGCCTTGGCACCGTGAAGCTGAACGACTTGAGCACATTCATGTCGAGTGATGCTTTCAGTGGCGGGAAAATATCGAAATCTTGGTCATTCCCTTGGTTCAGGAAGACGAAAGATAAAGAAGAGGAGAAGAAAGATAAGAAATCTGAATATGCCATAGCAACGTGCTGCAGGCCTATTCCTGGCGACCCCGTCATCGGGATCAAGTCACCTGATGGCGTGATCACCGTGCATAAGAAAACTTGTCCGGTGGCGGAGAGCATTGCCTCGAAACATGGAGACTGGGTGGTCGTGCCTCAATGGGATGGAGCGAAGGAGGATGCCTACTTCCCTGTGCGCCTGAATATAAAAGGCGTCGACAGGGTCGGCCTCTTGAACGAGATATCGCGATTCATCTCCCTCGTCATGGGCGTTAACATGAAAAAAATATATTTCGCTGCCGACGAAGGCATATTCGAAGGTTATATAGAATTGGAAGTCCGCGATAAGAGCGTCTTGGAGCGAATGATTCGCAGGTTAGGCTCAATCGAAGGAGTTCAGAGCGTCCAAAGAGCAGATATTTAGTCATGAGAAAATTCATAAAGAGATATTTCATCATATTCCCGATAGGCTTCTTCCTTGCTCTGTCGGTTTTCTCGCATTCTTGCGCAAATACGACTCAGGCACCTACTGGCGGCCCGAAAGACACGATTCCGCCAGTCTTGACGAAGGTCTTGCCTTCGCCTGGCAGCAAGAACGTGCCCACGCACGGGACCACCGTATATTTCGGCTTCAATGAATATGTGAAGGTTAGCAGCGGCAGCTCGATCTATCTCTCGCCTCCTCAGAAAAAGGCTCCGAAATACAAGATCAGGGGAAAGGGCGTGCTGGTATATTTCGAAGAAGACCTGCTTCCTAACACGACATATACTCTGGACATAACAAATGCCATTCAAGACAATAACGAAAATAATCCTTTCCCCGGGTTCACTACCGTATTCTCCACAGGCTCTTCCATAG
Source organism: uncultured Bacteroidales bacterium (assembly GCA_900316045.1). GTDB lineage: Bacteria > Bacteroidota > Bacteroidia > Bacteroidales > UBA932 > Cryptobacteroides. The sequence continues at coordinate 23,945 of ONBM01000006.1, read as the reverse complement.
ACTCTATGATGATAACGGGGACTGTGCTGGATTGCAAAACACTTCTCCCTGTCAAGGATGCGACTGTCATGCTGTACAAGAATCACGGGGACTCCGCCGTATTCAAGGAAAGGCCATTCGTGTCTTCGAGGACCGATGACTGGGGCTATTTCGTGCTACGGAATATTCAAGATACAGTCTACAGGCTCTACGCCATCGTGGATGCTAACAATAACAATGTCTACGACCCTGACGAGGACCGAGTCGCATTCCTGGATTCCTTGATCAAGCCCCTGCAGAAGGTCAACGATTCACTGCCCGAGCTGAAGAAATATGACATGAAGGATACCTTGAACTGCCTTGCTAGAAAATCTGACATAGAGCTCAGAGTGTTCAAGGAAAGGCCGTCGAAACAGATGCTCATGAACAAGGTAAGAACTGCCCCTAGGTCCGCATACATTACATTCATGGCTCCTGATGCGAAGATAGACTCACTGTGGTTCTATGGTTTCCCGGCCAATGATGTCATCACTGAATTCAATCCGACAAATGACAGCCTCTTGTTGTGGCTGAACGACCAGAGACGAATGCCCGATACGCTGAAGCTGGGACTGGTCTATTGGAAGACAGATTCCACGGGAGGCCTTGTGCAGAAGACGGAAAAGGTCGACTTGGTGGACGAGAACATGATAAAGAACAAGCACAAGAGGGTTAAGGTAGAGCATGCCGACACCGTCTGCGCCCTGACGCTCAAGGGAGAACCGGAAAAAGTCGAAGACGAGGGATTCACTATCAAGTTCGACTTTCCTCCTATCATAGGGAAATTTGACTCATTGAAGTTCTGGTCCGTGAATCCGAGGCAGAAGGAGCAAAACGAGACGTTCTCTTACTACAGAGACATTCACGACCTCACGCTTTACCACATTGCCCCGAAAGTCAAGTTCCAGAATGGCTGGGAATATCACTTCAAGATACCTCAGAGGGTATTCAAAGACATCAACGGGCACTGGAACGACAGCACCGAGGTAAAAGTGTCGCTTCCGACCGACGAGACCCTTAGCTCGCTCTCGCTGAATATAATATCTAGCGGAGACTCTCGCTACATAATCGACCTCCTTAACGAGAAACGTTCTGAGGTGCTAAAGACATATAAAATTGAATCCAGCGCCAATATAAACATGAAATATCTCAAGCCAGGGAAATATTCGCTTAGGGTCACGGAGGATAAGAACAGGAATGATTTCGTCGACACGGGCTCTCTCTTGCAGCATAGGCAGCCTGAAAAGGTCATATTCATAAAATTCAATGACTCTGAATACATTAATATTCCCCAGAAGAGTGACATCGTCCAAGATCTGAATTTCAAAGAATTATTCAAATGACAAGTGCCATCAAATATATATTCGCCATCCCGATATTTCTCGCGTGCCTTTCTGGCGCTGCCCAGGAGAAGCGAGATTCCCTGAAGCTGGCTTCAGGGACTAAGAAGCCCGTGCCTGATTCATTGACAGTCAAGGAATATTCCGACGATTATCTTGACACGGTGAAAATAGAGAAGAAATTCATCCTGAACGATTACAGTTCGATAGGGATCGAGTACGGAGTGTCAATGAACCAAATGTGGTTCACTCCAACTATGACTCAGCAGATGCTAGCATGCCCGAATACAATCGGCGTCTTTTACACGAAATACCACAGCAAGCTATTCGGATACATGCCGTATTTCGGCTATAAGATTGGTCTTCGCTATACTACAGAGGGCTATAAATTCAAGGAAAATAAAGAAACCGGCACTACGCAAACCATTGAAGGGGCGACTCAGGTAAAAATGGATTTCGTTGAAGTGCCAATGATGGCCGAATTCCATGTGGACATGCTCCACTTCAAGCTTTTCGCAGATGCCGGAATATACGGAGGCTACAGGCTGAACATCGAAAGGACCGGTCAGAATGTGGCAGATTCAATCAGGACCTCGTTCCTGGGTACCGATAGAAGATTTGATTATGGATTCGTGGGCGGAGTTGGCTTCGGAATCATTTTCGACCCGTTTGAGCTGCGCATCAGCGGCCAGTTCCGCTGGGGCTGGGGAACTCTTTATGATCCAGACTATTACAGCGAATATTATTACAGGTACGCTTACCCGATTAACGTGATGATTAATGCTGGGATATATTTTCATCTGACCAGAAGAAATGGAAAAAGCAAAGCCCAATTAAGAAGGGAAGCTCGTGACGCAGTTTACAATCCTTTATCACCAACAGCACAATGAAAACTCTTACGGCTAAAGCAGGTAACGTTTTAATCGGTGGCGGTAACCCGATCGTGATCCAAACCATGTGCAACACCCACACTTACGACGTGGATGCCACTGTGGAGCAATGCATTCGGCTCAGCAATGCAGGGTCGCAGTTGATTCGCATCACTGTGCCTGGAATGAGCGACGTGGAGAATATTCGGGAAATCAAGGCGAGGCTCCGGTCCATGGGCATTTTGACTCCTCTGGTAGCGGATATTCATTTTTCATCGGAAACCGCCATTGCCGTTGCCCCGATTGTCGAGAAGGTCAGGATAAATCCTGGCAACTTCAATAGAGACCACGAAGAGGCTAAACGGCAGTTCAGAAAACTCATCGAAGCGTGCAGGGAAAACGGCACCGCTATCAGAGTCGGCGTTAACCACGGCTCTCTGGGTGAATATATTACGAACCTATACGGCAACACGTCGCAAGCTATGGCAAAGGCTGCGATGGAGTGGCTGAAGATGTGCGTAGAAGAAAACTTCTTGAACGTCGTCGTCTCCTTGAAGTCTAGCAACACGAAGGTGATGGTAGAAGCATACCGAGAACTTGTCCGCGAGATGGAAGCCGAAGGACATATTTTTCCCCTTCACGTCGGCGTGACAGAAGCGGGCAACGGGGACAGCGGAATAATGAAATCTTGCGTAGGCATCTCGACTCTTCTCTCGGAAGGCATCGGGGATACCATAAGAGTGTCTCTTACGGGTGACCCTGAGACAGAACTTGCGCCCGCTGCCTACCTGGCAGCCAGGTATGGGCATAAGATAGTTTCTTCGCTGACTTCGCTGAAAATAGAAGGCCGAAAGGTCCTCGCCACCTATGACTCCCCTTCTAAGGAAACTTTACTGCTGGATTTCTCTTGTGACTTCGGACGGCGCCTGTTAGACAATGAGATTGATGACGTGGGAATAGATGGCACGTTCGAGGATGAGCAAGGAAGTAGAATCTCCATAGCAGACTCTGGCATTGGGAAATATCTTGAGGAAGAGCTTCTGCAAGCAACAAGAAGAAAATTCACGAAACCTGAATATATTGCATGCCCTGGCTGTGGCAGAACCATGTACGATTTGGAAAAAGCCTTCACGGAAGTGAAACTGAAGACTGCTAGGCTCAGACCGATGGTGATTGCCGTCATGGGCTGCATCGTGAACGGCCCTGGAGAGATGGCAGATGCAGACTGGGGCTACGTTGGCGAGGGCAATCACAAAGTTACCATTTATAAGAAAAAGATGCCTGTCCTGCGCCATGTGCCTGACACAGAGGCAGTGGAAAAATTAGTAAAGCTCATTCAGGAAGACGAGGGCTAAAGCTCGGCAATGACGGTTTCTCCAGCAACGGTCAAGTCGCCTATTTTCACTTTAATCTTAGCGTCAAGAGGCAGGAATATATCTATTCTTGAACCGAATTTGATTATTCCGCACTGTTCTCCGCGAGTCTCCTTGGCACCTTCTTTCGAGTAGCAGACAATCCTGCGGGCGAAGGTGCCTGCAATCTGCTTAAAGAATATTTCGCCATATTCATTTTTAAGGGCTGTGGAAGAATGCTCATTCTCCTCTGATGCCTTCGGCTTGAATGCCAACAGGTATTTGCCAGGATGGTACTGATAATATGACACTGTACCATTCATAGGCCAGAAATTGGCATGCACGTCAAAGAAATTCATGTAAACGGACACTTGAATGCATTCTTTCTTCAGGTATTCGCTCTCAAACGCCTTCTCCAAGATGACGACCTTGCCGTCAGCAACCGAAGTTACGAGCCTGTCATTCTGCGGCTCAGGCGTTACCCTGACCGGGACTCTGTGAAACCAGATGACGAAAAACGCGAAGCACAGAATCAGAACGGAAATAGGCACGGAAATCCATAGGCGCCTGACGAAAATCAAGATCAGCACTACGGCGATGACGCACGGCACTACTACCGTGGCTATAGTTCCTATTGAATCTTTATCAATTACCATCTCTGTTTCCTATCGTTAAAATATTAATAAATCAAAGTAAGTCGAAGATAGCTAGGTATATGGCTCCGAAAGGCATCGCCATAAGAGTGCTATCGAACCTGTCCAGCATGCCTCCATGCCCCGGAATGATGTTCCCAGAGTCTTTGACTCCGTAGAAGCGCTTCCACTGTGATTCGAAGAGGTCTCCATAAACTCCTGCTACCGACATGATCACGGAAAGTATGAGGCAGTGAATCAGAGGGAATCTCAGGATGCCCGTCTCATACAGCACGAAAGCAGCCAGAACGGAACTGAACAAGCCACCGAAGAACCCTACCCACGTCTTGTGAGGAGAGACAGACTCGAAGAGCTTCTTCGGGAACTTCTTCCCGAGCAGTTTCCCAAAAGTAAACGCTCCGACATCAGAACACCAAATAATCACGAAAAAATCAATCAGTAGCAGTCCGCTGAAGTTCCCCGCCTTATCAAAGGCTATGAGATTCGACAAAGCGAGAGGAATCGCAATGTAGAGAAGCCCAGTGTAGATGTTGGAGAGCTTGTCGTATTCGGATTTATCTTTGAGGTAAATGGAATTTATCATCACGATGAACACAGGTACCATGGCGAGGGCCACGAATCTGAGCTGCAAGTGGTAGGCTTGCATCACAAACAGAAGGACGAAGAGGAATACGGCAGAAAGTATCGCAAGCACTTTCGAGAATGCGTAGCTGTTCCCCATCGAAATCCTATAATATTCAAGCAGCATGAAGACCATGATCGTGATGACCATGGCAGCGAAGAGGAATTTATTGAATGACAGGCACAGCACCATCAAGATGACGAACACGGTGCCTGAAATCGCTCTCACTGTTGTGTTATTCATGCCTGCGATCGTTTTCTTCTAGTTTGTCATCTCTTCAGCTTCGGCTGTTTTTTCTTCGTGCTTCACCTTCGGCCCAAAGATATTCTCGATGTCCTCTGCGAAGATGACTTCTTTTTCGAGCAATAGTTCAGCTACTTGCACGAAGCCTTCCTTGTGGTCGAGAAGCAGCTTTTTCGTCTGTTCATGAACGGAATTCACGAGGTCTTTAACTTCCTGATCCATCACTTCAGCTGTCTTCTCTGAATATGGTTTAGAAAGCTCATAACCTCTAGAGCCGGTAGAGTCATAGAATGAGACATTGCCTATCTTCTCGCTCATTCCGTAATACTGAACCATGCCATAAGCCATGTTAGTCATCCTCTCCAGATCATTCAGCGCACCGGTAGCAGGCTCTCCGTTGACGATTTCCTCTGCGACTCGCCCGCCGATCAGGCAGCACATCTGCTGAATCATGTACGATTTCGGGTACATCTTCTTCTCATCTGGAAGGTACCATGTAAGTCCCAGAGCCTGTCCGCGAGGAATTATGCTCACCTTAAACACGTTATCACCATAAGGCAGCAGCCATCCCACAACGGCGTGGCCAGCCTCGTGATAAGCCGTGGTGCGTTTTTCCTCAGGCGTCATGATCGTTGCGCTCTTGCGCTCCAAGCCGCCCACGATTCGATCGACCGCATCGAGGAAATCCGCCTTGTCGACCATTGGCTTATTCTTCCTGGCGGCAGTCAGGGCCGCCTCATTGCAGACATTTGCGATGTCGGCTCCAGAGAAGCCAGGAGTGTTTTTAGCAATGAACTCAACGTCGAAATTTGGATCGATCTTGAGGCCTTTCATATGCACCTTGAATATCTCTACCCTCTCTTTAAGTTCAGGCAGGTCGACATGAATCTGACGGTCGAAGCGGCCAGCCCTCAGCAATGCTTTGTCCAGAATATCAGCTCTATTGGTTGCCGCAAGAATTATGACTCCGCTATTCGTATCGAAGCCATCCATTTCGGTAAGCAGCTGGTTCAGAGTATTCTCTCTCTCATCATTCGACGAGAATCCGGCATTCTTGGCTCTAGCGCGGCCCACCGCGTCGATTTCGTCAATGAATACGATGCAAGGAGCCTTCTCCTTTGCCTGACGGAACAAGTCGCGTACCCTCGAAGCGCCCACCCCCACGAACATCTCTACGAAATCTGAACCGGAAATCGAGAAGAACGGAACGTTGGCTTCGCCTGCGACGGCCTTGGCCAGCAAAGTCTTTCCGGTGCCTGGAGGCCCTACCAGCAAAGCTCCCTTTGGGATTTTACCGCCCAAGGCAGTATACTTGGCAGGATTCTTCAGGAAATCTACGATTTCCATCACTTCTTCTTTAGCTCCATAAAGGCCAGCCACATCTTTAAACGTGACATTCACCTTATTCTTATCGGCTAGTTTCCCTGTGGATTTGCCCACATTGAATATTCCGCCTTGTCCGGAACCCATCGAGCCCCCACCCATGTTCCTGTTCATGCTATTCAGCATCCACAGCCACATGACAATCAGGATGATAGGGAAAATGATCCATTCCAAGACGCTGCCCCAGACCTTTGACTGGTTTTCAATCGTTATCTTAACCTGGTCTGAAGCAGGCATCTGAGCATTCAGCGCACCGAATTCGCTCTCTGCATCGAACTTATCTGAAACCAGAAAGAAGAAATGCGGAGAACTGGCCGGCAGCTTGCCGCCGAACTTCTCGGAATATTTTGACAGCCTGTCAGGCTTGATCGTGATATTCCCTTTATAGTCGTTCCTAATGAACTTTATTTCCTTGATGTCTCCACCAAGAAACATCTCTTTCACTTCAGCCCACTCGATCTTTTGCGGATTGGCACCGGACTGACTGAACAAGAGCCATCCAATTCCTATCAGAAGCAGGATATAGAGCCAGGACAGATTGATTCTGATTCTTCTAATCTTCGGAGCCATCTATTGAGTTTTTTTAGCTGGTGTTTTCCTATCTTTATATTCTTTATGCGGCGCATCAGCCCAGAGATCTTCCAGACGATAGAATTTCCGATATTCAGTTAAAAAAATGTGAGCGACAATGTCGCCATAGTCTAGAATGATCCAGAAGTTGTTTTCCATGCCCTGCATTCTGAAAGGCTTTCTGCCGACTTCTGTCCTCATTTTCTCAATAACGTTGTCAGCTATGGCGTTGACGTTCGTAGTAGAGTCAGCGTTGCATATCATGAAGTGATCAGTGATGGCAGTGCCAAGCGGTCGAAGATCTATGTCAACGACATCCTGCGCTTTCTTGTCCAGCATAGCGTCTGCCATAACCCTGAGGTCGTGTGTAATCATGTTCGATTTATTTATAAATTTGCATTAGCTTACAAATATAGCATAATTTTCAAACCAATGAAAAACAAAATCTCCATTGAATGGTACGACGAGATTGATTCCACCAACACTGAAATGCAGCGCAAGATTGACGCTCTGGAGAACTTTTCAGTAATCGCAGCCGTGAACCAGACCGCAGGACGCGGACAAAGAGGCAACACCTGGCACGTCCAGGAGGGGAAAAACCTCACATTTTCCCTCTTTCTCAAATTTCAGCCAGGTGAGCTGGAAGCCGCCGACAATTTCCTTCTTAGCGAGGCTGCGGCATTGGCGATGCTTGACTACCTGAGAGGAGAAGGCATAGAGTGCAAGATAAAATGGCCGAACGACATATATTATAAGAATAAGAAAATATGCGGAATGTTAATAGAGAATACCATTTCTGAAAGGAATATCTCAAATTCCATAATCGGAATAGGCCTGAACGTGAACCAGAAAGACTTCCCCGCCGGTCTTGTCAACCCAATATCCATGAGCCAGATCACGAATAAAGCATATTCATTGAAAGAAGAACTGGTGAAGCTTTGCGGATGCCTTTCCAGCAGACTCACTCTCCCGTTCGGCGAAAGAATGGCAAATGAATATGAAGAATGCCTTTACAGGAAGGATGAGTTCCATGAATATTCCGATTGCGCTTCAGGCAAGCCGTTCGAGGGAAAGATCATCGGCGTCTCGACTGATGGAAAGCTTTGCGTAGAGACAGAAAAAGGCGAAGTCAGACGCTTCGCCTTCAAAGAAATAAGCTATATTATTTAGACTATCTGATTAAATCACTCCCCTCTTAGCTCGGCAATGACCTTCGCCCTGTCCGATGCATGGAAAACAGAGCTTCCGGCAACGCAGATGGTGCATCCTACCTGCCGTAAGATTTCTATGTTATCGGGTCCTATGCCTCCGTCGACCTCAATATCCTTAATGGTACCGCAGCGCTTCATTTCCTCGCGCAGTGATTCTATCCTCTGGACGGATGCCTCAATGAACTTCTGCCCGCCGAAGCCTGCGAATACAGACATCACAAGAAAGAAATCCACATCCTGAATATATGGAAACAGTTTCTCGACCGGAACGTCAGGATTGATGGCTATCCCAGCCTTAACTCCGAAAGAGTGAATCATACCTATAATTTCCTTCGGATCCTTCCCTTCTTTCTCGGCAGCCTCAAGATGGAAACTTATCATATTCGCCCCAGACCTGGAGAATCTCTCGATGTATTTGTCAGGATTAATTATCATCAGGTGGACGTCCATTGGCACTTTGATGACTTTGGCTATGGCATCGACAACAGGGAAGCCAAAAGAAATGTTCGGAACGAATGTGCCATCCATGACATCAATATGTATCAGGTCGGCATATTCATTCACCATCTCGAGGTCTTTCTCAAGATTCAGGAAGTTCCCCGAGAGAATAGAAGGCGCTACTTTCATGCTAACTGAATGAGGTCACGACGTCCGTCAGATGTTTTACGAACTTGTCGAGTGAATCCAAATCAAGCCTCTCCCCTGGCGTGTGCACATTACGGAGCGTAGGCCCGAAGGAGATCATGTCCAGATTGCCGAACTTCTCTCCGAACAGACCGCATTCCAATCCAGCGTGGATAGCCTTGATCTCAGGCTCTTTGCCGAACAGCTTCTTGTACGAAGAGACGCAGACATCAAGGATATGAGATTTAGTATTAGGTTTCCAGCCAGGATATTCGCTCACGTGCTCAACCTCGGCTCCTGCTTTACGAAATACTTCAGCCACCTTCTCAGCTATTTCTTTCAATTCGGCTTTATCGGAGCTGCGCTGGCTCGTGACAACTTCAACCTCACCCATCTGGTGCATGCTTATGGAAGCCAGATTCGTCGATGTCTCGACTAAGCCTGGAACATCTTTACTCATTGCGATAACCCCATGAGGGCAAGCCGCCAAAGCCCTGACTAATGCATCCGCATCCTTGCTGTCCATAGGCTTCTCCGTGCACTGGCAGCCTGCGGCAGTATATTTAATGTCAGGATCCGTTTCAGCATATTCCTTGACAGCCTCTTCCATGAACTTGAAGAATCTGTCTTCCACGCCCTTCACATCCACTGCGGCTATCACGGCCTCGGCCTCTCTGGCAATTGCATTTGGCTTTCCACCTCCTTTAAGAACAATCAGCTGGAATTCCTCATTCTCCAGTTCTTTCGACAAGAATTTAGCTAGAGCCGAAAGCGTGTTCATCCTTCCTTTATTAATATCGTCCCCACTATGCCCTCCAAGGCCATTGAATATGTGAAGATGCAACGTCTTGTAGGAGTTGTTGAAATTGACCGCATGGTATTTGAAATGAGCGAGAGTGTCAACACCTCCGGCGCAACCGATGAACATTTGTCCTTCATCCTCAGAATCGACGTTTATCATGGTTTTACCTGTGAAGAAGCCTGGCTGCATTCCGAATGCCCCATCCATTCCTGTCTCCTCAGAAACCGTGAACACGCATTCTATCTTGCCCATAGGCAGGTCACTATCCAGAAGAGCTAGCATAGCCGCATCCCCGATGCCATCATCAGCACCGAGCGTCGTGTCTTTTGCCACCATCCAGCCGTCTTCTATTTCGTATTTAATAGGATCTTTCGAGAAATCGTGCGTCACTCCGCTGCGCTTTTCGCACACCATGTCCTGGTGCCCTTGAAGCACTAAAGCCGGCACATTTTCTTTACCTTTTGAAGCTTCTTTCGTGATGCATACATTTCCAACCTCATCGGTCTTGCAAGCGAGATTTCTCTCTTTCGCAAATTTTTGGAGATAGGCGCGCATTGCCTCTTCATGCCCCGATTCCCTAGGTATACGGGTTATCTCCTTGAAGATTTCAAGTACTTTAGATGAATCCATCATATTAATAAATAATCACTAGCCTTAGTCGGTCTATCTTGCATCAGGCACGAGCATCTTTTCTATGTCTGTGACATATTGCTTGAAAATTTTGTCAGTAGACATGAGATCGGAAACGGTCGTGCAAGCGTGCAGGACTGTCGCATGATCTTTCCCTCCAAGTTCCATGCCTATCGTCGAAAGAGAGCAGTTGCTGATGAGGTTTCTGCACATGTACATTGCCAATTGCCTAGCCTGGACAATGTTCCTCTTTCTGGATTTGGACAGGATCTCCTCTTTGGAAATATTGAAATAGTCGCAGACTACCTGCTGTATTTTCTCTATAGTTATGTCTCTGTCTTCCTCACTAACGATGTTCCCGGTGACCTTCTCTGCTAGTTCACAAGTAATCTCTTTGTGGCAGAGGGTCGCATTGGCTATCAGGGAAATCAGCGCCCCCTCAAGCTCCCTGAAATTCGACCTGATCTTGTTCGCCAGGAACTCTAGCACATTTTCGCCTACCGTGACCCCCTCCCTGAAACATCTGGCTTTAAGCATTGCGAGGCGCGTCTCATAACCTGGCTTAGTCAGCTCGACCGACAAACCCCATTTGAAGCGCGTGAGAAGCCTCTCTTCGAAGTTCATCAGTTCGATCGGGGCACGGTCAGAGGTGAAAACCAGCTGTTTGCCCGCCATGTGGAGATGATTGAATATGTTGAAGAAGGCATTCTGAGTGGAAGGCCCTATGAGTTCCTGAATGTCGTCCATGATAAGGACATCTATCCTCATGTAGTAAGCCATGAAATCGTACAGCTTATTTTGCACGGTCACCGCATTGACATACTGAGTCTTGAATTCGTTGCCCGTCACATAGAGCACCACCAAGTCAGGGAAGCGCTTATGGATTTCCAGGCCTATTGCCTGGGCGATGTGGGTTTTGCCCAATCCAGGACCTCCGAAAATGAAAAGAGGATTGAACGGGGTTTTGCCAGGCATCTCGGAAATTGACATTCCTGCGTTGATGCCCATCTTGTTGCACTCTCCCTTGACCAGGTTCTCGAATGAATATGCTGGATTGAGCCTTGGGTTAATCCTAACTTTCTGAATGCCAGGAAAAACAAATGGCCCGGGATTCGAGGCCGGCTGGTATGTGTTTATTGAAACTGGTTTGTTTTCAGGCATCTGCTGGTTCGCTGCTGGATACACCATGGCAGGTTCTTTTTTTACTGGATGCACCTGGTACACAAGCTTTGCGTCCGGCCCGATCACCCTCCTAAGAGTGGATTTGATGACAGGAAGATAGGCGCTTTCGAGGTACTCGCGGAAAAAATCCGTAGGAACCTCTACGGTAAGAGTATAGTCTTGGAGAGAAACAGGAACTATCGTCTTGAACCAGACTTCAAAAGGTTTCTTGTCCACGAGTTCGCTAAAAATTCGCAGGCAAGACTCCCACACAGAAACTAATTTTTCCTGACCAGTCATTGATTGTCGGTTCTAATAGATACTTCCTTAAAAGAGAAATCATCGTCTCTTTTTTTCAAAAGCAAAATTGGAGGAAAAATTATTCATAAAAAAATTTATTCGCTATTGTTTTTGAATAATAAATTTCTTACCTAGTGTAAGCCACCTGGCAATTTTCGCCTTTTTAATTATCTGGCTATCAATATATTGCAAAATGAAATTCCATTCAATCGCCAGATAATCAAACCCTTTAAGATTTTTGAATAATTATAAATTAGAGGATTCTTCAACAAGCTGAAATCTAGACTATATTGATTAATTTTCGGGAGTGATGAAATTATTTTCGATTCGTATTAAAAAACAATCAGGAAAATATTTTTTTATTTCCTTCAAATTCTTTTTTGCTTCATCTTTGTCGTTCGAGATTCCGACTACATATTTATATAATTTCCCTGAGACAAATTTTTTGCACTCGTACCCTTTGAATACAGGGTCGCCTGTGCTCATGGATTTAGATGAAGCTAGCACCTGTATCCCGTACGATATTTCGTCGGTGGCACTTTGCTCAGCAGAAGTCTCTTCCTGGCTTTCTTCCATATTACCTTGCCTTAGCTCCGAAGAAGTCTTGGCAGGCACAGTTCCATCATATTCCTTTTTATATTTTACGAAAGCTTCGTATATTTCCGAGGCAATCTTGTCCCTTCCTTTTTCCGAATTAAGCGCGGCGCGGTCAGTAGGGTTCGACATGAATCCGCATTCGATCAGAACGGCCGGCATCGCTGTTTTCCAAAGCACGTAGAAAGGATCCTGAGAGATGCCTCGGCTCTCCCTGATAGCCCCGTTTTTCATCTCCCTGTCGACATACTGAGCGAATTTCAGGCTTTGCTCGAGGTAAGCGTTCTGCATGAGGTTCATGAATATGTAAGATTCGGGGTCATTAGGATCAAAGCCTTGGTATGTCGTCGTATAGTCGTCTTCAAGCATGATGACGGAATTCTCTCTGCGAACGACATCCATGTTTCCTGCATACAGGTCGCGCTTTTTACTCGTATATTGTCCTAACGTATGAATCGAATAGCCGTTAGGTCCGGTCTTCTTCCCTTCGACAGAATTTACGTGAATTGAGATGAACAGGTTAGCGTTATTTTTATTTGCTATGTCTGCCCGGCCTTGAAGAGTCACGAAATAATCCTTATCTCTGGTCATGACAACCTTAAGGTCATCGTATCCCTCCTCTATTTTCTTTTTTAGCCTTTTGCCAACATCGAGGACTATGCTTTTCTCGTTCACCTTCCCATCTTTGCTAGTGCAGCCGAAATCCTTTCCGCCGTGGCCGGGATCGATGACGACTGTCTTAAGCTTAATTGGCGACTGCTTCTGAGCCGAGGCATGAAAACCAGCGCCAATTAATGCTAAAGCTGCCGATGCGGCAAGAAAATTGCGAAGTATATTCAAAATCTATTTATATTTGTTCTTTGCAAATTTAGATAAAAATTGCATTTAACGAAGTACACACATACATTTCTGTTCGTATTAGCCATCATTATGGTGACTGGTTCTGTCGTTTTAGGGCAGAATCCGAGGCGCCAGCGGCGTAATAATGCAACGCAGAACGTCGGGGATATGGACACTTCCGCTGCAGCAAGGGCGAAAAGAGACTCTATAAGAATAGTCACTGACTCTATCCGTGTCGCTGACTCTACTGCCAGGGCCGATTCCGTTAACATGCTTCATAAGAGCTCTCTGAACCAGCCAGCCTTCTCCGCTGCTAAAGATTCTATGAAGCAGACTATGGTCGAAGGCCACAGGAAGATGTACTACTGGGGAGACGTTACCGTCACATACGGGAACATGAAGCTCACCGCCGACTACATGGAATATGACGTTCAAAGCGGAGTCGTTTTCGCAAAAGGCACATACGATTCACTCTCGGGCACTTGGAAAGGACAGCCGGTGATGACTCAGGGCGGCCAGACCTTCAACATGGAGGATGTCCAGTACAATTTCAATACACAGAAGGCATTAATTCATAATATGATAACCCAGCAGGATGATGGAATCCTTCACGGGCATAATATCAAGATGATGCCGGACAAGTCCATAAACATCACTAACGGGCAATATACCGTCTGCGACCTGGAGCATCCGCATTACTATCTGAAGCTCTATGCCGCAAAAGTAATGACTAAACCATCTCAGAGGACTGTTTTTGGCCCTGCGCACCTGGTAGTAGAGGATATCGACCTCCCTCTTGCTTTGCCTTTCGGATTCATTCCCAAAAGGCCTAACAGAGCCACTGGGCTTCTGATGCCTTCATTCGGCGAGGAAAATGCCCGAGGCTTCTACATGAGGGATGCCGGAATGTATTTCGTAATCGGAGACTACTTCGATATGTCTCTTACGGGAGATTACTACACTCTGGGTTCATGGGCCGCTCAGCTGAATTCTAGATACACTGTCAAGTACAAATACACAGGCAACTTGGCCATAAACTATTCCGTGGACCAAACCGGCGAGAAAGGCAGCACCGACTTCTTCCAAAGCAAGAACTTCGGAGTCAGGTGGTCTCACTCTCAAGATTCGAAGAAACATCCTGGAACAACGTTTTCGGCATCAGTGAACTTTTCCAGCCCTTCGAACAGCCGTTACAATTCAAGGTCAGTTTCTGAAGCTTTGCAGAATCAGATTTCCTCCTCGATTTCATATTCAAAGAATTGGAACGGAAAATTCAATCTCTCGATCAATGCGATGCACAGCCAGAGCTCCAGAGACAGCTCATACGCATTTACCTTCCCTAACCTCACGTTTTCTGTCTCCAGATTCTACCCGTTCAAGATCAAGAACAGGGTCGGGAAAGAAAAATTCTATGAGAAATTCTCTCTGGCCTACAACACTTCATTGCAGAATAAGATTAATTTCAAGGCATCTGAATTCGGCGAGCCTGGTTTCCTGGACAAATTCCAGAATGGAATGTCGCACAGGTTCACCATTGGCCTGCCGGACTTCACGCTGGCGAAATATTTCAACTTCACTCCTAGCGTGAGCTATGGCATGAATTGGTTCTTCCGTAAAAACGAGGCATATTTCGATTCGCAGACAAACAGCGTGCAAAGAAATCTCACCGGGCAGTTCTCCACATTCGGAGCGACTCAGACATATTCAGGATCGGTGTCCATGAGCACTCGAATCTATGGAATGTTCAATTTCGGCAAATTCCATAAGATACAGGCCATCAGGCACGTGATTTCACCTAGCGTAAGCTTCAGCTTCACTCCTGAGCAGGGTACGAGATTAAACGGATGGAGAACTCTGAATTATATCGACACGACTGGCGTGCAACGCTCATACGACTACAATATCTACCAAGGCCAGATGAACTCCGTTCCTGGACAAAATAGCAAGGCGGCCTCGATGAGCATCTCTATCGGAAACAATCTCGAGGCAAAAGTCAGAGACCAAAGAGACACGACCGGGAAAGGTTCCAAGAAGGTCAAGATTCTGGATCAGTTCAACATAAGCACAGGATACAATTTCCTTGCTGACTCATTGAACATGAGCAATGTGGGCATTACCATGTCAACCTCCATCTTCGGTAAGCTCGGACTGAACGGAAACATGAATTTTGACCCTTATGCGATTAATGACCACGGGCAAAGGATCAACAAATTCAACATTGTTGAGACCGGCGTGCCTCTAAGGCTTACGAACATAAGCGCATCTCTTTCATATTCATTGTCCGGTAAAGGAGCGATTAATGGAAATGATGGCTCGAAATCAGGGAAAGACGGCGGATCGGAGAATGCCGCTGACTATTATAGAAGGATATATTATCATCCTGTCACTAATGAATATATTCCTGGCGGCTGGTTGTACTACACAAACCCTAATGTGCCGTGGTCTGTGAATTTCAGCTATTCTTATAGCTTGAGTAAGCAGTACTCCTATACGAATGAAAAACTCGTGAAAAGGAATAACATAACTCAGACGCTTGGTATTTCAGGGAATGTCCAGCTCACGCCTAAGATGTCCTTCCAGTTCACGTCTGGTTACGATTTCACTGCCCTGAAAATGAGCACTACTCAAATCTCTGCCAGGTACGACCTGCACTGCTTCAATATTGCCGTATCTTGGGTGCCTACTGGCAATTACAAATCCTACAATTTCATAATTTCCGCTAATGCAGCTGCCCTTGCAGACCTGCTTAGATTTAAGAAGAGCACAAGTTATTGGGACAGATAATATTGCAATATTGATTTTTTTATTTATATTTGCATCGCCTTCCTAACACGACTTCTGAAGGCATTCACTTTTTGTAAACAAAATCTTACCGATTTTTCTCTGGCAATACTTTATTTTTATGGCATATACACTATTTGATTTAAACTCCATGAGCATTGATGAACTACAGTCAATAGCCCAGAAGTACAATGTTAAGAATTTCAAGAAACTCGATGCCGAAAATCTTGCTTTCGCTATCCTAGATGCTCAGGCAAGCGAAATTTCTCATAATCCAGTTCCTGAAGCACCTGCTAAGAAGAAACGCGGCAGGCCGAAGAAAGTTGCAGACGCAAAACAAAAGGAGGAATCCAAGCCTGCAGTCGAGAAGCCAGAGCAGCCGGAAGCTGAAGAAAAGCCTCAGAAGCAGGAAGAAAAACCTAAGGTTACGCTTGAAGAAAAGGCACCTCGCGCTAAGAGAGGACGTAAGCCTAAGCAGCAAGCTCCAGGAAAACCTCAAGCGGAAGAGAAACCAGAAATGAAGGCTGTAGAGGCTAAGCCTGTAGAAAAGCCAGAAAAACCTGATGATGAAAATGCTTCGGTGGCTCCGGAAAACAATGAACCGGCATTACCACTTGAGCCACCTCAGGAATCGAGCAACGATCGCAAATTCATTCATCAGCTTTTTGATGAATTGAAGGACGACCCGTCACAGAATAATATTCCTGGGAAGAAAAAGCAAAAGAACAACAATCAGAACAGGTTCCAGAACCAGCAGAATAAAGGCCAGCGTCCAAACGTCCCCATGCCTCAGCAAAATCAGCAGAGCCAGTTCAAGCAAAGACAGCCTGAGATTGAATTCGAAGGTACCGTAGAAGCTACTGGCGTGCTGGAAATAATGCCAGATGGCTATGGTTTCCTTCGTTCTTCAGATTACAATTACCTGAATTCTCCTGACGACATTTACGTTAGCCAAGGGCAGATAAAGGCAAATGCGCTGAAATCTGGCGACACCGTCACTGGAGAGATAAGGCCTCCGAAGGAAGGCGACAAATATTTCCCTCTGGTAAAAATCAAATTCATAAACGGGAGAACTCCGGAATTCATCCGCGACAGGGTTCCGTTCGATTTCCTGACTCCGCTGTTCCCGAACCAGAAATTCAATTTACTGGGCCACGGCCATGAAAAAGACACTTCCTGCCGCATCGTGGACATGTTCACCCCTATCGGCAAGGGTCAGCGCGGACTCATCGTCTCTCAGCCGAAGACAGGTAAGACGATGCTTCTGAAATCAATAGCGAACGCCATTGCTGACAATCATCCTGAAGTTTACGAGATAGTGTTGCTAATCGACGAACGACCAGAGGAAGTTACCGATATGAGCCGCAGCGTACAGGCAGAGGTGATAGCTTCGACTTTCGATGAGCCTGCTGAAAGGCACGTCAAGGTTGCGAATATGGTGCTGGAGAAAGCTCGCAGACTCGTTGAATGTGGTCACGACGTAGTAATATTGCTGGATTCCATCACTCGCCTTGCACGCGCATACAACACCGTACAACCGGCATCTGGAAAGGTGCTTACAGGCGGCGTGGATGCGAATGCCCTTCAGAAGCCGAAGAGGTTCTTCGGAGCGGCGAGGAATATAGAGGGTGGCGGTTCGCTGACCATATTGGCAACCGCACTCACAGAAACTGGTTCCAAGATGGATGATGTGATCTTCGAGGAATTCAAAGGCACTGGTAATATGGAGCTCCAGCTGGACCGCACTCTGGCAAACAGGAGGATATTCCCTGCCGTCAATGTCGTACTTTCGAGCACAAGGCGTGACGATTTGCTGTACAGCCCGGAAGTGGCGAACAGAATCTGGATATTACGCAAGCTGCTTGCCGACATGAATCCTACCGAGGCCATGAATTTCATGTTGCAGCTCATGGATGAGTACAAGACCAACGAAGCCTTGCTTGACAACATGAATAAGGTCTCGCCTCGCGAAGCCAAATACTACGACACGTATTAGATTCTGACACGTCAGAATTAATAAATATCCTGGGATGAACTAATATTCGTCCCAGGATTTTATTTGCACCTCGTCAAGCGGCATTGCGCAGAACGCCCGGATGAAAGCCGTAGCTAGGCGCGAATTAGTGAACAGGGTCACATTGAAATCAACGGCAGCGCGACGAATCTTGTATCCGTTGGACTGCTCCAAGGCAGAATGATCCTTCGGAACATTAATCACCATGTCAACTTCCTTGTTCTGAATCATTTCCAGTGCCGGTCTGAAGCGCCCCTTAAGGTTAGGATTGTCGCATTCGCTAGGCCAGAGCACTTTAGTGCACGGAATGCTGTTCTCCACTAGATATTTATATGTCCCGCCGGTGGCGAACAATTCGTAGTCATGCTCTACCAGCAGCTTACAAGCATTCAGCATGTCGGCTTTCTGCAAGGCATCGCCGGTTGAAAGCAGGATCCGTTTCTCTGGAATGCGCTGGCCTACGGAAAGCAAAGATTTTATCAGTGCCTCATTAAGGTCATCACCCAGGCAGCCGACCTCTCCCGTCGATCTCATGTCGACACCCAGCATAGGGTCAGCTTCCTCAAGCCTGGCGAAAGAGAACTGGGATGACTTCACGCCCACGTAATCCAAGTCGAATGCACTTTTCTGAGGCGGAGCCGGATGAAGCCCGAGCATCACCTTGGTCGCAAGCTCGATGAAATTGATCTTAAGCACCTTGGAGACGAACGGGAACGATCTGGAAGCCCTAAGGTTACATTCTATCACCTTAATCTGGTTATCCTTTGCCAGGAATTGAATATTGAAAGGACCCGAGATATTCAAAGCGCCGGCAATAGCCCTGGCAATCTTCTTAATGCGACGAACAGTCTCTACGTAAAGCTTTTGAGGAGGGAATTGGATCGTGGCATCGCCAGAGTGCACGCCAGCATATTCAATATGCTCTGAAATCGCATATGCCAGCACTTCCCCGCCGTCAGCCACAGCATCGAACTCGATTTCCTTCGCCCTTTCGTAGAATTTGCTTATGACGACAGGATGCTCCTGGGACACTTCTGCTGCAAGAGAGAGGAATTCTTGGAGAGACTGCGCATCGTAGCATACGTTCATTGCAGCACCGGAAAGCACGTACGATGGCCTCACCAACACAGGATAGCCGACCTTGTCCAGGAACTCGTCCACGTCTTCTTTTGTCGTAAGCTCTCTCCATTCAGGCTGATCCACGTCCAGAGCATCCACGATGGTAGAGAATTTGTGCCTGTCCTCAGCCTTATCTATGTCCTCAGCGCTTGTTCCCAGAATATGCACACCATGATTGAACAGCCTTAGTGCCAGATTGTTAGGAATCTGGCCTCCGACAGAAACCACGACGCCGTGAGGTTTTTCTAATTCCTCGATGTCCATGACGCGCTCGAACGTAAGCTCGTCAAAGTATAGCCGGTCGCACATATCGTAGTCGGTGGAAACCGTTTCAGGGTTGTAATTTATCAGCACACCCCTGTAGCCCTGTTTCTGAATAGCTTGAAGGGAAGAAACGGAACACCAGTCGAATTCGACCGAACTTCCTATTCGGTAGGCTCCTGACCCAAGAACGATGACTGATTTGCCATCATTCTCATATTCAATGTCATTCTTGGTACCATTGTAAGTAAGATAGAGGTAGTTGGTCTGTGCTGGGAATTCGGCGGCCAGGGTGTCTATCTGTTTCACGACAGGCACTATGCCGCGCGATTTCCTATATTCCCGTACCTTATCCATATATTCATAGGCATTGACCGTGTCTTTGTAGACTGCCCTCTGAATCTGGAAATCCGAGAATCCTTCCTGTTTCGCCTCTCGCAGCAGGACATCGGGCAGGTCTTCTATCTTACCGTATCCTTCCATTTCCTTGAAAGTGCCGACTATCCTCTCCAGCTTCTCCAAGAACCATTTGTCAATCTTAGTCAGCTCATGGATGCGCTCAACTGAATATCCCGCTTGCAAAGCCTTGGAAATCACGAATATGCGTTTATCTGTCGGTTCTCTGAGGGCTTCCTCGATGTCCGCCACCTTCAGTTCTTTGTTGCCCACAAAGCCGTGAGCCCCTTGGCCTATCATCCTGAGGCCTTTCTGAATAGCTTCTTCGAAGGTGCGGCCGATAGCCATCACCTCGCCTACGGATTTCATCGACGAACCGATTTTGCGGGAAACCCCGTGGAATTTGCTCAAATCCCAGCGCGGAATCTTGCACACTATGTAATCCAGCGCAGGCTCGAAGAATGCAGGAGTCGTCTTGGTGACGGAATTCTTAAGGTCGAAAAGACCGTAGCCCAAGCCAAGTTTCGCCGCCACGAAGGCAAGAGGATAGCCGGTAGCCTTGGAGGCCAGGGCGGAAGAACGGCTGAGACGGGCATTAACCTCGATCACCCTGTAGTCCATGGCATCCGGATCATAGGCAAACTGTACGTTGCATTCGCCAATGATTCCGATATGACGGACAATCTTTATGGAAAGTTCGCGCAGATAATAGTAATCCTTGTTCGTAAGCGTCTGCGAAGGGGCGACCACGATGCTCTCGCCGGTATGTATGCCCAGCGGGTCGAAGTTCTCCATGTTGCAGACAGTGATGCAATTGTCGTATTTGTCTCGGACCACCTCATATTCAATCTCCTTCCAGCCCTTCAATGATTTTTCCACCAGCACTTGCGGAGAGAAAGAGAATGCCTTCTCGCAAATCTCTTCCAGTTCTTCGTCATTGTCGCAGAATCCTGAGCCCAGGCCGCCCAAAGCATAAGCGGCGCGGATTATGAGCGGATAACCAAGCTCTTGCGCTGCCCTTTTCGCTTCCTTCAAGTTGGCGGCAGGGTGGGACTTGATGGTCTTCACCCCGATTTCATCCAGCTTTTTCACGAACAATTCCCTGTCCTCAGTGTCCATGATGGCCTGCACGGGAGTCCCAAGCACCTTCACTCCGTACTTTTCCAAAACGCCTTTCTCAAAGATTTCCACTCCGCAGTTAAGCGCAGTCTGGCCCCCGAACGAAAGCAGAATCCCCTGAGGCCTTTCTTTCTCGATGACTTTCTCCACAAAGAACGGAGTGACCGGAAGGAAATAAATCTTATCGGCTACACCCTCAGATGTCTGGACGGTCGCGATGTTCGGATTGATTAATATAGTCTCTATGCCTTCCTCGCGCAACGCCTTGAGAGCCTGAGAGCCAGAGTAGTCGAACTCCCCAGCCTGGCCTATTTTCAGAGCGCCAGATCCAAGAATAAGAACTTTTTTTATGCTAGCGTCTTTCATAACTTGCTGATAAATTCGTCGAACAAAAATTTTGTGTCAGTCGGGCCGCTGGAAGCCTCGGGATGGAACTGAACCGAGAAAAACGGCTTTGTCTTGTGCCTGATGCCCTCGTTTGTGCCATCATTCATGTTAACGAACCACGGTTCCCAGTCCTCGCCAAGAGTTTTGTCATCTACTGCGAAGCCATGGTTCTGGGAAGTGATGAAGCAGCGATTTGTGCCGCACATCCGGACAGGCTGATTATGGCTGCGATGACCGTACTTTAGTTTGAAAGTGTTTGCTCCGCCTGCCCTTGCGAGCAGCTGGTTGCCCATGCATATTCCGAATATAGGCTTGTCGGCTTTCATCGCCTTACGAAGATTGGCGACCGTAACATTGCAGAATTGCGGGTTTCCCGGACCGTTCGATATGAACAATCCGTCATATTCCAGAGCATTGAAGTCGTAATCCCAAGGCACCCTGATGAGCCTTACTCCCCTTTCAACGAAGCACCTGAGTATATTGTGCTTCACTCCGCAATCAACCATCACGACCGTCTTTGAGCCGCTGCCATATTCTATGACTTTGTCGCAGCTTACGATCTGTATCTGATTCTCAAGGTTGGGGTCATCCACAGGAAATTCTTTATGGCAACCTTGGGGCACTATCATTCCCAGCATGGAGCCTTTCTCTCGAAGAACCTGCGTAAGCGCCCTGGTGTCAATGTCGTATATTCCAGGAATATGCTGCTCCTTTAACCACTCGTCAAGGCTTTTCACGGCATCCCAGTGGCTATATTCAAAGGAATAGTCGCTAATGACCAAGCCACGGACCCAGATTTTCTCAGATTCGAAATTTTTCGATATTCCGTTTTCATCCATTCCTTCATCTGGAACGCCGTAATTTCCAATCAAAGGATAAGTTACGCAAAGAATCTGACCCGAGTATGACGGGTCGGTCAGGCTTTCGGGATAGCCTACCATGGCGGTGGAGAAAACGACCTCCCCATCTGTCGGCTTGTCGTAGCCGAAAGAGTAGCCATGAAACTCCATGCCGTTTTCTAGCCTCAGTACTGCTCCAAGTTTTTCTTTCATCTCTTGAATATAAAAAAGACCATTTCAAATTGATGAAATGGCCCAACGTTTCAAAAAATAGACAGAACATCCTTCCCCGCGTCATGGAAAGACGCACTGCAAACATGCAATGTTCCAATAGACTCACTCATTCCGGACGTTCGTTTTGGCAAAAGTAGCAAAAAAATCCTAATTTCGCAGAAATATTTAATGAATATGAATCTGGCACGTTATGACGACACGATTGCTGCCCCAGCTACGATTCCCGGGACGGGAGCGATAACGGTTATCCGGCTGAGCGGAGGCAGTACATTTGACATATTGGACAAAGTCGTGACATTCAGCCACGGGTCTGCTTCCGAGGCATTGCCGAATACAATAAAGTACGGGAACATTTTGAATTCTGACGGCTCTGTTCTGGACGAAGTGCTTGTCAGCATATTCAAAGCCCCTCATTCTTACACTGGTGAGGATTCCGCAGAGATTTCCTGCCATGCGTCTTCTTACATTGCTTCAGAGATTCTTCGATTGCTATGCGATGCTGGGGCTCGCCCTGCAGAGGCAGGTGAATTCACTCGCAGAGCTTTCATTAATGGAAAGATGGACTTGTCTCAGGCTGAGGCTGTCGCAGATGTGATTTCTGCTAACAGTTCTGCATCGCTGCATCTTGCGATGAGTCAGCTCAGAGGCAATTATTCTTCCAAGCTTAATGTGCTGCATGACAAATTATTGGAAATGTCATCTTTACTAGAACTTGAGTTAGACTTTTCCGAAGAAGACGTAGAGTTTGCTGATCGAGGCAAACTGAGCTCGCTGCTCGAAGATGTCTTGGCTCATATCCAGATGCTGAAGGATTCTTTCAAATATGGCAATGAAATAAAGAATGGAGTTCCTGTTGCAATTGCAGGGCGCGTGAACTCCGGCAAGAGCACTCTCCTGAATGCCATCTCTGGAGAAGAAAGAGCCATCGTCACTGACATTCCAGGAACGACCCGCGACACGCTAGAGGAAACTGTCGTCATAGATGGAATTTTGTTCAGATTCATCGACACTGCCGGCCTGCGAGACACCGATGATCCCGTAGAGAAAATCGGCGTTTCTCGGTCGTATGAGAAGCTAAAAAAAGCCTCTGTCGTGCTTGCCGTGATTGACGTTACTTCAAGCGAAGAAGAAAACACTGCTTCGATTACTGATATCGCCGAAAAAATCGATCCGAAGAATCAGAAGCTTATCGTTTTGTTCAATAAAACTGACGTATTGGCTCCTAACATAAATGTTAGTATTCTAAACAATAGTGTTTTATCTACTGAAAATAAAACTAATATCATATATATTTCAGCAAAGACTGGTTTCGGATTGGATGAATTAAAAAAATTGCTCTCAGAGACCCAGAAAGACAAAACTTTCAATTCTGACGATGCAATTGTGACGAATTTGCGGCATTTTTCCGCCCTCGCCGATGCAGAAAAATACCTCCTTCATCTCAAATCTGCGATGTCGTCCGGAGTCTCGAACGACCTGCTCGCTGAAGACCTCCGGCAAGCCAATTACGCCCTCGGCACCATCACCGGCGAAGTCACCACAAACGAACTCCTCGGAAACATCTTCGCACATTTTTGCATCGG
>ONBM01000092.1 GCA_900316045.1 uncultured Bacteroidales bacterium | reverse complement strand
TTCACGGTGCTGTAGACGTTGGTGACGTCGTCGTCATCTTCAAGCATCCCCGTGAGTTTATCCAGAGTCTCTCTCTGCTCTGGGGTCACTTCTTTCAGCTCGACATTAGGAATGCGCTCGAAACCACCGGAAATCAGTTCGTAACCATTGTCCTCGATGAATTTCTGGATAGCGCCATAAGACTCGTATGCCCCGTAAATCACCACGTTTTTCGTAACGTTTCCGTCTGCGTCTTCATTCTCCTCCTCGAAAACTTCAGGATCGTTATCATAATCGCAGAGAGCCAGCTGGAATTCCTCAAGATCCATTCCCTCTTTCTCTTTAATACGGAACACGCATTTATGGTCGAACATGAAGCTCACGCTTCCGCTGGTTCCTAAGGTGCCGCCGCATTTAGTGAAATAACTGCGCACATTGGCAACCGTCCTTTGATTGTTGTCGGTCGCAGCCTCGACCAGATAAGCTATGCCGAAAGGACCATAGCCTTCGTACACCAATTCTTTGAAATCGCCCTGATCTTTCTCAAGAGCCTTTTTGATGGCTCTTTCGACATTATCCTTAGGCATATTCTCGGATCTTGCCTCTGCAACTAAGGCACGAAGCCTTGGATTGCCGACCACATCCGGGCCGCCCTGCTTGACGGCGATGGTGATTTCCTTCCCTATCTTGGTGAAGGTCTTCGCCATGTGCCCCCACCTCTTGAACTTTCTTTCCTTTCTGAATTCAAATGCTCTTCCCATAGCTATTTGGTCTCCTGCTGGCTTTCAATCCTGGAAATGTACTTATCGATATCATAACCCTCGATAGACTGAGGATACTTGTCTTTGATCCTCTTGTAATATGTGAGAGCTTTAGCATTGTCTCCCATCTCCTCGCAGGTGACGCCCGCCTTCAGAAGGTAAGTCGCAGCGAACATATTATCTATCTTAGAGGCGGCCTGATCGTAATAATTCAGACCCTCTTTATACTTCTCCAAGCCAACGTATGCGTCTCCGATGCATGCAAGAGAGCGAGCAGCAAGAATTTCATCCTTGCCTTTGTATTTTTTCAGGTAGTCAATCGCTTCCTGGTATTTACCAAGCTGAAGTTCGCAGACTCCGGCATAGAAGTAGACATCCTTCCCGCCTTTAGCCCCGAAATCGTCGATTATCTGAGCGAAGCCAAGCACGTTGCCATCTCCATTCAGCGCAAGCTCATACTCTCCGTTTCGGAAATTGGCCTCTGCAGGATACATCTGAGCGATAGCCTCGTCGCTCTTAGGCTGATAAATGAATTTGTAATAGGCCACCACTGCCAATCCTACGACCAGGATCGCGATGAAAGCGCCATAAATAGTTTTTTTGTTCCTACGGAAGAACTCGTCAGTCTTAGATACGGTCTCTTCTACCTTTTCCTGACGAATCTGCTCTTTGTCCTTCTCGTCTACTTTTGACTTTGCCATATTAATGAATTATTATATCTCGTCTCTGTATCAGCAACTTCCCTTGATTTCAGGAGCTGCTGCCGCAATAGGATTGCAAAATTATTAAAATTTGTTCAATCATGCAATTCTGCGAAATATATTTCAATCAGGATTTTGGCTATCTTTGTAATGCTTTGCAAGAAAACCATGGCTATCCTAAAGAAAATAGTAATACAAGATTTCAGGAATATCGCATTCCAGGAACTGACTTTCTCGCCTAACATCAACTGCATCTCTGGCAGCAACGGCGAGGGAAAAACTAACCTGATGGATGCAATATGGTACCTGAGCATGACGAAAAGCGCTTTCTTCCAATCCGACAAATTCAATTTCCGGCACGGATGCTCTTCCTTCGCTCTCTCTGGAACATATTCAATGCCGTCGGTTCCCGATACCCGCATCTCGATTCAAGTCAGCGAGAAAGACGGGAAAAAAGTGCGGAAAGACGATAAAGCATATTCAAAATTATCCTCCCACATTGGGCAGTTCCCTATCGTGATGGTCTCCCCTGCCGACATCTCACTAGTGAGCGAGAGCGGAGAGGACAGGCGCCGTTTCATGAACGCCGTGCTTTCCCAAATGGATCCCGAATATCTTGCAGCGATGCAGCAGTACAACCGCCTGCTCTTCCAGCGGAACAAGATGCTGAAAGACCAAAGCTGCGATGAGGCACTCCTAGACGTGTTCGACGCCAAAATGAATGAATATGCCGAATTAATCTTCGCCGCAAGGAAAGCTTTCGTCAAAGACCTGCTGCCTGTCGTCACTGAATATTATGCTTCGCTTTCTGGCAAATCGGAGACTGTCTCCATCGCATACAAGTCCGACCTGGAAAACGACAGGCTCTCGGACATCCTGAAATCGTGCAGAGAGAAAGACAAATACTTGAAATTCACTTCCGCAGGCATCCAGAGAGACGATTTAGTCTTCGAGATGGACGGCTACCCAATCCGTCGCTGCGGCTCTCAGGGCCAGCAGAAATCTTTCTTGGTTTCATTGAAATTCGCCCAGTACGAGATAATGAAGAACGATTACGGATATCCGCCAATCCTGCTCCTTGACGATGTCTTCGACAAATTAGACATGAACAGAATCTCGAACCTCATCGGAATGGTCGCAGGGAATGAGTTCGGACAAATCTTCATAACTGACAGCAACAAAGTGAGGATGCAGGGCATCGTAGACAAGTTGACCGAGGACAGGAAATATTTAGAATGCGTAAGAAGCTGTTTTGAAATGTTTGCCGCAGTTATTCATAGGGATTTTTCGAGACAGTTTCAATTGCTGAAGAGGGAGCATAGCAGTAGCTATGTGACCGATGAAGCAGAAGAAAATGGCCGAAAAGGCACATGAAGAACAAGAGTAAATATTTCAAAACAGTTTCTAACATGGACGACGAAAAATTCACCCCCCGCCTGGCGCACCGGGACGCTATCGGGATGCCTGACCTTATGAAAGCCTTCGTCAAGCATTTTAACCTTTCTGCCGGGCTGAACTCTCAGAAAATTTTCGATGCATGGGATAAGGTCTCAGGCGCTGAAAGCTTCACGCTAAACAAATTTTTCAAGGGCGGAACGCTGTACGTCACGGTATCGTCATCCATGGTCCGCACCCAGCTGGGATTTCAGAAAGACAGCCTGATAAAAGCGATGAATGACTTGCTGGAGAAAGATCCCCTATTCATGAAAGACTGCAATGCTGTAGGATACGTCAAGAAAATAATCCTTAGATAGAGACATGGGAAGCCGGAAAAGAATAGTCATAGACAATGAAGTGCCTTTCGTGGAAGGCGTCTTCGAGCCATTTGCCGAAGTGGAATATGTTCCCAGCGACAAAATCACGCGCGAAGTAGTAAAAGATGCCGATGGGATGATAATCCGCTCCAGAACTCAGTGCGATGCCAGCCTGCTGGAAGGCTCGTCTGTGAAATTCATAGCTACAGACACCATCATCACAAGCCATATAGACCTGGATTATTGCAGCGAACATGGCATAGGCGTCAAGAATGCAGCCGGCTGTAATGCTGGGGGCGTGATGAATTATGTGTTCTCTGCCCTCTATGGAGTGGCTTCCAGGCAGACGATTAACCTGGACGGAGACACGATAGGCATCATCGGCTACGGCCATGTTGGCTCGCTGGTTGCGCAAATGGCCAGGTATCTTGGTTTCAAGGTGCTTATCTGCGATCCTCCTCTGGCCTCAGTGATGAATAGCGGAGATTTTTGCTCGTTAGATTATCTGCTCAAGAACTCAGACATCGTCACCCTACACCCGACGGTTGATAACGAGACCAGGAAGATGGCTGACGAAGACTTCTTCAATAAGATGAAAGATGGCGCCATGTTCATAAATACTTCTAATGGGGAGCTGGTTGACGAGGATGCTTTGAAAAAGTCTATCCCAAGGCTCGGACCTGTGATCATAGATACTTGGGGTCACGAGCCGAATGTCGACAAGGAGCTGGTAGACATGGTAGACATAGCAACTGCACATATCGCCGGATACTCTTATCAGGGAAAGCAGAATGGGACTGCCATTTGCGTCAGGGCTTTAGCTAGGTTCTTCGAGTACCCTCAGCTTTATGGATTTTTCCCAAAAACAGAGATTCAAGAACTGGAGTCGATAAAGCTGGATCTCAGGGGCAAGACCCAAGGGGAAATCGCAGCCGTAATACAATATAATTATCCGATTTTCACAGACGATTTCATATTCCGGCTAGATCCTGGAAAGTTCGTGGAACTGCGCTCGAATTACAAATACCGCAGAGAGTTTTATGTAGAGTATTAGATTTAATACAAATCTCTGTATTTCATTCCGGAGCCTGAGACTCCTGAATAATAATCGTACTTGCTGGCAAGCGAGCCATACATCTGGCCAAGCACTTCAAGGTAAGGAGAACCATCAACCAGAGTCAGTCTGTAAACGGTGTCATCCACTTTGTAGAATTCATTTCCGTCCAGGGTAATCGTATCATAGTCGTCAGGCAGATCCTTTACGAGAGCGCCAGCCGGAGGGACTATCACCTCATAGTTACCGTTCGGCTTCTCGATGTAGAAAACGCCGTCTTGATAGAAATAAGGCTGGTTAGCATAAGCGTAGCTCTGAACTAATCCGAGCCTGTCAGCTAACGAATGCGCATCGCCCGCTCTGGACGAATTCAGCGCGAAAGCTCTGTTCTGAGCTGCAATCGTAGCATTATTCTGAGCTATTATCCTATTCTGCTCGTCTATCACCCGATTGTTGGCGTCAATCGCCCTGAAAGTTCTGTAACTGTCATAATAGTAAGCGAAATGAATAGGGGCGAAAACTGCGTCTGCAATTATGTCGGCTGCTATAGTGATTCCGAACGGAGGCCTGCACACAACGTAGATGCCATTGTATGGACGGTAATATATTCCATCATAGCAGTAATAATCTATTCCCCAATATCTCACCCTTCTGTAGCGAGGTGGCAGATAGTCAACTCTGTAACCGTAATAGTGTGGCTCATGTCTCCAGAATGAGCAAGGTGCATCGTATCTTGCAAAATCTCTTTCTCTTGGCGGAATCCGGTGCACGTTCCTGTCCTCACCTATCCTCATGAAATCGTTGCCGCGCTCATTTGGCTGCCTATAGCCATCATTATTCCTTGAATGATTCTCCCTGAAAGTAGAAAGACCCTCGCGAGAAGCATTCCCGACCCTCTGAGACTGCTCCCTGACAGCATTGTTTGAAGGAGAAGATTTTATCTCTCTTGCTGCTCTAGAAGAGGAACTTCTTACGGAAGAAGACCTGCTACTGCCATTGACGTCAACTCTGCCGCGATCAGAAGGTACGGAGACGCTGCTTCTGCTCTGAGACGAGTTCCTCGAAGAAGAAACATTTCCAGAAGAAGATCTGGCAGAAGAGCTTCTCTGAGAGGAAGACCGGCTTACTGAAGAAGGCGACGAGCCGCCAGGCTGCGACGTGCTTCCTGAATAAGAACTGCGGGACTGCGACGTGCCGCCAGGCTGCGACGTGCTTCTAGAATAAGAACTGCGGGACTGCGACGTGCCGCCAGGCTGCGACGTGCTTCTAGTCTGAGAAGAGCTTCTGGAAGATGAACTGCGAGAGGATGAGCTTCTGGAAGATGAACTGCGAGAGGACGAACTTCTGGAAGAAGAGGACCTCTGCGTGGTATTCTCCGAACGCTGCTCGTTAGAACGTCTGTTCTGCGAATATGTATCGACAGGACTTGCAATCATGGCTAACGCCACTATTGATGCGATTGCAATGTGAAGGATGTTTTTCATAACATTTCGGGTTAGTTAGTTATCATTCGTACAAGTAATATTTTTGTGAACGTTTCTTGAAAGACTCGGAGTCTTTATTCCAATAATCCCTTATGTCTTCCACTCTAAAACGTTTTTCAAAATGCGTACGAACATAATCCGTGCCACAAACTTTGTCGAACATAGCAAGGCGGCCCTTGGAATCCTTGAACGGGTCATGCCCCGGGTAGAGTTCTTTCACTGCTTGCATCACATAAAACTGCGTGAGCGTGCAAGTGGCGGCATCAAAATCTGTATAGTGATACTGAACGCCGTGCAAGAGTTTACCCTTTGCGCTACCCGAGAATGGCTTGAAATGAATGGTCCGGAAAGCTATTCCCGGGATGCCATAGCCATCAAGGCGAGCCTTGAGTGCATCTGCCTCAATCCATTCAGCTGCAAAAACCCCGAAAGGGAGAGTATAGCCTATGCCAATATTCAGATAATTGTTGAATTCTCCGCAAATGCCTGCCGAAGGATAGCCTATGGCCGATTCTGAATATGGAATGTTAGGCGAAGGAAGAATCCAAGGAAGGCCGGTGTCTGAATATAACATATTCCTATGCCACCCAGCCATCGGAATCACTGAGAGTTTGCATTTAAGTGGTGGCTCATCTCCTTTCTCTCCGCAGTTAAGGCCTTCTTCGTTCAGCATAATCGCAAGTTCGCCGACCGTGATTCCATAAATATAAGGAATCTTGAATTCACTTACGAAAGAATGGAAGCCGTCTTCTACCAAGCAGCCCTCAACTTTATTTCCCCCCAATGGGTTAGGCCTGTCAAGAACCATCACTTCTATGCCTTGCTCGGCACAGGCCCGCATCACGAGCCCGAGCGTGCTGATGAACGTGTAGGAGCGGCTGCCGACATCTTGGATGTCATAAACCACGACATCAAGCCCCTCCAGCATAGATGGCGACGGCTTGCGATTCGGACCGTAGATAGAATATACTGGAAGTCCAGTCTGAGTATCCTTGGAATCGGCGACGTAAGAACCGGCATAGGCATCACCTCGCACCCCATGTTCTGGACCGAAAAGGGCCTTCAGACGCACTCCAGGGGCATTAAACAAAATGTCGATGGTGGATCGCAGCTGACTGTCGACTCCGCTGGGATTTGTAACGAGACCGACGTTCCTGCTCACGAGTCCTTCGAACCCGCGTTCTTCCAGCACCTCTATTCCGGGACGCACCTTGGCGCCGCTCGGCAGCGACAAGGAAATAGCTAGCACGCACGATAGTATATTCCTGATATTCATAAGATTAATCTGTTGTTTTCTTCATTCCATATTCAGGGCTGACTTTTTTATAAGCCATGGTAGTCACTGCGACTGTGACAATGCAGCAGACAATCACCATCCAGAAGAAATCTCTGTAGCCTAGGGTCTCCTGGATGTAGCCAGCGAACATCCCCGGAATCATCATGCTCAGAGCCATGAAGCAGGTGCAGAATGCATAGTGAGATGTCTTGAACTGCCCTTCCGAGAAATACATCATGTACAGCATGTAGGCGGTGAATCCGAAGCCGTAGCCAAATTGCTCGATAGCAATGCACGCGCTGATGGTCAGCAGATTAGTCGGCTGAACTATTGCCAAGTACACGAATGACAGGCAAGGCAGCGTCATGCATGCCGCCATGGGCCAAAGGGACTTCTTGAGGCCTATCCTGGAGGCGAGAAGACCACCTAGGATTCCTCCAAGAAGAAGGAATATGACGCCTATGGTGCCGTAGGCAAGGCCGACCTCCTCTGTCTTCATGCCCAGCCCGCCGAGCTCCCTTGCAGCCACTAGGAACGGGGTGCACATCTTGATGAGGAAGGCTTCCGGAAGGCGGTAGCACAGCATGAATACGATTGCCAGCCAGACGCCAGGCTTCTTGAAAAAAGTGGAAACCGTTTTGCCGAATCCTTTGAATATTTCGCCTGCTGCATTGCCTGAGTCGCTGGTTATGTTGGGGACATCGGCGGCAGGGCGAGGAATCATGAATATGTGATAAATGGTCAGCAGCGTAAGCAGAACCGCGGAGCCGCAAACGGTTATGCGCCAAGCCATAGGAATATTCCCATAATGGGATTCCAGGAAACCCGCCACGGCCACTATTACCCCGTTGCCGAATACATTTGCAAGTCGGTAGAACGTGCTTCTCACTCCCACGAAGGCAGCCTGGCTGCTCTGGCTCTGGGCCAGCATGTAGAAGCCGTCGGCAGCAATTCGGCAGCAATGTCGTGCGTCGCCGATGCGAAGGCCGCGATTATGAAAAGGATGAGCGTGAACGTGAACATGCCCATAGGAGTTGTCCCAGAGGCAATCTGTTCTGCGCCAGGACGTGGCAGGGTCAGGGCCAAAACCAGAAAGGCCGCAGACATTATGGCCTGCATGGTAACGATCCACCAGCGTTTCGTCTTGATAATGTCCACGAAAGGACTCCAGAGAAATTTCAGGGTCCACGGGAGATACAGTAACGATGTGAACATCGCCATCTGTCCGTTCGGGACGCCCATCTTAGCGAACATCAGCACGGACACGTTGTTCACCAGAAAATATGGGATTCCTTCCACGAAGTACAGCGTCGGAATCCAAAGCCAAGGAGAAATATTCTTAGAATTCGGCATATTCATTTAATATTGAATTGGTTATATTAGATTAGCATATAGATGCGTCATCCACCATCGGCAAAAGCTCGGAGCCTGGGTAATAGTGGCCGAGGATAGCCTGGAAGCAGTAGCCTTTGCTAGCCATCACTGCTGCTCCAATCTGGCAGAGCCCCACGCCATGGCCCCAGCCGGAGCCCTTCAATGTAAGCTTGTCGCCGTTCCAGATGACTGTAAAAGCAGAACTCTTAAGATGAGATGAAGAAAGCCATTTCCTGATTATCAATTCTTTGCCTATTATCATCTCCCTTTTTGACCCAACGACTCTCAGCCTCTTTATTCTGCCAGAAGGCCCTCTCTCGATTGGAATCAGCTCCTGAATCGTCCCGAAATCTATTCCCGAGCGTGTCCGGATAAGGTCTGAGACTTCATTCCGAGAATATTCCACAGTCCATCTGTAGAAGTCTTTCGTCTCCAGGTCGTAGTCGTTCAGTACTTGAGAGAGGATTTTCTCGTCCGTGGCATCGCAGAACGGATCGCCCCCGGGTTTCTCGTCCGGAGTGTCCGGAAGCGCTTGAAGGTAAGGGTAATCCTTGTCTTCCCAGCAAGTAGAGAATAACTCCATGCGGCCGCCGCAGCACTTCGAGAAGCGGGCGTCGCAAATCTCTCCTCCGCTTTTAAGGACCAAACCCCACGTCTGGTCTATGGCCTTGCGGACAGTTTCGCCGACTGCCATGGTAAGGCCCTGATAGCGCTGGCAATGGTCGTCTGCACACGCATCGAAAACCTTGTGGTCATCGTGGTCGAACCATTTGATGTATTCCGTGTCGTGGCTTTCCTCTTTACCCTCTCCGGCTTTGCAATCCAGCATGGTCACGAGCTCGGCAACATTATGCGGGGCTTCACATGGAAGGAATCCGGCAACACTTTTCTTTCTGTTAAGGATCTGAGCCATCACCCAGGACCTGGATATGACGGAATGGGCTTTCAGGAACTCTAGCCCTGCAGACGATTTCATTTCCGAGGAGATTACGCTCAGCAGATAGTCTTCGACGCCGATTTCGTTGACTGCCGTTACTTTTCCGCCGTCAGTTATGAATTTGAGCCTGCCCGCAAACTTCTGCGTGACCTGCCGCTCCCAATGGAAGTCCACGCCGATGGTGACCCCATGCAATATGAAAGACGGCTCAGCAAACATCGTGGAAGGGGTTTTCGCATCGAATATGAGCTGGTCGTAAAGGGTTCCGTTGTAGAGAATCTTGCCTTCAGAATATTCTACCTTCTGCTCGCCATTGCCATCGGAAATAATTTCGAATGAAATCTGCTGTCCGGACATTATTCCGACTTCCAGCGTTTGCTGATGCCTGGTGAGTCTCCAGACGAGAGCCTTTTCATCATCCTCGCCGATGGAGACTTCGGAAATCACTTGGCTCAGCAGCTCAGGCGTCATCTTTTCGTAATCCGACTCCTCAGGAGCGACCATCACGCCGCCCATGTCAGCGCAGCCAGGGCTCATCGAGAGGTGGTCCGGGCCATCCGAGAAATAATTGTGCGGACGATGCTTGCTGCGAAATATTACTAAAGAGCGATATTCGTTATCTTCGAACCAGGAGATGACGTTGAATTTCGGTTCCGGCTCTCCGCCAAGAGTCATAGATGCGCAGTCCGCAAGCCGGTAGAAAAGCTTTGTGACTGACTTCGGGGTTGCTCCTCTTAAGACGAAAATGCCTCTGGTGAACATATTCAAGTGATACAACTTGGCTTCTTTCAGGTTTGTCAGGCATTCCAGTTCACTGTGGCTTCTTGCAGAGCCCAGGAGCTTGTCTACAGCATTTTCCAGGGGCATCATGCCTCTCGGACAGCCTTGAAAATGCATGTGGTCCGGGGCTGACGCTCCGCTCTCTGGACCGTTGTAGTAACAGGCATATTTCCTATTTGTGGCAACGAAGTCCAGCATGTCTGGATAGCGGTGCCAGATGGACTGAGGCGTATGGTCAGTGCTTGATATAACTAGATGGGAAGGGAAAATCGGGTAAGGGTTCAGCGTGATACGGTATCTCTTGCCTTTCCGTCCTTCGAAGTCTATGTCGTACTGCTCTCGGGGCCTGTTTTCCGGACACAGGAAGCAAGGCCTCTCGCTGATGGATTTCTTATCCAGCTTCGCCTCCGATGATATCTTCCTTGCCGGGTTGTATTGCAGCACCACATTCAGCCCGCCGACTGGCAATGTTCTGGTTTCTGCCTTCTTCAAGTTACGATAGTTTTCCGCCGCCATCGGCCAGACCGACAGCTGATCGCAGACGAATTTCTCGATTCTTGAATATGACATATTCATAATGTTCGTAAAACTTGGTACTTTTTTACAAAAGCGCCAAGAGCGAATGTTTGATTGCCTTGAACTCATGCTCGAAGTTCGGGGTGAAAATATCTTTCCCCAAAGCAGCCTCAATCTCATCCATGCTCCAGTACCTCCCTTCAGAGACCTCGCTTCCATCTGGCTTCAGCATGAAATTCCCGACGGCAGCGAAGACGTTCACCAGCTCTTTCTCCTGTTCAGACTCCCAGACATAGCTCTTTAAATATATCGGATTGAAGTCTCTGAAACCAAGTTCTTCAGAGGCCTCTCGATAGAGCGACGTGGAGAGGTATTCGCCATAGTCTATGTGTCCCCCCACCGCAGTGTCCCATTTGCCTGGAAGAAGGTCTTTCGACATCGAACGTTTCTGAACATAAAGTTCTGAGTTTCTGTTAATTATATGCAAGTGCACAACAGGATGAAGCAGTTTTGAGCCGCCGTGGACATATTTCCTGGAAGCCTGGCCGACCACGAGCCCGTCAGGCTCGACGACAGGTACCATCTCTGAGTCCTTCAGCTGCTGTCCGCCAGGCGTTTCCGCAGTCGGAAGCGGAAGCACTGGCGCGGGCTCTACCGGATATACTAATTCGAACATCGCTAAAAATCTATCTGCGTGCAGAAGCAAGACTTTCCATCCAGTTTTCCCTCAATGAACCATGTATCCTGCCCCTCGGTCTTAATGTGGCTTCGGAAAAGCTCCACTTCATCTCCAGGCTTCGTTTCTTTGTTGAAATTAATCCTGACATCCTTAACTTGATGCTCAGACGTAATCTCATAGCCTATGCTATCCATGGACCAAGCGATGTAACGAGCGTTATTCGTGTGGCCGAGGAAATCGACATCGCTGTACATTATCTTGTGTGAAGCGAATCTCTCAGCGTCTTTGGGAGGCACCACCTTCTTGCAATGCTCCTCTATCGCATCCCGATGGCACTGAGTTGACTCAGGAACCATTCTCATGATTTCCTCATCCCTTGCAAACGTCCTCGTCTGCATGTTCATGACTATCCAGGAAGAGGTGCAAGTGATGAGAGCCCCGCTCCTGTCCTCGAAATTCAGGTCTCCTTGAGGCCTGAGCTCGAAATCCCTGATGTAGAATGGGCCATCAATGCATTTGTGCCACGTGAATAGAGCCACATCATCCCTCCATTTCGGTGGCCTGATGAATTTGAAATGCATTCTGGATATGACCCATGCCGTATGGTGGAGCTGAAGGTCATCCCATCCGAAGTGGAAGTGGCTGGCAGCCGAGTGGGCTATCTCCTGAGCCATGTCCATGAAAGACGATGGCCTCAGATGAAAAGAGCGGTCTGCCATGTAGCTTGGGACCGTGTAATCTTCTTCATATGTATTGTCTGGCCTTATTCCGTTCATTTCTCTGTATATTGATAATTGATGATTTCTAGTTCTTCAGGAGTATATAGAAGCGAATCAGTGAATGATGGTGCGGCGCGGCTGAGTATTATGAATATGACAAATAGCAGCAGGGCAGTTCCAACGACGCAGGCGGCAGCAATCCGAGTTATC
>ONBM01000090.1 GCA_900316045.1 uncultured Bacteroidales bacterium | reverse complement strand
TGTCATCAGCTCTCATAAGAATAACGTGCGAATTTCGCAATTCCGTCAAAAAATAATTGATTTTTTTCAATAGGGTTGAAATCACTTTCTAGTAAAAGTGAAGATGACAGTGCCTTTTACAGGTTTGCCTTCATGCTGATCGTAAAGGGAACATTCTACAGTAACATCAAACGAATTATCCGTGAATGAAATCACATCTACGTATATGATATCAGGGATAGGATATCCCATATCTTCATAAAGACATTCAGATACTTCGATTTGTCCTTCTTGCCCATCGTCCATCCATTGAACTTTAAAAGTAAAGTTCTCGTAAATTATCCCTTCTGGAACAATCTTCCCATCTGACTCATTGGCTGCGTAAAAAGGAACCTTGGCACTAACTCTAAATGTCTCTTCTGAATCATCATAAGTCACTTCGCCGACTTTGTATCATACCCACTGCATCCTCGGAATTCTTCATCCAGATTTTTGTGACCAGTTCCGTCACCATCTAGATCTATGTTGCCTCCTGTCCAGATGGCTGAAGAATATTGATAGTCTCCGCTGAATCGATTTTTGAATCGCTTCAGATCCGGATCTTCGGCATTATTGTCGGAGCAGGAAGCCAGCGTCACCATAACGATTGTGAGACACAAAACAAGGAATGTTGATGTTTTCAATCTGTCTGCAATGTATTTCATATCCAAATGAGAATAAATCAATTTAGAGTTTACAAAAATAGAAATAAATTGCCATTGAAACAAAAAAGGGTGGCAAAAATGACCACCCTTTTTTGTTGTTATTATCATGGACGATTACTTGCTACTCTTCGCCATTTTGTGAGTCTTGCAGAGCATCTTATTGGGTAAGCTTACTGGCTCTGTTTTTGGTGATAGTTTGAATAACTATATCAAGCAATAATATGCTGTTAATGACTATAGCTAATACAGAAAATTCACCATGCCCCAAAATTATATCTAAGATATTGAGTATAATTATTGTTATATCAACACTTGGAGGTAAAAGATGAAAGTCATCAGCTAATATTGACGCAATAGATTTCCCCTTCCATCTCTTCTCTACAACCCATTTTATAATTCCAACAAAACCCGCAAATGAACAGCATAGAAAAAAAGGCAAAAATTTTTCTCCCACTGAAAATGCAGACACAAATGCACCGATACAGATTACGATACTTAACAATAAAGTAATTCCATAATCTCTTATCTTTTGTAGAATATTAAAATGTTTCTCAGTAAAAAGACCAAATATTGTAATAGCAATAAGAGCAATTCCTATAATGATACCATATACCTTTGGCACGACTAAGGAAATTAGAGATGCCGCAGCAATCACAAAAGAAAATAGAATGATTGCATTTAATATCTGTGAAAATCTATTCTCCTGCATACCAATAGTGATTACTTCTTATAGCAATTGAACCAACAGATTTCACACAATTTTTATTGTTGTCATCTAGTTCAGAACTGTCCACTATATCAACAAAGGCTTGTTCATATTCCGCTACAACACTTTCTTCCATATCAGAGGATCCCATTAAGGTCGATGATAAAGTATTAGCAATATTACTATCCGAGAAATAGGTCGACTAAAAGTTACCTCTTTTTATTTTCGCCTTGCGGAAAGGCATACAATGGGATTCCTTTGACTCTTTGCAGCGCTACCTGATCACTCGGGCGTAGCCGTCTTTGCGGGGCTTGACGGTAGGCGGGTAGGAGGCAGGATAGCCGAGGGCTATGGAGCCGATGCCAACCAGGCCGTCAGGAAGGCCCATCTGCTTCATTAAAGCCTTGCCTTCATCGGTGGCGAACATCTCGCGCTCTCGGTTAATCCAGCAGGAACCAAGACCGATTGAGTGGGCGGCGATCATCATGTTTCCTAGCACCAGAGAGCCATCGTTCGTGGAATTCCTCCACTTCTCAGGACTGCTGCCGAACACAAGCACGATGGTAGGCGCACCATAATACGGGTCGCCTGCGCCTTCGTAAAACTTCTTGTTCATCTCCGTCAGCTGGGCTATGATTTCTTTGTTCTGCACAGCCACGATCCACGGATCCTGATAACCCATGCCCGTAGGAGCGAAAGTGCCAGCCTCAAGCACAGATTGAAGTTCTTCATCTTTAATCTGTTCAGGCTTGTAGCGCCTGATGCTTCTCCTTGTCTTGATGCATTCCAGAACAGTATTCGTCATATTCGTTAAAATATTAATAGTGAAACTTCGATTATTTCTCATAGATTGGCACCGCGCCCTCGTCTATTAGGTTGCGGAGCAAATCGAGCCAGTGAGGGGAATATGCCTTCGAGGGGTTGGAAAACTCGGTGCGGATGTCTTCCAAAGAATATTTCCCACCACGGCCGTCGATATATTCAATGATGGCAGCCTCAGTAGCCTCATCGGAGAGGGTTTTCTCGCTTTCGGGAGCCTCGGTGCCGGAGGCCATGTCACCATAGGTTGCCGGAGCCTCTTCAAGACGGCGGCCTGAGGCAACCTTCGCACGGCACACATCGCAAGTCCCGCAATCGTAGCTTTCGCTCTGGCCGAAATACCGCAGCAGGAAGCGCGAACGGCACTCATCCGTTTCGGAAACATATTCAAGCATCTCCTGAGCCCTCCGATGATAATTTTCCTTCAGCATCACATATTTATCCGGCATAAGCGCAAGGTCTCCTGGCCTGCGCCTGTCGTGGTGCAGGAGAATCACATCGCAATGGTCTGCTGGAATATAGTTTATCACATGCTCAAGAGCAGTCCTGTACAGCAGCTGCCTCAGGCCCGCCACGGTCATATTCAAGGCACCGGCGAAATATTCCTCGTCTATTTCCACGGGGAAAGAGAATATGCCGGTGAAATGACGCATGAGGAGCTCTAGCAGCTCATCCATCTTAGAATCAGGCAGCTGAATATCATAGAGCGCCTTGCGATCCACGGCAATCTTGACTTTCGTCTTGATGTCAACCTCTTCCGAATATGTCAGATGGTCAGTTCGCTCCAGATACTTTATCGCATAGAACGCCGGAGCCTTCATCAGATGATAACCCTTGCAGAATTCCTCTATCTTGAAACGTAGCTGCCGTCCCTCTCCGGCATCGTATGGAATCCCGAACATCATGTGGAGCTTCTGGTATACATCCTCGATGTAATCCAGTCCCGGGAATGAGGCTTCCTCTATCTGCTTCATCCTGCGCACGTCAACCCCGTTCCAAAGCAGCACGGCAAAGGCTCGCTTACGGTCGCGCCCTGCCCTGCCAGCCTCTTGGAAATATGCCTCCGGGCTGTCCGGCAGGTCATAATGGGCGACGAAACGCACGTCTGGCTTGTCGATTCCCATTCCGAAGGCGTTGGTGCAGACCATGACGCGTATTTTCCCATCCATCCATGCTGCCTGGCGCTCCGACCGGGTCATGGAGCCGACTCCTGCATGATAATAGGACGAGCTCTCGCCCTGAGACTGAAGGAAAGCCGCCAGTTCTTCGCATTTCCGCCGATTCCTCGCATATATTATCCCGCTCCCGGCAACCCCTCGGCATATTCCTAGAAGCTGTCCGTATTTATCTTCCGTGCGTCTGACTATGTAGCTGAGATTCGGCCTCTCGAATCCTGTTTTAATGATTAGTTTCTCGCTAAAGCCAAGCTTATCCATTATGTCGTCCGCCACTTCCGGCGTGGCAGTGGCGGTAAGAGCCATCACAGGGGCATCCACAGATTCCCTCAACTCCCCTATCCTCAGATAATCAGGCCTGAAATCGTATCCCCATTGCGATATGCAGTGAGCCTCATCCACCACTATCAGGTTGATCGGAAGCACTTCCACATAAGATTTAAACAGCCTGGTGCCCAGCCGTTCCGGAGACAGGAAAAGGAACTTGAAGTCCCCGTAGGCGGCGTTATTAAGAGCCAGGTCCACCTCGTGACGAGACATTCCTGCATGGACGGCTATCGCCCTTATGCCTTTTCCGCTAAGATTCCTAACCTGATCCTTCATGAGGGCTATTATAGGCGTAACCACCAGGGTAAGCCCTTCCTTCATCAAGCCAGGCACCTGGAAGCAGATGGATTTTCCACCTCCGGTCGGTAGGATTGCGAGGACATCCTTCCCTTCCAAGGCCGCATCGATGATTTCCTCCTGCATTGGCCGGAATCCATCATAGCCCCAGTATTCTTTCAAGACCTCTTGCGCCGTTCTCCCATTCCCATCAGTGAACATTTCTGGTTAAAATTATTTAAATCGTTTTATACCAATTAATTACGACCCTGCCTGGCAAATTATTTGCAGGTAAGTCTGATGTATTGCAAATTTAAGAAATTACGCTTGACCAGTGCATAAAAATTCTTAAATTTGCGACTGAAAAAAGTGGGAAAAGCTAAGTTTAACAAATAAAATTTTTCAATTATGCCTAAAATGGATTTAAGCAAGTACGGTATCAAGAATGTAAAGGAAGTTCTTTACAATCCTACCTACGAAGTCCTCTACAACGAGGAGACAAAACCTGAACTAACAGGTTACGACAAAGGTCAGGTTACCGAACTTGGTGCAATCAATGTTATGACAGGCGTCTATACAGGCCGTTCACCTAAAGACAAGTTCATCGTTTACGACCAGACCACCAAAGAAGGTGCTCCTGGCGAGGTTTGGTGGACAACCCCTGAATATCCTAACGACAACCACAAGGCTTCCGTGAAGACTTGGAACGCTTGCAAGAAACTCGCTCAGAAAGAGCTCTCCGGCAAGAGGCTTTTCGTAGTCGATGGATTCTGCGGAACTCACAAAGACACACGCATGAAGGTTCGCTTCATCATGGAAGTCGCATGGCAGGCTCACTTCGTGACCAACATGTTCATCCGTCCTAAGAATCAGGAAGAATTCGACCAGGAGCCGGACTTTGTTGTCTACAACGCTTCAAAGGCTAAGGTAGAGAACTACAAGGAGCTCGGGCTTCATTCAGAGACAGCCGTCCTCTTCAACGTAACATCGAAAGAGCAGGTCATCCTCAACACTTGGTATGGCGGCGAGATGAAGAAGGGCATGTTCTCTATGATGAACTATTTCCTTCCACTTAAGGGAATAGCTGCCATGCACTGCTCTGCGAACACCGACATGAATGGCGAGAACACCGCTATCTTCTTCGGTCTTTCCGGAACCGGCAAGACTACCCTTTCGACTGATCCTAAGCGTCTCCTCATCGGTGACGACGAGCACGGCTGGGACAACAAGGGCGTGTTCAACTTCGAAGGCGGCTGCTACGCCAAGGTGATCAAGCTTGACAAGGAATCCGAGCCTGATATCTACAACGCAATCCGCAGGGATGCCCTTCTGGAGAACGTAACCGTTGACAAGAACGGAAAGATTGACTTCAACGATAAGAGCGTTACCGAGAACACCCGCGTTTCTTATCCAATCTATCATATCAAGAATATCGTCCGTCCAGAGTCTCAGGGTCCGGCTGCAAAGCAGGTCATATTCCTTTCAGCTGATGCCTTCGGAGTTCTTCCTCCAGTTTCAATCCTGACTCCAGAGCAGACGAAATACTATTTCCTCTCCGGCTTCACGGCTAAGCTTGCAGGAACAGAGCGCGGAATCACCGAGCCTACCCCGACATTCTCTGCTTGCTTCGGACAGGCATTCCTCGAACTGCATCCTACGAAATACGCAGAGGAACTCGTCAAGAAGATGAAGAAGAGCGGCGCAAAGGCTTATCTCGTGAACACAGGCTGGAACGGTACTGGAAAGCGTATTTCTATCCGCGACACCCGTGGAATCATAGATGCCATCCTTGACCACAGCATTGACAAGGCCCCTACCAAGAATATCCCTTACTTCAACTTCTCGGTTCCTACGAAACTGGAAGGCGTTGACAGCGGAATACTCGACCCTCGCGACACCTACAAGGACGCCAAAGAATGGGATGTGAAGGCTAAGGACCTCGCTGGCAGGTTCATCAAGAATTTCGCCAAGTACGAGTCTAACAGAGCTGGCAAGGCTCTCGTAAAGGCTGGCCCACAGCTTTAGTCTCAATACCGACTTTGGTATTTTCTTTGATAGACAATTGCCGTGACCGAAAAAGTCTCGGCAATTTTATTACCAAGCTTTAATATTGAAAAGAAATGAAAATGAAATTATTACACATTACAAGCATAGCCATGGCAGCCATAGCTATGATCTTAACTCTTAACTCATGCGGAGACGACAAGGATTTTGACGATGAGGATGGAGCGCCGACAATCACATGGGAATCAAATCCTTCTTTCTCGACTCAGGAAATCAGCAGCGAGATGAATGTTGACCTTAAGGTTACGTCTCCTAATGGCATCCA
>ONBM01000013.1 GCA_900316045.1 uncultured Bacteroidales bacterium | reverse complement strand
AGAAAGGATGCCCAATTTGTTCATGTGGTCAAGCATCTTGGAGACGGTTTTTCGGTCACACTTCCATAGTTTGGATAGAGCCACCTCTGACATGTTCACTTCCCACAATTCTGTTGTGGATTCCCCAACCTCATTCGAGGTTTCAAACTGCCGTGTCACAATCTGAATGAGTTGATAAAGGCATGAAAGGCGATTGATGCCAGCCGTGCCACCCATCAGATAGTTCACTTGTTCGTTACTCAGGATAATGCTGTTGAAAATATTACTGTTCATCGTTGTTTTATTTTTGTTGTGTAAATCTGTTCATGCTGTTATGCGGAAAACTCTCTGCCGTCAAAAGAGAAACTATCGCCTCATGCCGAAGCCTCTCTCTGGCATATAATACTCCTTGTCGTATGCGATATGGTCAAGTACACGTTGCAGTCGGTCAAGTTGGGGACTGTCAAGCACTTGTATGGCATTGATGGTAATTTTCTGTGATGCTATTCTTCGATGCTCACAGTTTCTTTCCGACATGGTTCCGTCACCGTCAGCATAGACCGAGTGAAGATAGTTATTGACTGCTTCTGTCTGTTCCTTGCTTGGGTAAGCAGCAGGAAAGCGGTCGGAAATGTAGTCTACCATATTGCTGACCGCATTAGCCAACAGAGGGTCACGTTTTTGCAGACTGTTTACAAGTATGCTATGGTCTATTGTTCATTTCATTCAGACGGTTTGCAGCCTCCAGTCTTATCTCCTCCTCCGACATGGCTCTTGCTCCTCGTACCCAGTCAAGCAAGGCTTTCTTCTCAAAGAAGATGAGCTTGCCAGCAGGCTTGAAGTACGGCAACTGGTTAAGATGCGTCATCTTGTAGAGTGTACTCTTGGCAATGCCGAGAAAGGCGGAAGCCTCTTCAAGGTTCAACACTTCCTTTGTCATATAGCAAAGGTTCTCCAACTTGTTCACTCTCGACTGAAGCTCCACTATCTTGCGCTCATGGTCGAGGTTCATCTTTAATGCGTTCTTTTCTGTCATAAATCTGATATTTTGTTTATTTCGTTATCGATTTCGGCTGCAAAGGTATATTGTTGCCAATGATATTCAAGCAGACGTTATGGTTTATTAAAAGTGCTGATTTTCAATTCTTTGGTTCTATTTTACCATGCTGCAATGTGGTAGATTGGTCGGACACTCACTTGAAATTCAGCATCTTCAAATGTCTATCGTTCAAACATTCACAAAACCAAGGATTGGACAATAAGGGTGGCAAATCTTTGGTTCTATGAGAGAAATAGGGATTTCCCCTCGTTTTTCAAGGGACAAATTTGTACCTTTGCAAACGAAACAGAGGTATTCCACAAGGGATATTTCGGGCGAAGTGTCCTTGACTTTATTTTTCCGTGGTTTTGTCCCGTTTTTGTCCCTCGCTGATTTTGTGTCACGAAACAAAAATCTGCAAGTGGCTGATTTACAGCGATTAAAATCGTGTTTTGGAGAATTGGTAACGGCAACCACCAGAAGGGCCTACTCCGACAGCACTTTGTGAAATTCCACTACGTTCATCTCGTTCGACCAACGCCGTCATCGCAAACCGGGCATCCTGAATGTCTCACCCCATCATCCAGAACAGTGCTCCCGTAATCCCGAATGACCCACCACATCATCCTGAACGGCAACCACGTCATCCAGAGCCGATTTTGTTCCTACGTTTATAATTGGCGGGCAGGAATGTTTGCATCAGAAGGCACAACACAACATAATGACCTGCCAAGCCCCGCTTCTAGAAGCACCCCTGGGTAGGCATAAACTCATTACGCGCCACTGAAATGAATAGCGCCGGGCCCGCTAATTGCACGGATGAATCATTCCAGCTCAAAATTGTATGTTTGCGCTGCAAAAGCATCCGGACTGAGCCTCATGCATTGGTCGCAGAATGCCTGTGGCAGAAATCGTACTCATTTCCCTATCACCTAATTCACGGCTTTCCTTCCCGTCAAGCTTCAGGCAATCGTTTCTACCGAGGTTGCAGTTTCGCCACGGACATGCCCTTTCCTTCCCGTTATTCTTCAGGCAATCACCTCCGAATGTCGTCCGGCGAGCCGTTCGTCCCAAGGTAATCTAATTGATTCTTATACACAGGGTTTGGAACTTGACCTGGCAAAAATACAAAATTATTGCATTATCGAGAAAGGCATTCATTGGAGTTGAAACTCCAGGTCTACGACGTCGAGCCACTTCCCATGCTT
Source organism: uncultured Bacteroidales bacterium (assembly GCA_900316045.1). Taxonomy (GTDB): domain Bacteria; phylum Bacteroidota; class Bacteroidia; order Bacteroidales; family UBA932; genus Cryptobacteroides. The sequence continues at coordinate 38,626 of ONBM01000013.1, read as the reverse complement.
GAAGCCGACATTGTGGAAATGCGAGGCTTGGGTGAAGCCGAGGCTCTTGTGGAACTCTATGCTCTCTGTGTTATTTCCTGTTATGCAGGCAATCAGGACCCTATAACCGGCTTGCCTGCATGACTCGATGAGTCGCTCCATGAGAAGTTTTCCTACGCCCCTATGCCTTGCATCTTTCGATAAATATATCGTAGTCTCCAAGGTATTGCTGTAAGCCGCTCTTTCCTTCCATTTGTGCGCATAACAGAAGCCTAGGATCGTGCCGCCGCTCACGGCTACCAAATAATGGGAGTCTATCGTGATGATGAAAGCCCTCTGCTGCATCTCTTCAGCGGTAACGGCTTCAGTCTCGAATGATTGCTCTCCCTTCAAGACATAATAATTGTATATTTCGGTTATTGCAGGAAAATCTTCATCCTGCACTGGACGTATCACTATCTCTTCTGTGTTCATGGATGCGAATTTAGCGCAATTCCTTGGATTTTGACAACGTGGAGAATCTCAGCCGTATGCTTTTTATGTTAAATTTTCGTATCTTCATGGCCGTAAACAGAAGAACCAAAACCTCAAAATAATGAGAACTCTTTCAATAATTCTAGCGGCTGGAATGCTGAGTCTAGCTTCTGCGGCCTCTTTCGCTCAGACTTATGCGCCTACGAAAGAAAATGTTCAAAACCGGCAAGAATTCGCAAGAGAGCGATTCGGAATATTCCTTCATTGGGGAATCTATGCCTCCTACGCCCAGGGCGAATGGTATCTTCAGACAGGAAAACTGAATAAAGATGAGTATGCCAAGGCTGCAGGCGGATTCTATCCTGCAGGGTACAATGCATACGAGTGGGTAAAAGCATTCAAGGATGCTGGAGCAGAGTATGTCACCATAACTTCCAGGCATCACGACGGATTTTCGATGTATGACACGAAAGCCTCGGATTACAACATAGTCAAGAAGACACCTTGGGGCAAGGATGTATTGAAGGATCTGGCTGATGCCTGCCATGACCAAGGGATGTACCTGCATTACTATTATTCCCTGCTCGATTGGATGCGAGAGGATTATCCAGTAGGAAGAACCGGCCACGACACGGGCAGGAAAGGGAACATGCAGAACTACGACAGCTATTTCAATTTCATGAAACAGCAGGTGAAAGAACTGCTTACCAATTATGCTCCGATAAGAGCCGTTTGGTTTGATGGCTACTGGGATCATGACAGCGACAAGACTCCTTTCGACTGGAGGATGCCAGAGTTTTATGAATATATCCACTCAATCCAGCCGGACTGCCTGATTGGCAACAATCATCACATCGCGACCATCGAAGGCGAAGATTTCCAGATGTTCGAGCAGGATCTGCCTGGTCAGAACACGAGCGGATTCGCTCCTAATCAGGTCGTGAGCGCCATCATGCCTCTTGAGATGTGCATGACCATGAACAAGTCATGGGGCTACAACGTAAAAGATCAGGAATACAAGAGCGTAAGCAAGATAATCCAGACTCTTGCGACTGCCGTGTCTCTGAACTCCAATCTTCTGCTGAATATAGGGCCAAGGGCAGACGGACGGCTTCCAGAACAAGCTCTGGGTCGTCTGAAAGGAATAGGGAAATGGATGAGCGTGAACAGCAAGTCCATCAAAGGCTGCGGCCCCGGGCCAATTGAAAAGCAGGATTGGGGCGTTTCTACTGCACCAGAGGGAAACAGCAAAGTGTTCTATCTGCATATATTTGAAAAGCCGAATGGAGAGTTTGAGATTCCTGTCCCAAAGAAAGCAAAAGTTAAGAGCGTAATGGCGCTTGAAGAGGATAGGGCTCTTGAGTTCAAGAAGAAAGGCGAAGTCCTTACGATCGCTCTGCCAGAGGAACTGCCAGATTCTTCGAGTGATCTTGATCCTACGGGAGCTGATTACGTTGTTGAAGTTACTCTCAAATAGCATGGCGAAAGGAATTTCGTGCGCAGCCATTGCGTTAATATCTGGGTTCTTGATAATCGGATGCTCTGAAACCAATGGCCCGGAAACCAACATTGCACTGAACAGAATAGCAATCGCTTCATCGTCCTACGACTACAACCTTACGGCACAGCTAGCAACGGATGGCATCGTAGAGGCCGATGAGCCGGCATGGCTGTCTGTATCATCCTCGAAAGGCGAATTCCCGAGGAGAGAGAAAGAGTGGACGATTGACGGGGGACCATACTCTAGAAATATCCTGTCTGGAGAGAATGACTTTCTCGAATATGCCTGGAGCCGCCAGAGTTTCTCGGCAAACTGCCTTCGAATCGTGGGCAGGGTCTTCTTCACGGACGCTGCTGGGGGCTGGTCTGTCAAATGCAGCGCAGGCAGAGGAAATGAGTTGAAGCCTGTCGGAGAAGCTGGAGGGAAAGGCCTGCCGTCAAAAGATGTCAACGCTAATGCGAAGGTGAATGACCCTAATAAACAGACTGAGACAATTGACTGTCAGTCGTGTCCGCTGGAACTTGAGATTCCGCTTACGAATGCAGTTGGTTTCAGCAGGCTTAAGATAGAATTCTCCATGCCAGGCGCAGTCGCATGGGAGATAAATTCCATGAGCATTACGCAGGCAGATCATTTCGAGAAATCGACCGATACCGGCCCATATTTCTCAAAAGAGGCCAGGGGCATGAATCTGATGCCGTCTGAGACATTTACTAGCGCCTGGATGAGCGCAAACGGAGAGCCTCAGTGGCTTTACGTGGATCTTGGGACTAAAAAGAAATTCAGCGTGATTAATCTGCGCTGGATTCACAAGCCTTTGAATTGCACCATTGAAACATCTGACGATGCGAAAGTCTGGAAGAGGCTTGTCATCATCCCTCAGGATGACGAGAAGACATATTCATTGAAAGTCAATGGTAAAAGCCGTTATGTGAGGCTTTCGATGCAGGATGCGGATGAGAGCGGCCATTTCGTTCTGAGCGAGATGGAAGTCTTTGGAAAACAGGAATATGCCGAAGCGAAACCTTCAGATGAGCTTCAGACTTGGAAACTTAGCCGTGCTTCGCTGGTGAAAGATGAAGGAGAAGTGATTTCTACAGGTGCTTTCAATGATTCTTCCTGGATGAACGCCGTAGTGCCTGGAACTGTCCTTTACAGCTACATGGCCGCTGGAGCTGTGCCAGATCCTGGAATCGCAGACAACATGCTGCAAATTTCCGAGTCTTATTTCAATAGTGATTTCTGGTACAGAGGCGTGCTTAAATCGGCAAAACCAGAGGGCAAGCGCATGCTGCTAACATTCGATGGCATAAACTGGAAAGCCGAGATATTCATGAACGGTACCAGGGTAGGGGATATTGCCGGAGCTTTCAAAAAAGAGAGCTTTGATGTCACGGATATTTTAGAAGACGTGAATTATGTGGCAGTTCATGTCGTTAAGCCTGCGAATTACGGAGCCGTGAAAGAGAAGAATTCAGAAAGCCCGGACTTCAATGGCGGCATTCTAGGCGCTGATAACCCTACGTTCCATGCCACAGTTGGTTGGGACTGGATTCCTACCGTCAGGGGGCGTGAAGTGGGAATATGGAATGACGTGCATCTGGATGCCGTGAATGACATAATTGTCAAAAATCCTCTCGTAATCAGCAAGATAGCTACCGCAGACACACTTGCGTCCATGACCTTCATGGTGGACGTCGTTAATCTTTCGGATGCCGATGTTTCAGGAAGCATTCATGGCCAGATAGAAGATATTGATTTCGGAAAAGACGTGACCATCCCCGCAAAAAGCACGATCACCGAGACATTCTCGTATGCTGATTTCCCTCAGTTGAAAGATCAGCGAATCGCACTTTGGTGGCCTGTGGGCTATGGAAATCCTGTTCTGCATCCTGCTTCGATTCAGTTCACTCCATCCGGCAAGCCTGGGGCCGTAAGCAATGTTGAGTGGAAGGCAGGAATCAGAGAATTCACCTACAAGGACGAGACGACGGCGTTAAAAATGTTCATAAACGGCCATCGCTTCACGCCAAAAGGTGGAAATTGGGGATTCAGCGAGTTTAACCTGCGGTTTGGGGCAAAGGAATATGACACTGCGCTCTCTTTGCACAAAGAAATGAATTTCAATATGATCCGCAACTGGGTAGGGCAGACAGGCGACGTGGAATTCTACGATGCCTGCGATAAGTATGGCGTAGTCGTATGGCAGGATTTCTGGCTGGCGAATCCAGCCGACGGCCCAGATCCAGACGACAACGGGATGTTCTTGGCAAATGCCTGGGACATGGTGGAGAGAATCAGGCAACATCCTTCGATCGGTCTCTACTGCGGACGAAATGAGGGGTATCCACCAGCCGCTCTGAATGGCGGCCTTGCTCAATTGGTCTCAATCCTGCATCCTGGAATGCTGTATATTCCTAGTTCTGCTGACGATGGAGTCTCAGGCCATGGCCCATACAGGGCAGTGCCGGCAGAGTTCTATTTCGATCACCCGACAAAGAAGTTCCATAGTGAGAGAGGCATGCCTTCTATCCCTATTTATGAGCATATTATGAGAATGCTAACTTCCCAGCACGCCTGGACTCCGGATGATGTCTGGGGACAGCACGATTTCACTCGTACTGGAGCACAAGGCGACACGTCGCTTCTGGGCATGATAAGGCGAGGTTTCGGTGATGAAGCATTGGATGATGCCTCGTCGTTTGCCAAGTATTCCCAGTTTATCTGCTTCAATGGCTATAGGGCAATGTTTGAGGCAAACAATGTCAATCGCTACGGGCTTTTGCTTTGGATGTCCCATAGCGCATGGCCAAGCCTTGCATGGCAGACCTACGACTATTGGTTTGGCAAGAATGGCGCTTTCTATGGTTCGAAATTGGGCGCTGAACCTCTGCACGTCCAGTTCAATACGGCTACATTGAAAATCGAGGTGGTGAACACTGGAATAGGAGGCAAAGACGGCCTCTCGGCTTCAGTCAGGCTTATTGATTCTTCTGGCAAGGAAACATATTCAAAGACAGCTCCTGTCTCAATACGTGAGGATGAAACATTGGATGCCATTGATGTCTCAGACATCCCAGATGGGCTGTGCGTGATGCGTCTGAGCCTCACCGATGCCTCTGGGAAGGAGGTTTCCCATAATGTCTATATCAAGAATTTCGAGAACAAGCGAGACAATGGCGATTGGCGTGGCCTAGTCGGCACGGATGTGCTTGAAGATGTTTTTGATGATATAATGAAATGACGTATGAATATGCTAGACGGCCAATGCAATAAGTTATTAGCTGTAGCAACGCTCGCTCTCGTTGCTGGGGATGTTCTATCTCAAGATAAGCGGCCCAATATTCTCTACATCATGAGCGATGACCACGCATTTCAGGCTATTTCGGCATATGGCGGTCCTATTTCTGCCTTGGCCCCAACTCCGAACATCGACCGCATCGCAAGAAACGGGATGCGCTTCGACAGGGCTTTCGTGGAGAATTCTCTTTCTGCTCCTAGTCGTGCCTGCACTATTACCGGCTTATACAGCCATCAGAATGGGCAGAGGCAGCTTGCCGAGGGCATCGATACCAGCTGTGTTTTCGTTTCCGAGCTTCTGAGAGAGGCCGGCTACGAGACTGGCATAGTTGGGAAATGGCATTTGATGTGTGAGCCAAAAGGCTTCGACTATTTCCATGTGCTGAATGACCAAGGGTCATATTATAACCCAGTCTTCAAGTCTCAGGATTCGAATGGAAAATATATCCGCGAGGAAGGTTATGCGACAGAATTGATAACTGACCACGCTCTTGAATTTTTGCGGCACAGGGATCATTCCAAGCCGTTTTTCCTCATGGTACATCACAAAGCTCCTCACAGAAGCTGGATACCGGCCACCCAGTATCTTGGAATGTATGACGATGTCACTTTCCCTGTTCCTGAGACTTTCATGGACGACTACTCAGACAGGGGAAGCGCTGCCAGGACGCAGAAGATGAGCATAATCAAGGATATGGGGCTGCCTTCAGATTTAAAGGTGAGCGATGATAGAAACCCTGATGAGGGCGCTTCCGCAATGGTGGCAGAATTCGCCAGGATGAATCCCGACCAGAAAAAACTCATTTCTGAATATTTTGAAGCTAGAAATAGGGATTTCTGCAAGGCAGGCCTTTCAGGTGACAGCCTCTCTGTATGGAAATACGAGACATACCTCAGGGATTATCTCGCCGTCATTCACTCAGTTGACGAGAGCGTAGGCAGACTTCTGGAATATATTGAGTCCGATGGCCTTTTGAGTAACACGATAGTGATCTACGCTAGCGACCAGGGTTTCTATATGGGGGAGCACGGATGGTTCGACAAACGCTTCATGTATGAGGAGAGTCTCAGGACTCCTCTGGTCATGATGTACAATGGACATATCTCGCCTGGAACTGTAAGCACGGAAATGGTTCAGAATATTGATTATGCTCCTACTTTTCTCGACCTTGCTGGAGTTAAGCAGCCAAAGGAAATGAGTGGGCGCTCTCTGCAGCCACTGTTCAAGACTGGAACAGCAGGGAAGTGGCGCAATGATATTTATTACCACTACTATGACTATCCTACTTGGCACATGGTGCGAAAGCATGATGGCGTGCGAGATGACAGGTTTAAATTAATCCACTTCTATGGGAAGGGTGGTTCCAGGGCTCAGAGTGAGAATAAGTATCAGAATATTCCAGGGACTGTGGAATACGGCAGTTTCGTGAATATGGTGAAGAGCGGTTACATTTGTGATGAGCCGGACGTCGATTATTATGAACTATATGATTTGCAGAGTGATCCGCATGAGCTTCACAATGTTTATGGTCAGCCAGGGTATGAAAAAGTCACTGAAAAACTGCATAAGACGTTAGTGAAATATCGCAAAAAACTCAAAGTGGACGAATATTAGTTAATCTTATCATTAAATTTGCCGTCTTTCCGTCATCTGGGAAGGCGGCATATTATTATGTATCAGGTATCTTATCATAAATAAATGATATTCGGAGAATTTAGATACGATTCTTTTTGATATTTTGATAAAAATGAGAAAATTTTGAAAAATTATTGCGGTTTTTGTTTAAAAATATAATATATTTATGTCGGTGCAAAACGATAGAAATGGAAAGAACGCAGACATTAGCTGATACGCCTGTTCAGAAAGGCAATATATTAGTGATAAACACTGGGTCTACTACGACTAAACTTGGTTTTTACTCTGACGGAGCTCGAATTTTCGACACAAAACTGGAGCACACCGCTGACGAGGTGGCCAAGTATCCTTCGGTAATGGACCAGACTGACATGCGCCGTCTGGCGATAGAGGATTTCCTGAAGGAAAAGAATATTCCGCTTGAGAGCATTGACATCATCATGGCGAGAGGCGGCCTGTTCACTCCTGTGATTACCGGCGTCTACAATGTGAACAAGGATATGAGGGATGTTCTCATAAGTTGCCGTGACGGAGTCCATGCTTGTAATCTGAGCGCAGTCCTGGCAGATGACATCGCTAAGGAAGTGAATGAGGCTAGGGATGCGAAAGGGATTACCAACCCTAGGCATGGCAAATGCATCGCTTACGTGGCCGATCCTCCGATGGCAGACGAGATGCTTCCGGAGTGTCGCATGGGAGGGATTCCCGAGTTCACTCGCAAGACTCTTTTTCACGCTCTCAATTCCAGGGCGATCGTAAGGCGGTATCTCAGGGAGCATGGGCATAAGACCAATGACGTGACAGTGATCGTCGCTCACATGGGGGGCGGGGCAACTATCTCGCTGCACCGCAACGGGAAAGTGCTGGACACGAATCACGGTCTTGGCGGTGACGGCCCCATCACTCCCGAACGCTCTGGCTGCTGCCCGCCATTCGACCTCATAGACATGTGCTTCAGCGGGAAATATACTGCCGATGAAATCAAGAAAAAACTGGTCGGCAGGGGCGGCGCGGTGGCGTATTTCGGAACCAACAGCATGAAGGACGTAGAAAAGATGGCTGACGACGGCAATGAGCTGGCTCAGACCTTTTTGAAGGCATACGTGCTGAATATATGTAAATATATCGCCGCAATGGCTGCGACGGCGGACGGCAAGGTGGATGCCATCTTGCTCACTGGCGGAATAGCTCACAGCAAAAGCTTGATGGATGCCATCAAGAATAAAATCGGCTTCATAGCCCCTGTGGAAGTGTTCCCTGGGGAAGACGAGATAAACAGCCTGGCGGAAAACGGGTACATGATTCTCTCTGGCGAAGTGAAAGTGCACACCTACGACAAGGATAAGCTTATAGAAGACTAACTCCCGCATATTCATATTATTAATACTGAATTATCATGATTGACATAGACTGGACAAAGCTGTCTTTCAGCTACACCAAAACCAAATCTTTCATTTACAGCCGATGCATCGGAGGTAATTGGGAGAAACCGGTGGTCGCAGATGACATGAGCATTTCTCTGAGCACGTTCGCCGGCATATTTCATTATGGCCCTTGCTGCTTCGAGGGACTTAAGGCCTTTCGCGGCGTAGATGGGAAAATAAGGCTGTTCAGACCCGACATGAATGCCAAAAGGATGGCAGATAGCGCCAAGTACCTTGACATGCCATACCCTTCAGAGGAAATGTTCATCGAAATGTGCGTCCGATGCGTCAAGGAGAATATAGACTATCTGCCTCCTGCGGAGGTTGCGTCTGCGTCTCTATACCTCAGGCCTATCCTAATCGGCATCGGCCCGCAGCTGGGCATCCATTCTTCCAGCGACGTGATGTTTGCCGTGATGTGCTCTCCGGTGGGTACGTATTCGGGCGATAAGAGCCTGCTCCCGGGCAGGGCGGTTCTTTCAAGAAATTATGACCGTGCCGCAAAACATGGCTCTGGGGGCTACAAATTGGGTGCGAATTACGCTCAGTCGCTCCACGCATATAACCTTGCTCATGGAGCCGGTTACCGCGAGCTGCTGTTCCCGGATTCGTCTACCCAGACCTACATTGAAGAATTCGGATCGTCCAATTTCTTCGCCATCAAAGGAAATACTTACATAACTCCGCTTTCGAGCAGCGTGCTGCCTTCCATCACGAATAACAGCCTTCGCACTGTTGCCAAAGAGTTTGGAATGGAAGTTGAGATGCGCCCCGTGAAAATAACGGAGCTGGCGGATTTCGATGAAGCATGCTCCTGCGGCACGGCGGTAGTGATAACTCCTATCTGTTCGATTGACGACAAACCTGCCTTGGAGTCGAAAGAGATTACCAAGACCTACTCTTTCGGCAGCCCGGATAAGTGCGGTCCGGTCAGCGAGAAGCTCTACAAGCGCATCATTGGCATCCAGAGAGGGGTGGAAAAAGACACGTATGGCTGGAATCAATTCATAGATTAATGGATATGGAAGATTTTGCTGCGGCAGAGAAGCTCTTGGGCGAGGATAGGACTGAAGAAGCCATTAATGTATTAAATGAATATATTGCCTTGGCTTCTTCCCCTTCCGACAAGGCTTATTACCTGCTAGGCAACGCTTATCGTAAAAAAGGCGATTGGCAGGGTGCCATCAACAATTACCTGATGGCTATGGAATTGAACCCGGAGAGTCCTGCCGTGAATGCATATAAAATGGCAAATGAAATCCTTGATTTCTACAATAAGGATATGTATAATCAATAACACTTAAGGTATTATGGCAAAAATGTACGGAGCGACGGTCGTCAACGTTGAGAGATGCAAAGGTTGCAATCTCTGCGTGGTCGCCTGTCCGCTTCACGTCCTTGCTCTCACGACCAAGGAAGTTAACCGAAAGGGCTACAACTATGCCCATGAGGTTCTTGCTGACACCTGCACGGGCTGTGCGTCTTGCGCTACGGTATGCCCTGACGGGTGCATCACCGTTTACCGTCTAAAATCAGAATGAAGCTATGGCAGATCAGGAAGTAACATTGATGAAAGGCAATGAAGCCATTGCCCACGCCGCGATCCGCTGTGGTTGCGACGGCTATTTCGGCTATCCTATCACGCCTCAGTCAGAGGTGCTTGAAACTCTGGCGGCTCAGAAGCCATGGGAGACCACCGGCATGGTAGTTCTCCAGGCAGAAAGCGAGGTCGCCTCAATCAACATGGTATATGGAGGCGCAGCGTCTGGGAAAAAGGTGATGACATCTTCTTCCAGTCCTGGAATCAGCCTCATGCAGGAAGGCATTTCTTACATGGCGGGCGCAGAGCTTCCGGCCCTCATCGTGAACGTAATGCGTGGCGGCCCGGGCCTGGGAACCATCCAGCCGAGCCAGTCGGACTATTTCCAGGCTTGCAAAGGCGGCGGTCACGGAGACTACCATCTGATTGTGCTCGCCCCATCTTCAGTGCAGGAAATGGCTGATTTCGTGGATCTTGCATTCGAACTTGCATTCCGTTACCGCAACCCTGCCATGATTCTCGCCGACGGTGCCATCGGGCAGATGATGGAGAAAGTCATGCTTCCTCCTTTCAAGCCTCGTCGTACCGAGGAGCAGATCATGAAGGAATGCCCTTGGGCAACCACAGGACGCATAGGTGGCAGGAAGCCTAACATAATCACGTCTTTGGAATTGCGTTCCGAGGAGATGGAGATCATAAATAACAACATTCAGAAGAAGTACCGCGAGTGCGAAGAAAAAGAGGTGCGCTTCGAAGAATACCTTCTCGATGACGCTGAATATGCCATCATGGCATTCGGCTCGGCTGCGCGAGTGGCGAAGAAGAGCATCGACAACGCTCGCGCCGAGGGCATAAAGGTAGGCCTGCTTCGCCCTATAACTCTCTGGCCTTTCCCTACGAAGGAAGTTCAGAGACTTGCCAGCAAAGTCAAAGGCATACTTTCGGTGGAATTCAATGCCGGCCAGATGGTCGAGGACATTCGCCTCGCCGTTGGCGGCGGCATCCCTGTTCAGCATTTCGGCCGCCTGGGTGGCATCATCCCTGATCCGGATGAGGTCGTGGAGGCTCTCAAACGTATGTTTTAATCGGAAACAGCTATGACAAGAGAAGAAATAATCGAGAAAGGCCAGGTTGTTTATAAGAAACCTACCTTGTTGAATGATGTTCCAATGCACTATTGCCCGGGCTGCAGCCACGGGGTGGTGCACAAACTCGTAGCCGATGTGATTGAGGAAATGGGCATGACGGAGAAAACAATAGCCATCTCGCCGGTAGGCTGTGCGGTCTTCGCTTATAAATACATTGACGTGGACTGGCAGGAGGCCGCTCACGGCAGGGCTCCGGCTCTTGCGTCCGCAGTGAAGCGCCTGTGGCCGGACCGGCTCGTCTTCACTTATCAGGGAGACGGCGACTTGGCCTGCATAGGCACGGCAGAGACTATCCATGCTCTGAACAGAGCCGAGAATATCACCATCATATTCATAAATAACGCTATTTATGGCATGACAGGAGGTCAGATGGCCCCGACGACTCTCCTCGGCATGAAGACGGCTACCTGTCCTTACGGCAGGGAAGTGAGCTTGCACGGCTATCCGCTGCATATCACCGAATTGGCGGCTCAGCTTGACGGCACTTGCTACGTGACCCGTCAGGCCGTTCACACGGTAGCCGCCATCAATCGAGCTAAGAAGGCCATCAGGAAGGCTTTCGAATATTCCATGCAGGGCAAAGGCTCCAATCTCGTTGAGGTTGTGTCCACCTGCAATTCTGGCTGGAAGATGAGTCCGGAGAAGGCCAACAAGTGGATGGAAGAAAATATGTTCGCTTACTACCACCTAGGCGATTTGAAGGACAATGGCATTGACTCTAAATGAATATGGCTATGACAGAAGAAATAATAATATCTGGTTTCGGAGGACAGGGCGTCCTCTCAATGGGCAAGATTCTGGCATATTCCGGGATGATGGAAGGAAAAGAGGTTACCTGGATGCCTGCATATGGACCGGAGCAGCGTGGCGGAACGGCCAATGTCACGGTCATCGTGAGTGATTCTCCCATTTCTTCCCCTATCTTGTCTTCCTACGATTCCGCTATCGTTCTTAACCAGCCTTCGCTGGAGAAGTTCGAGCCAAAGGTAAAGAAAGGAGGCGTCTTAATCTACGATGGTTATGGCATAAGCGATCCTCCGAAGAGGAAGGACATCGATGTCTATAGAATCAATGCCATGGACGCTGCTGCTGAAATGAATATGATCAAGACGTTCAATATGATAGTGCTGGGAGGCCTGCTGAAGATTCGCCCTATCGTCACTATCGACAGCGTTCTCGCGGCACTCCGCAAAACGCTCCCGCAGCGCCATCACAACCTCATCCCCCAGAACGAAGAAGCCCTCCGCAAGGGAATGGAAATTATTCAGAAACAGTAACTCTAATGCGGCATTAGCGCATTAGGCGGCCTATGTCGTTGCCGAAGGCGAGGATCATCAGCATGACCAGCAGCGCCATGCCGATGATCTGTGCTATTATGAGGAAATTATCGCTAGGCTTGCGTCTTGCGATCATCTCATAGAGGGTGAACGCCACGTGACCGCCATCAAGTCCTGGAATAGGCAGCAGGTTCATCACGGCCAGCATTATCGACAGCAGAGCCAGAATATTAAGGAAACTGAACCAGTCCCACTTGGAAGGGAAGGCCTGGCCGATGGCTATGAAGCTGCCGACGCTCTTGTAAGCCTCCGTGCTTGGCGTCGCCACCAGCCTGAGGTCTTTCAGGTAACCGCCTATGGTGCTGAATGTCAGTTTGAAACCGGCAGGAATGGCTTCCGCTACTGAATATTCCTTAGACGAAATACCTGGAATCTGCATATACACGCCGATGCGTCCGCTGGTGTCCACTTGCAACGGAATTTCCAACGTGTCGCTTCCACGCAGCACGGTTGCTACCGTCTCTTCGCCTTTGATTGTCTCCATGTATTTCCTGGAATCTTGCACGAACGGTGTCGAGACGCTGTCCAAGGCTATTATCCTGTCATCTTTGAGAAGACCGGCAGATGCATTCTCAGAGCCTGTCATCACTGAATCTACGATGAAAGGCACTGCTAAGTCAAACAGGCCAGGGGTATTCAGCACTTCGCCTATCATGGATTTGTCGATGTAGATGTGCACGGTGTCAGAACCCCTCAAGACGGTGACTTCTTTTACGTTTCTACGCGCAAGGTCTGCCTGAAGCATCCCGAAATTCTCGGGGACATAGTCATCCATCTTCAGTATCTGGTCTCCGTTCCGGAACCCCATTTCGTGACCTAACTCGTTGGTGTATATTGCATTGCCTTCATTGCGAACGTATGAGCTTCCCCATATTGCCATGATGGCTATATAGACTATGATTGCGAAAATGAAATTGTTCAGCACGCCTCCGAGCATTACCAGGAGCCTCTGCCATGCTGGTTTCGTGCGAAATTCCCATGGCTTGGGGTCTTGCTTGATGGTCTCCATGTCCATGGACTCGTCGATCATGCCGTTGATCTTGCAATAGCCTCCGAGCGGCAGCCAGCCGATGCCATATTCAGTTTCCCAATCCTTCGCTTTCGGGCATATTTTAGTGAAGAATTTCCCTTTGGTGCTGAAAAGCTTGATGCCTTTGAGGTCGAAGAACAGGAAGAATTTGTCCACCCTGATTCGGAACAATTTGGCGTACATGAAATGCCCGAACTCATGGATAATGATAAGAACCGAAAGCGCAAGGATCACTTGCAATATTTTCATAAGAACGACCATATTCCTACCTCTCCATCTTTTCTATCATGGCATCTGCCATTCGCCGAACTACAGCGTTAGTCATGAATATGTCATCGAGTGTTGGCTCTTTTATGGCCTCAGCCTTCTCCATGCACTCACTAATTATGTGAGGAATATCATAAAAGCCGATCCTGTCTCGCAAAAATGCGGCGACTGCAGATTCATTGGCGGCATTCATCACGCATGGAATGTTCCCGCCTCGCCCGATAGCCTCATATGCAAGGCCGAGGCAAGGGAATTTGTCCATGTCCGGCTTGAAGAAAGAGATGCTCCCCAGCTCAGCAAAGTCCATTTTTTTATTGTCCAGAGGCATCCTTTCTGGAAAACCAAGGGCGAATTGAATAGGCTCCCTCATGTCCGGGCAGGCAAGCTGCGCCATGACTGCTCCATCTTCATATTCAATCATCGAATGAATGATGGATTCCGGTTGTATGATGACATTTATCTTGCTTACAGGCTGCCTGAAGAGCCATTTTGCCTCAATCACCTCAAACCCTTTGTTCATCATGGTGGATGAGTCGATAGTGACCTTCGCTCCCATATTCCAGTTAGGGTGCTTCAAAGCATCGTCTTTTGTCGCTTTCTCAATCCTGTCCTTATCCCACGTCCTGAATGGGCCGCCAGATGCTGTGAGATGGATTTTGGCGATTTTATTGCCTTGGGCGCTGAGCAGGCACTGGAAGATCGCTGAATGCTCAGAATCGATTGGAATTATCGGGGCGTTATGCTTCTGCGCCTCTGAGGTTACTATTCCACCCGCAGCCACCAACGTCTCTTTGTTTGCCAAAGCGATGATTTTTCCAGCGTCTATTGCAGAGAGAGTCGGTTTCAGCCCACTGAATCCCACCATGGCACCAACCACGATATCCACGTTGTCAGAAGCAACCAGGTCGCAGACGGATTTTATCCCTGCGAAAGCTTTCGTGTCAGTATTCTCTAGCAGGTTCGATAGTTCCGGGTAAAGGACTTCGTTGCAGATGACAGCGTTGTTCGCATCGAATTCCTTCGCTTGCTGAGCCAGCAGGTCAACGCTGGAGTTGCAAGTTAGCAATTCAACTTCGAATTTGTCCCTGTGCTGCCTTATGACGTCAAGTGTCTGTGTCCCTATTGATCCTGTCGACCCCAGAATCGCAATTCTTCTCTTTCTCTCCATTTAGAAGCTGATATATTTAGTCGGGTCCACGGCCTCTCCTTTGTGCCATAGCTCGAAATGCAGATGGTTTCCTTTTGATGTGTTGCCAGTGTTACCGACAATGGCGATGGGCATTCCTGCCGTCACTTTATCCCCTACCTTCTTCAAGAGCTTTTGATTATGCTTATAGACGGATATGATGTCGCCCTCATGCTGAATCTGAATAGTGTAACCATATTCATCGCTCCAGCCGGCAGAAATGACCGTTCCATCCAGCACGGACATTACGGTTGAATTTTCCGGGGCGGTAATGTCGATGTATGGATGCAAAGCCTTGTCATAACCTTGCGATATGACCCCCTTCAGAGGGGTGAAGAAATGCATCCCCTCAATAGGCAGGGAGCGCCTCTCCACAGGCTTCAATGCGAACTCATCAGCTTTCGTGACCTCATCTTTCAACTTCTGCCGGCTCTCGTCCAGTCTTTTAGGGTCGATGGCGATGGAGTCTGACTTAGCCTTGATTTCCATCAGGCTGTCAAGTTCCAATGGCTCTTGTCCATCGATTATTCTGGCAAAATTTTCTGAATATAAAGCCCACTTTGTGATTTCAGTCTCAAGAGAGTCTATTCTGATTGCATTCCGGATAGCCTCTCTTCTTGTCTCAGCGTCAGGGTAGCCAGGAATGAAAGTTTTGAGCGGAGTATATATGAATAATGAAATCACCAAGAAACTATATACGATGATTATGGTGATTATCGCGATCAGGCCTTGGATTCTCGTGAACGAGACGGTCTTCAAGTCTTTGCCCTTGTCTTTATCGGACAAAGTCAGCTTAAAGTTATTGACAATCGGTCGTTTCTCTTTTTTCTCTCTCGACATGCTATTTTGACTTAACCGCCTTTTTCTATAAATTTGCAACCAATGGAAAGGATAATCGGCATAGATTATGGACGAAGAAGAGTCGGAATTGCTGTTAGCGATCCTCTCTTCGTCTTCGCTTCTCCACTGGAAACAGTTGACGGTGCAAAGATAATAGAATATCTCAAAAATTATGCTCAGAAGGAAACCGTCACCCAGTTCGTGGTGGGTTATCCAATGAACCTGGATAATACTCCGTCTGAGGCCGCTGCAGATGTCGATATATTTCTAAAGCAATTAGGAAAGGCATTTCCAGGGGTTCCGGTTGCATTGGAAGATGAAAGATTCACATCTGTGCTTGCTCACAGGGCAATGATTGATGGGGGGATGAAGGCGAAAGACAGGAGGAACAAGGCATCGGTGGATAAGATAAGCGCCGCCATAATTTTGCAGGGTTATCTAGATAAAAAGAAATAGGAATATGATACAGCCAATTTATCTCTATGGTTCGGAAGTGCTGAGGGAGGTCGCTAAGCCCGCCGACCTCAATGATAAAGAGAACATTCAGAATCTCGTGAAGGATTTGAAGGACACGCTTGCCAGCGCTCAGGGCTGTGGCTTGGCAGCGCCACAAATAGGGGTTAGCCAGAGGGTGCTCATCGTGGACGGCACTGGGATGACGGAAGTTTATGACTATCTGAAAGACTTCAAAAGGGTGATGATAAATCCTGTCATTGTGGAAGAAAGCGAGAATAAAACTGAATATGAGGAGGGGTGCCTGAGCATCCCGGACATTTTCTGCAGCGTGCGCAGGCCTTCTAGCATGACCGTCGAATATTATGACGAAAATCTGAAGAAAGTCACTGAGCATTTCGACAAATTTGCCTGCAGGATGGTCCAGCACGAAATGTCGCATCTGGATGGGGACATGTTCGTGGATCATGTAGCCCCCATACGAAAAAAAATTATTTCAAAAAAGTTATTTGCCATCGAGAAAGGCAGGATTTCTGCAAGATATCCGACGAAAATTAAATGACAGATAATGGGAGCTTTTCACGCATACGATATTCGCGGGATTTATAATGTCGATTTTGATCGGCACACCGCTTACAAAGTAGGATATTTCATTCCTGAACTGTTAAAAACTGATAAAGTCTTGGTCGGGCGCGACTGCAGGCTTTCTTCCCCGGAGATTCATGAATATCTCGTGAAAGGAATAACCGATGCTGGCGCTGATGTGTACGACATCGGTCTCAGCACCACGCCTATGGTATATTTCGGTACCGCCAATTACGGCTTCAAGGCTTCCGTGCAGATCACGGCTTCTCACAATCCGAAGGAATATAACGGTATGAAGGTGTCGTGTGAAAATGCCCTTCCTGTCGGCCTGGACTCTGGCTTGGGGCAGATTCAGAAATGGATAGAGGATGGAAAGCCTACGCCAGTCGCCGATGTCCGAGGAAAAGTCATTCCGAAGGACATTCATCAAGACTACCTGAATTTCTTGCTGAAATTCAAGGGCGACTATTCAAATTTGAAATTGGCGTTCGACTTGTCGAATGGAATGTCAACGCTTTATGCCAAAGAAATCTTTGGTGAGGCTCCGACTTATCTTTTCGATAAAATGGACGGCAGTTTCCCGAATCATGAGCCAAATCCTCTAATTCCAAAGAATGTGATTCCGCTGGAAGAGGCTGTCCGTAAGACAGGAGCTGACGCAGGCGTGATTTATGATGGTGATGCCGATAGGGTGATGTTCGTAGATGAGAAAGGCCAGTTCATTTCTCCTGACCTTATCATTGCATTGCTTGGCAGATACTTCATAGACGAGAGGCATGAGAAGGGAATCGTCCTTCAGGATATAAGAAGCTCGAAGTCGGTTTCTGAATATCTTGTTCCGCAGGGAATGAAGGTTGTGACTTGGAAGGTCGGCCGCGCTTTCGCCGCTCGCAAGCTGCGCGAGATTGATGGTGTCTGGGGCGGAGAGCTTGCAGGGCACTATTACTTCCGCGATTTCTTCTATTCTGACAGCGGTCTTCTGGCATCCATGCTGGTGCTAAGGATTGTTTCTGGATTAAAGAAAGAGGGAATCACGCTGAGCCAGTTCATAGGTAGCATTTCTCATTACGAGAATTCTGGAGAAATCAATTTCAGGATAGATGATAAGAAAGGTGCGATGGATGCCGTAAAAGAGCATTTTACATCGCAAGAGAAGCCAGAGGCAGAGATGGACTTCGATGGCTACAGGGTGGAGTTCAAAGACTGGTGGTTCAATATCAGGCCTTCGAACACAGAACCATACCTGAGGTTCATCTGCGAGGCCACTTCGCAGAAGCTTCTGGATGAAAAAGTAACTGAGACCAAAAAACTTCTTATGGAAAAATTCAACGCAAAGATTTAATTGAATTTTTCGGATGAAAGTTAAAATTTATCCGGCAGGTGTCAGAGTTCTGGCCCTTGCTGTTTTAACATTTTTTTGTGCCGCAGCGTTGAATGCGCAGGACACCACGATAAAGACAAAGAAACAGGCGGAGGTGATGATTCCGCGGCTGTCTACGGCTTCCGTACAAACCCTTAATCAATCTCAGGAGGTCATGGACACTCTGGATACGGCAAGCCCATTCATCAAGATTATTTTATACTCTGATTATACTTGGAAATATTTCAAATTGCCTGAATATGCCAACGGCAAGGATGAGTTTGAAAAATTTTGGAACACGGAAAAAGCTGTCCCTTATCAGGTTTCCATGGACGAACTGCCTGATGAGATAGCTGTGTGGATTGTTGATTCGCTTGGTGGATTCCATTGCCCTAGGATAATTCCAGTATATTCGAAATTCGGATACCGCCATCGTCGCCGTCACCAAGGTGTTGACCTCCCTCTGGATGTCGGCACCCCTGTTTATGCTGCTTTTGATGGAAAAGTGAGATTGTCGAGATATTATAAGGGTTATGGCAATCTGGTCATAATCCGCCACGAGAACGGACTTGAGACATTCTACGGGCATCTTTCCAAGCGACTGGCTCAAGAAGGCGATTGGGTGAATGCGGGGAGCATTATCGGATTGGGCGGCTCTACAGGTAGGTCTACTGGGCCACATCTTCATTTCGAAACCCGCTATAAGGGTTACGCCTTCGATCCTGAATGGCTGATTGACTTCGCCTCCGGAACCTTGAGGCACAGGCTGTTCGTGCTGAAAAAAATGTATCTCAGTCCTGCCAGCCGTTATGTGCCAGAGAGTGAAGAAGAGGAAATCGATATCATAGAAGGCGATACTCAAGACCGTATCAAGGCTGAGGAAGAGGCCAAGGCGAAGGCCGAAGCCGAGAGAAAGGCGGAATTGGCAAAGAGGTATTATACTGTGCGCAGCGGAGATACCTTAGGTAAGATTGCTATTCGCAACCATACCACGGTGAGAAAAATCTGTCAGCTGAATGGCATTAAGGAAACCACCGTCCTGCAGATTGGTCAGAGGCTTAGAGTGAAATAACTCCGGACACGCCTTTGCGAAGGAAGGCTTGCTGTGCAGGTGGGCCTGGAAGCTGAGCTTGTCACAGGTCGTCTTCGAGGGCTGTGCTTTTGGCGTAAGCGGTGCTCTTGGCTTCGAAGAAGTCGGTTTTCACCATGTTGGCATTGGAATATTGCGATACCCAGCCCATGCTCTCCGGTTCGGAGCGGTTTTCTTCGAACAGGTAACCCATTCCAAGGCTGTTCCAACGCATATTCCCAAGGTATTCTATGTAATCTTTTATCATCCACTCGTTAAGGCCCTGGATGTCGTTGCCAATCACATATTGCCCCCAGTCTATTTCCTGGCGCACTCCTTCCCGCATCATGGCCTCATAGACCTTGGCATTATCGGTGGTGAAGAGCTGCGGCTCTTCCTTCTTCATCTCCAGGATAATGTTCCTGAACAGCCAGAGATGTGTGTTCTCGTCGCGGTTGATGTAGCGGATTTCCTGTGCAGAACCTGGCATCTTGCCGTTGCGGCTGAGATTGTAGAAGAACATGAAGCCGCTATAGAAATATATTCCTTCAAGAATATAATTGGCTATCATGGTTTTCATTAAAGTCAGCGGAGTGGGATTGTCGCGGAACTCGTTGTAGCAGTCTCCTATGAAGGTGTTCCTTCGAAGCAAGCGTTCGTCCGTCTTCCACTGGTAAAGTATGTCGTTGCGTTCCTGAGGGTTGCAGATCGTGTCCAGCATATAGCTGTAGCTTTGGCTATGGACGCATTCCTGGAAAGTCTGTATGTGCAGGCAGAGATTGACTTCGTTCGCGGTGATGTATTCCCCTACGGAAGGCAGGTTGTTGCTTTGTAGAGAGTCCAGGAACACTAGGAAGCTAAGGATCTTGTCGTAGGCTGTGCGCTCAGGCTTCTCCAGATGAGGGTAGTCCTTGACATCCTGTGTGAGATTGATTTCCTCCGGAATCCAGAAATTGTTCATCGCCTGGCGGTACCAGTCGCTAGCCCATTTGTACTTCATGTTGTTGAAGTCGTTCAGATTGGTGGCGTCGCCACCTATCATCCTCCTATGGCGGAGGTCGGTGTCTCCATTGGGATTGAATAGTTTATTCTTATGCAAATTATCCATCGTGCTGAATGATATATTCATGAATTCATGAGGCGCAGCTCTCGCATTCCTCTACTTCGAGGGACTTGCTGCGCACGTAGTAGATTGTCTTGACTCCGCGCTCCCACGCAAG
This sequence comes from uncultured Bacteroidales bacterium, assembly GCA_900316045.1. GTDB lineage: Bacteria > Bacteroidota > Bacteroidia > Bacteroidales > UBA932 > Cryptobacteroides. Next base: position 18,277 of record ONBM01000013.1, on the reverse strand, counting down.
GAGGTAGAGGTTGAGCACTTGTCTCATAGTGAAATCGTTGGTGATGTATAGATTCACGCTCTGAGCCTGGTCTATATGCCTCTGCCGCACTCCGGCGGCTCTCATGCTCCAGCTTTGGTCCATCAGATAAGCACCTTTGTAGAGCCAGTATGTCTTGTCGCTGAGCTCCGGAGCTACCCGTGGCAGCATGGCTCCTTTCTTCTCTTCCAGGAAGAATCGCTTCATGACTGGATCCACCCCAGCAGTCGTCCCCGCTATTATCCCTGTGCTGCTGGTTGGTGCTATGGCCAGCAGATAGGCGTTGCGCATGCCTTTGCGCGCCATATCGGCGGCAAGCGACTGCCACTTCTGCGAGTCATAGCCTCTTTTCCTGAAATATTCCCCGGTATGCCAGTCGCTGCCCTCGAAATAGTCGTACCTGCCCTTCTCAACAGCAAGCTCGCAACTGGCCTTGATGGCTGCAAAATTTATCCTCTCGAAGACCTCATCCATGAACTTTAGATGGTCTTCGCTCTCCCAGCTGATGCGGCGTTTGGCAAGGGCATGGTGGTAACCGCTTACCCCGAGGCCTATGCTGCGGTAGCGATGGTTCGTGATCTGGGCATATGGCACCGGATAGAAATTGAGATCAATCACATTATCCAATGCTCGGACTACCGTGGCTACTATATCGTTCATCTTTTGCTCATCCTCAAGCGGCAAGTGCCCGAGTGACAGGCTTGCCAGGTTGCAGACCACGAAATCTCCGGGCAAGACAGTCTTAACGACCACGACATCGCCGTCCTCCGTCTTTATCTCCGTGCCGGCGGATTCTATTGGAGACATATTCTGGGCAATCTCAGTGCAAAGATTCGAGCAGTATATCATGCCTTTGTGAGCATTCGGGTTGGCTGCGTTGACCGTGTCCCTGTTGAAAGTGAAAGGAGTGCCAGTTTCGACGGCCGATTTCAGGACCAGGCGCACTATGTCCTTGATGCTTATGACGCGCCTGGATAACCTGGCATCGGCTACGCAGTCCAGGTAAAGTTTCTCCCATTCCTCCCCATAATAATCTTCGAGGCAGTAGCCTTTCACGGTCATGATTTCGTGAGGGCAGAACAAGTGCCAAGGCTGGTTCAGGTCTTCTTTCGCCATGCGCCAGAAAAGGTCGGGATAGCATACGGCTGGGAATATGTCGTGAGCCTTCATCCTGTCGTCTCCGTTGTTGGTCCTTATTTGCAAGAATTCGGGGAGATCTTTGTGCCAGGCATCCAGGTAGACGGCCACCGCCCCCTGCCTGACCCCGAGCTGATCTACGGCTACGGCAGTGTCATTGACCAGCTTCAGCCAGCGAATCACTCCTCCTGCCACGCCTTTGAATCCCCTTATGCTGCTCCCTGTCGCTCTCACTTTCCCGAAGTATAGCCCCATGCCTCCGCCGAACTTGCTGACTTGGGCGAAGTTGTCTATGCTACGGTATATTCCTTCAAGACTGTCTGGCACCGTGTCTATGAAGCAGCTGGAAAGCTGGTGATAAGGCTTGCGGGCGTTTGCCATCGTGGGGGTGGCCATGGTGACTTCGAGACGGCTCAGCATGTCGTAGAATCTGCGTACCCAGCCCATTCTGTCTCGCTTTTCCGGCATGGCAAGGTGCAAGGCAATTCCTAGAAACATCTCCTGAACCATCTCAATGGGATGCTGGTCATGTGTGCGCAGGAGATAGCGTTTGGACAGGAGGTCGAGCCCGGAATAGTTCAGGAGAGTGTCCCTTTCCGGTTTCATGAAAGTCTGTGCCTCGTTGATTTCTTCTTTTGAATATGCTGCCAGTATATAATCTCCGTACAACCCTTCATCGGTCAGGTAGCGCAGCTTATCGTAGAATGAGTTCACGCCGAGCGAATTGGTCTCGGCTGCTATGTCCTTATTCAGCTTGAAGCACAGCAGGCGGCCAGCTATGTATTCCCATTTTGGGGCATCCTGAGTTGTCAGTTCCACGGCTGCCTTTATGAGGGCGGAAAGCCTCTCGCCGGGCTGCATGCCAGGCTTGTCAAAACCTTGGAATTTCTCGGCGAGGATGTCCATGGAATATTCCTTCTCGGGGAAAGCCTTCTCGATTTCCTCCAGGACCGTTCCCAGGGGCAACTGCTCAAGTACGCCATTTCGTTTGATTATCTGCATTGTCTTGAATAATAAGGACGGCAAAGATAATCAGACGATGGCGTACTTGGAATAGAAATTATAAAAATTATAAACTATTTTTCAACATGCCCCATGCATGGATGTCATGCTTTGATTCTTGGCAATTAGATTTCGTAGCACCAGCCGTGTGCGTCCGGCAGCTCACCGAACTGGATGCCGGTGATCTGCTTATAGAGTTTCTGGCAGGCAGGTCCGACTTCGCCGTCATCGAAAAATCTGTACGAGGCAGACACCTCGGGTTCTTCCAGGACTGGCTTTATGTCTATATGCGACATTGGCGTGATGACGACTGCTGTTCCGCAGGCTGCTGCCTCTTCGAATTCAGAAAGTTCGCCGACCGGAATTTTACGTTTCTCGACTTCCATTCCGAAGTCTTTGGCGACCTGCTGCAGGGATTTGTTGGTGATTGATGGCAGCACGCTGTCAGAAAGCGGGGTGATGTACTTGTTCCCTTCTATTGCGAAGAAGTTGGACGAGCCAAATTCATCAATATATTCCCTTGTCTGGGAATTCAGGTAAAGGAGCTCGGTGTAGCCCTGCTCGTGCGCAATTTTATAAGGCTCGAATGTGCTGGCGTAATTCGCTCCGATCTTGTAGCTCCCGGATCCTTTTGGCGCGGCTCTGTCATAGTTGCCAGGAATTACTCCGGCGAATGACCTTAGATGCTCACCATAATAGGAACCTACGGGGGCGCACATGACTGCGAATATGGCTTCCGGGTAAGGAACTAGCTGCATCTGAGGGTGCATTCCAACAAGTAGCGGGCGGATGTACATGGATGCCTGGTGACCGTATGGAGGCAGGAATTCAAGATTGTTCAAGACGCACTCTTTGCACATCTCGATGAACATTTCCTTCGTTGGTACTGGTAGGCCGAGGTATCTGGCCGTTCTTTGCAGCCTGGCGGCATTCTCGTCCGGGCGGAACATTACTTTCCGTCCATCTTTCTGGGTGAAGGCTTTCAGGCCTTCGAAGCAAGAAATTGCATAGTGGAATACCTGTGCGAACGGGTCGAACGTGAAAGAGAAAGTCTCTGTTTTCTCAATCGGAGACCACTTCCCGTCTTTGAAGTGGGAGACGATGACGGTTCTCGTCCTGTAAGCATCAAAGCCCAGCTTGTCCCAATCGATTTCTTTCATGAAAATATGGTGTTAAATTCGTTAAATATGCTTTGCGACCCAGTCGCCGACCTCTGTCGTGGAGTATGCTTTGGCACCTTCTGACGCCAGGTCTTCAGTGACGATGCCTGCCTCGATGGAGGCGGCCACAGCCTTGCGGATGGCCTTGCCTTCTTCCATGAGACCAAATGAATATTCGAACATCATGGCGGCGGAAAGTATGGCAGCCAGAGGGTTGGCGATGTTCTTGCCGGCAGCCTGAGGATATGAGCCATGAATAGGCTCGAATAGGGAAGTGTGTTCCCCGATTGATGCCGAAGCTAGAAGGCCCATCGACCCTGAAATGCAGCTGGCTTCATCTGTCAGGATGTCGCCGAAGGTGTTTTCTGTCACTATGACGTCGAAGAATTTCGGGCATCTGATGAGTTGCATGGAGGCATTGTCCACGAACATGTAGTCAGTCTGTACGTCGGGATATTCATGCTCCATTCCCTGAGCCACCTGTCTCCAAAGGCGGGATGTCTCAAGCACATTTGCCTTGTCCACCACGGTCAGGTGACGATGACGGCGCATGGCATATTCAAAGGCCAGTTTCAGGATGCGCTCGATTTCGAAACGATGGTACACGTTAGTGTCGAATGCCGTGTCCCCATTGTCGCGGCGTCCTTTCTCGCCGAAATACATTCCTCCGGTCAGCTCTCGCACGCAAACGAAATCTGCCCCATCCACGAGTCCCTCTTTCAAAGGGGATTTGTACAGCAGCGATTTGAAAGTCTCCACGGGACGAATGTTTGCGTAAAGCCCGAGCTTCTTGCGAATTGCGAGAAGCCCCTGCTCAGGACGCACCTTGGATGTCGGATCGTTGTCATATTTCGGATCGCCGACTGCTCCAAACAGCACGGCATCGGAATCCATGCAGATTTTATGGCTTTCCTCAGGATACGGATCACCGAATCTGTCAATGGCGCATGCGCCAACATATGCCATTGTGTATTCGGCGCTGTGTCCGAACTTCTTGCAGACGGCATCGACAGCTTTGACTGCCTGCCCGACTACTTCGGGACCTATCCCGTCCCCTGGTACTTCAGCTATTTTCAGTTTCATGTCTTATCAGATTTGAGTTTTCAATGATATTCAGCATTTTGAGCGTCGCCTTTATTGCGGCTTCAGTCTGGTCCGAGTCCACGCCGCGGGTCTTGAAATGATGGCCCTCGTAATCCCAGGCGATAGTAGTGACCACTATTGCGTCTGTCTTGCCTCCAGGCGGGATATTTACTTGGTAGTCGGTCAGCCGAGGGTGGGTTTTCCCGAGCTTGTCATAGATTTTCCACAGAGACTTCATGAAGGCATCGTACTGGCCGTCGCCTGAAGAGCTTTCCTCATATTCATTGTCATGGATTTTTATCCGAAGGTTGGCCACGGGGCGCATTCCTCTTGCGAGCTGCAGGCTGTAATTTATTATGTGTATGTTGTCCTGAGTGGCAGAATATCCGCCTTTCAGCACGTCAGCTATTATGAACGGCAAATCCTCGGCAGACATATTCTCTTTCTTGTCTCCCAGCTCGACGACTCTTGCGGTTACAAGTTTCATCTGTTCGGGCGCGAGGCTGATTCCAAGCTGTTCCAAGTTCTTGACTATGTTCGCTTTGCCGCTGGTCTTGCCAAGGGCATAATGCCTCGACCTGCCAAATCTTTCTGGTATAAGTGCATTCTGGTACAGTCCAGCCTTCTTGTCCCCGTCGGCATGTACTCCGCTGGTTTGCGTGAACACAGATTCGCCCACGATAGGCTTGTTCTCAGGGATTCGAATTCCAGATATGGTCTCTACGTACCTGCAGACGTGCATCAGACGTTTCTCATCCAGAGAGTTCCTGACATGCAGATGGTCATTCAGCACGCCAACGACGCTGGCTACGGGGACATTCCCAGTCCGCTCTCCAAGCCCGTTCACGGTGACATGCAAACCATTGATGCCGGCTTTCACTGCCTCATAGACGTTTGCCGTTGCCAGGTCATAGTCGTTGTGAGCGTGAAAGTCGAATCTGGTTTCAGGATAACGGGAAACCATCGCCAGGCAAAGGTCGAACGTCTGATCAGGGTTCAGAATGCCGAGAGTGTCTGGCAGCATGAAACGCTTCACGGGCGTGTCCTTCAGCGCATCTATCATGAACCAAACATAATCTCTTGAAGAGAGCATGCCGTTGGACCAATCCTCTAAATAAATATTAACGTCCATGCCCCTGTCGGAAGCCTTTTTTATGTTAATTAATATGTCGTCGAGGTGTTCCTGCGGGGTTTTCCTGAGCTGGCCCTCAAGATGCTTCAGGGAACCTTTGGTGAGCAGATTGAGCACTTTGCCGCCCCCTGACGAAATCCATTCGACGGAGAGACCGTCATCCACGAATCCCAGCACTTCTATTTGCTGAAGGTGGTTGCAGGTTGATGCCCAGCTGCATATTCTCTGGAACGCATCTCTTTCGCCGTTCGACACTCTTGCGGAGCCGACTTCTATCCTGTCCACCTTCAGTTCTTCAAGCAGCATGCGGGTTATTGCCAGCTTCTCGTCTCCGTTGAAGGAGACTCCGGCAGTCTGCTCTCCGTCACGCAGGGTGGTGTCCATTACTTCTATGTATCTGTCAGGCATGCGCTTTCTCGTATTCTTCTATGTCTTTCTTGTGGCTCAGGAGATAATCTATGTCATCCAGGCCGTTCATAAGGCAGAATTTCTTGTATTGGTTTATCTCGAAATGCTCCGAAGAGCCTGTGGTGAGATTCGTCACGGTCTGAGCTGGCAGCTCTATGCGTACTTTCGCTCCATGGTCTTTCGCGATCGTGGCGTGGAGTTCTTTCAGAAAACCTTCGCTCACGGTTATTGGGAGCACGAAATTGTTGAGCTCGTTGTTTTTATGAATATCTGCGAACGAGGAGGCGATGACTGCCCTGAATCCGTATCCTGCTATTGCCCAGGCGGCATGCTCACGGCTGGAGCCGCTGCCGAAGTTTTTCCCTGCGACCAGTATGCAGCCGCCGAATGATGGGTCGTTCAGCACGAAATCTTTGTTGAGGCTGCCGTCTGGATTGTGCCGCCAGTCACAGAACAGGTTGTCTCCGAAGAATTTCTCGTCCCTGGTGGTTGCCTTTAGGAACCTTGCTGGGATTATCTGATCCGTGTCCACATTGTCCAGTGGCAGCGGAACGCAAGTGCTTTCGATTATGTCAAATTTCTGTTTCATGAACGTCTTGCATTAAAGTCCTTGGGTCTGTGACGATGCCGGTGACTGCGGCTGCGGCAGCTGTTAGAGGGGAGGCGAGCATGGTGCGGGCGCCTGGACCCTGGCGGCCTTCGAAATTGCGGTTGCTGGTGGAAACTGAATATTTGCCAGCGGGAATCTTGTCGTCGTTCATGGCCAGGCACGCAGAGCAGCCCGGCTGACGAATCTCGAAGCCAGCTTCGCTCAGGATTTGGTCAAGCCCTTCAGCCTTGATCTGTTTCAGAACCTCCCATGAGCCTGGAACCAGCCACGCAGTAATGCCCTCTGCCTTGTGACGGCCTGCGGCTATGGAAGCGAAAGCCCTGAAATCCTCTATTCTGCCATTTGTGCAGGCTCCGAGGAAAACATAGTCCACCTTTTTCCCGATCATCTTTTCTCCTGCATGGAATCCCATATATTCAAGAGCCTTAGGTGTTGCATCGGTGGGAATGGTTTGGGTTATCCCGATGCCCATTCCTGGGTTCGTGCCATATGTGATCATAGGCTCGATGTCAGCAGCGTCGAAAGTGATCTCTCGGTCGAATACTGCGTCATCGCCAGATTTGAGAGTCCTCCAATATGACACCGCCTTGTCCCATTCAGCACCCTTAGGGGCATATTCGCGCCCCTTGAGATATTCAAAGGTAGTCTCGTCAGGAGCGACGAAACCTCCTCTGGCACCCATTTCGATTGACAGGTTGCAAAGCGTCAGGCGGCCCTCCATCGACATGTTTCTGACCACGGAGCCTGCATATTCTACGAAGTATCCAGTCGCGCCGGAAGTCGTGATTTGCTGCATGATGTACAGGGCCACGTCTTTCGGCGTCACGCCCTTGCCGAGCGTCCCTTCAACATTTATTCTCATAGACTTAGGCTTCTGCTGGAGAATGCATTGCGAAGCCATCACCATCTCCACTTCGCTGGTTCCTATGCCGAATGCAACCGCTCCGGCTGCTCCGTGAGTCGAAGTGTGTGAGTCGCCGCAGACAATGGTCATTCCTGGGAGAGAAAGCCCTCTTTCCGGTCCAACGACATGGATTATGCCGTTACGGGAATTCATCATTCCGAAATATGTCAGCCCGAATTCCTTGGCGTTTTTTTCAAGCGTCTCAACCTGCTTCCGTCCTACTGAGTCAGCAATCGGCTTGTCCTGGTCATGCGTGGGGGTGTTGTGATCCGGCATGCAGAAAATCTTCTCGGGCCGCAAGCATCTGATCCCTCTTTCCTTTAAGCCTTCGAAAGCCTGAGGGGTAGTTACCTCGTGACAGTACAGCCTGTCGATGTACAATTGCGTGGGGCCGTCGCTCTGTTTCGTGACGACGTGCGAATCCCATATTTTGTCGAATAGCGTGTTCATTCCGCCGTGAATTTATTTAATGCGTCTACGTAAGCCTCTATTGAAGCATTCACGATGTCGGTGCTTGCGCCGAAGCCGTAGTAGATGCGACCGTTATGTTCGACCTGCATGTGAACCTTGCAGGTGTCGTCGGAACCTTTGGAGACTCCCTGTATCGTGAATTCCGTGAGGGTGACTGGTTTCTTGATGATTTGCCTGACGGCGTGGATTGCAGCATCAACGGGACCGTTTCCGGTGGCTGCGGCCTCGAATTTCTCGCCGGAGATGTCCAGGCCGATGCTTGCCACCGGCTTCATGCCTATTCCGCTGGTCGCCTGGAGCCAGTCCACCTTAATGTGATGGTCGTTAGCCCTTTCGCTGCCGGCAAGCATCAGTATGTCATCGTCATTTATCTCCTTCTTCTTGTCGGCAAGCTTCAGGAATTCCTCGTAGACCTTATCCAGCTTTTCCTCGCTCAGATTTACTCCGTGGGTCTCCAGCCGGTATTTCAGAGCCGCATGCCCGCTGCGAGCAGTGAGAACGATGGAATTCTCGTCCAGCCCGATGTCCTTGGGGTCTATTATCTCGTAGGTCTGAGCATTTTTCAGGACGCCGTCCTGGTGTATTCCAGAAGAATGCGAGAAAGCGTTCCTGCCGACTATGGCCTTGTTCGGCTGCACCGGCATATTCATGAGGTTCGACACCATCCTGCTCAACGAATATATTTTCTGGGTGTTTATGTTGGTGTACAGGTCAGTATCCTTGTGGCATTTGAGGATCATCACGATTTCCTCGAGTGCTGTGTTGCCGGCTCTCTCGCCAACTCCGTTGATGGTCACTTCCACTTGCCTTGCCCCATTCCTTATGCCTTCGAAAGTGTTGGCAGTGGCCATTCCCAGGTCGTTGTGGCAATGCGTGGAAATCACTGCCTTGTCTATGCCATCCACATGCTCAAAGAGGTATTTTATCTTGGCTCCATATTCCTCGGGCAGGCAGTAGCCTGTGGTGTCAGGAATATTCACCACCGTGGCGCCGGCCTTGATCACGGCCTCGACCACCCTGGCAAGATATTCATTGTCGGTCCTCCCGGCATCTTCGGCGTAGAATTCCACGTCCTCGACATATTTCCTGGCATATTTCACCGCATGCACCGCTCTCTCGAGTATTTCCTCGCGGGTAGAGTTGAACTTGTACTTGATGTGGGAGTCGGAAGTCCCTATGCCTGTGTGGATTCTCTTATGCTTGGCGTATCTGAGAGCCTCGGCGGCCACGTCTATGTCCTTGTCCACTGCCCTTGTGAGCGCGCAGATGGCAGGCCATGTCACGGCCTTGGAGATTTCAATCACCGAGTTGAAATCCCCGGGGCTGGAGACAGGGAAGCCGGCCTCTATCACGTCCACGCCCAGGCTCTCCAGCTCTTTAGCGATCTGGATTTTCTCCACTGTGTTAAGCTGGCAGCCAGGCACCTGCTCTCCATCCCTGAGGGTCGTGTCGAATATCTGTACTCTGTTGTCCATTATTATTTCTTTTCCTGTTTTTCCGGACGCAGAGCCCTTACTTCTGCTCCGGTTCTCCACATCTCGCTGTTGCGAAGGGCTTCAAGTTCTTTGTTGAGTCCCTCACGGTAGCCTGGCTTGGAATTTGAATCGATTGAAATCTGGGCCTCATTACCGCTGGCCACAGACTGATAGAGTTTCTCGAAGACTGGCTTAGTGGCGTCGTGGAAAGGTCCCATCCAGTCAAGAGCCCCTCTCTGAGCCGTCGTAGAGCAGTTTGCGTACATCCAGTCCATGCCTTTCTCTGCGAATAAAGGCATCAGAGACTGGGTCAGTTCCTCCACTGTCTCGTTGAAAGCCTCTGAAGGTGTATGCCCATGCTCCCTGAGCGTCTCGTACTGAGCCAGAAGTATTCCTTGTATCGCTCCCATCAGCGTTCCGCGTTCTCCGGTAAGGTCTGAATATACTTCCCGCTTGAAATCGGTCTCGAAAAGATAGCCTGAGCCGATGCCTATCCCGAGTGCCAGGGTGCGTTCCAGAGCCTTGCCGGTGGCATCCTGATAAACAGCGTATGACGAATTCACTCCGCGCCCTTCGACGAACAGGCGTCTCAGTGATGTTCCCGAGCCTTTAGGGGCCACCATAATGACATCCACGTCTGCCGGTGGAATTACTCCGGTCCTGTCCTTGTACGTGATTGCGAAGCCGTGCGAGAAATAGAGGGCCTTGCCTGGCGTAAGATATTTCTTTACGGTAGGCCACTGCTGGATCTGGGCTGCATCCGAGATCAGATATTCGATGACCGTTCCTCTCTTGCAGGCTTCCTCGATGCTGAAAAGCGTCTCTCCAGGCACCCATCCATCTTCGAGGGCCTTATCGTAAGACTTGCCCTCTCGCTGGCCGACTATCACATTGAATCCGTTGTCCCTCAGGTTCAGGCCTTGTCCAGGACCTTGGATTCCATAGCCGATGATTGCGATGGTTTCGTCTTTCAAAACTTCGCGTGCATGTTCAAGCGTGAATTCTTCGCGGGTTACTACATTTTCTTCAACCCCGCCAAAACTAATTTTTGCCATAATTGATTGATTTATTTGTTTCTATTGTTAAGATAATTTTTCTTTTCCACGGTTCTCTCGTGAATGAAATCCCTGACTTTTTCCTCGGAGAGCTTGTAAATGCTCTCGTCGGGCGCCGCGATCAGGTCGCCAGGGTAATAAAAAGCCTTCACGACGTCAATCTTGTCTTCCAAGTGCAGCACAGCATTGTGGATGCTCTTTTCCGGCCCGTCGGTAACTATCGTCAAGTAGTGAATGCCAGGAATGTCCGTTGGCAGAGCCAGAAGGCTCCAGATGCTGAGGCCGCGTCTCGTGAATATATTCGAGAACTGCGAGAGCAGCCCTATCTGATTCTCGGTGTATATGATGACAGAATACCGTTTGCACTCATTTTCCATATTCGTAAATTTCTTTTCCGTTCAACATGATATTCGTAATCGGCTTTCCCGGAGCCACCATTGGCATGACATTGTCCTCCTCTTCCACATGGATGTCCAGAATCGCGGGGGCATCGTCGGAGAGCATCTCTTCTACTGCTCCGGCAAGGTCTTCCCGCTTCTCGACGATCGCGCAGCGTATGCCGTATGCCGAGGCGATCGCCCCGTAATCGGGGTTCTGCATCCTGGTCTGCGAGTACCTTTTATTGAAGAACAGTTCCTGCCACTGACGCACATTGCCAAGCCAGTTATTGTTGAGTATGAATATCTTGACTCCTGTCTTTTCTTGCATTATGGTGCCAAGCTCTTCAATGGTCATCTGGATTCCTCCATCTCCGACGAAAAGGCAGACTGTTTTTTCCGCAGCCCCTATCTTTGCCCCTATCGCTGCCGGCAGGCCGAATCCCATGGTTCCGAGACCTCCTGATGAAATGAAGCTCCTTCCACCGGTGAATTTTGAATATCTTGCAGCGATCATCTGGTTCTGTCCCACGTCTGTCACCACCACGGCATTCCCCTTCGTCGCTTCGGCGACGGCATCCACCACTTCTCCCATCTTGATCCAGCCCTCTTTCGGATGAACTTCCGGGTATATTACTTTTTCTTTTTCTACTTCGAGGCAGTTCTCAAAGCTGGCAATCCATTCCTTATGATCGTGCCTGGCTATTTTGGCCGTCAGTTCCCTCAGCACAGCCTTCGCATCCCCGATGATGCCCACGTCCACCGGAATTATTTTTCCGACCTCGCAAGGGTCTATGTCGATGTGGATTATCTTGGCCTGCCTGGCGTATGACTGGACCGTTCCCGTCACTCTGTCGTCGAAGCGCATCCCCACTGCCACCAGCACGTCGCATTCGTTGGTCTTTATGTTCGGGGCTATGTAGCCGTGCATGCCTATCATGCCGGCAAACAGAGGGTCGTCAGTCGGCAAAGCGCTCAGTCCGAGAAGGGTGGAGCCGGCAGGGATATCTCCTTTGTGGAGGAACTCTTTAAGTTCTTTTTCCGCTCCGCTGAGAGTGATTCCTTGACCGAACACCACGAATGGCCTTTCGGCTTCGTTGAGCAGCATCGCGGCCTTTGCTATCGCCTCTTCAGAAGGCTTAGGATAAGGAATATAGCTTCTAATGAATCCGCATTTCTTGAATTCGAAATCTACCATGCTGAGCTGGGCATCTTTAGTCACGTCCAGCACCACTGGCCCGGGACGGCCGTTCCTTGCTATATAAAACGCTCTTGAAACTGCCCAGGCCATGTCTTTCGCGTCTCTGACCTGGTAGTTCCACTTCGTTATCGTCCCTGTCATGCCGATGAGGTCTGCCTCTTGGAAAGCATCTGTTCCAAGTGCTGAATTGGACACCTGCCCGGCTATCACTACGATGGGGGTGGAATCCACTTTCGCATCCATTATGCCTGTGATGACGTTCGTTGCTCCCGGGCCGGAAGTGACCAGCACCACTCCTGTTTTTCCAGTCGCCCTGGCATAACCTTGGGCGGCATGAATGGCTCCTTGCTCGTGGCGGACGAGAATGTGGCGAAGCTTATCGGAGTAATCCACCAGCTTGTCATAGACTGGCATTATCTGGCCGCCAGGATAGCCGAATATAGTGTCCGCGCCCTCGTCCACGAGGCATTTCAAAAGCGCCTCTGAGCCGTTTATCCTATTATTCTCCATATTCATTATTAATCTTTGATTACCCTCACCGCTCCTTTGTCTGCCGAGCTCACCATTGCCGCATACGCTTTTAGGCTTTTTGAGACCTCTCTGTGGCGCATCGGAGGAGTAAAAGCCTTACGCCCTCTCTCCATTTCCAGCTTCCTGCGCTCCGCAAGCTCTTCGTCTGAGAGCTTTACGTTTATGCTTCTGGAAGAGATGTCGATTTCTATTATGTCCCCGTCTCTGACCAGGCCGATGTTTCCTCCTGCGGCTGCTTCTGGCGAGATGTGCCCGATGCTCAATCCGGAGGTGCCTCCGCTGAAGCGGCCATCGGTAATGAGGGCGCACTGCTTTCCGAGGTGAATGGATTTTATGTAAGAAGTAGGGTAAAGCATTTCCTGCATTCCAGGGCCGCCTTTCGGGCCTTCGTAGGTGATCGCTACCACATCGCCGGCCTGTATCTTGCCGCCCAGGATGCCATCGCAGGCTGCTTCTTGGGAATCAAAGACTTTAGCCCTCCCTGTGAACTTCCAGATGGATTCATCGACTCCCGCGGTCTTGACCACGCAGCCGTCTTTCGCTATATTCCCGAAAAGCACTGCCAAGCCCCCGTCTTTTGAATATGCATGACAGAGGTCCCTGATGCAGCCTTCTGCCCTGTCGGCATCGAAGTTTTGGGAATATGTTTCCTGCGAGCCCATGACGGTGCTGAACTTATTGCCTGAGGTGCTTGAGTATATTGCCTTGGCTTCATCGGTGCAGTGAGGGTTCATTGTTCCTGTTCCGGCAAGGTTGAATGGCATTGTGATGCAGTACTTGTCGATTTCTTGGGCTAGGGTGAGTCCGTCAACCCGTCCCAGGGAAGCATCCACGAGACCACCTTTGGCCAGCTCGTTCATGATGGCTACTATGCCTCCGGCCCTGTTCACGTCCTGCACGTGATACTTTGCCGTATTTGGAGCCACCTTGCAAATGCAAGGGACTTTGCGTGACAGTTCGTCGATGTCTTTCATTCGGAAATCAACCCCGGCTTCGTTAGCGACCGCCAGAAGGTGCAGCACTGTGTTCGTTGACCCGCCCATTGCGATGTCCAGCGTCATGGCGTTCAAGAAGGCTTGCCTGGTGCAGATGTTCCTCGGCAAGACGCTTTCATTCCCGTTCTCGTAATATTCGTGGGCGTTTCTGACGATCAGTTGCGCTGCCTTCTTGAAAAGGTCGATCCGCCTCTTGTGGGTCGCCACAATGGTACCGTTGCCTGGGAGCGCCATCCCGATTGCTTCCGTCAGGCAGTTCATCGAGTTTGCCGTGAACATGCCGGAACAGCACCCGCACCCAGGACAGGCATTCAGCTCTATTTTCCTGCTTTCTTCATCGTCAACGCTGCCATCCGCCGATACCACCATGGCATCTATCAGGTCCAGTTTCCGGCATCCTTCTTCTGTGTCCATGGCTGTGTTTTCTGTGTCCATGGCTGTGTTCGCTTTGGCGGACGGATATATCCCGGCTTCCATGGGCCCTCCTGACACAAAGACCGTGGGGATGTTCAGCCTCATTGCGGCCATTAGCATTCCTGGAGTTATCTTGTCGCAGTTGCTGATGCAGACCATGGCGTCGGCCTTGTGGGCATTTACCATGTATTCCACGCTGTCTGCGATGATGTCGCGAGAGGGGAGTGAGTAAAGCATGCCGTCGTGTCCCATTGCGATGCCGTCATCTACAGCTATGGTGTTGAATTCTGCCGCATAACAACCCAGTTTCTCGATTTCGGTCTTGACGATCTGGCCTATCTCGTGGAGGTGCGTGTGCCCTGGAACGAATTGGGTGAAGGAATTTACGATGGCTATCACAGGTTTGCCCATCTGTTCGGGCTTCATGCCTGCTGCCACCCACAGGGCCCTTGCCCCTGCCATCCTTCGCCCATTCATCGTGACGGAGCTTCTAAGCTGATTCTTCATTGTCTATTTGTTTCGTTTCGTTAGATCAAATCATTTTTATCATTGCCCATTCGTCCTACCCCCTCATTTTCAGTTCCCATTTTCATCCTTCCCTCATTGCCTGCCTTCTCTCGATTTTATTTGCCTTTCGATGTGAAAGCGCACCAGACAAAAAAACCCTCCCGTGGGGTTCGGGAAGGCTATGCATGAATAAATATGTAATTAAATCATCTCATACGCCTTCCCTGTCCTTGAATGCTTAGCACTAGGATAGATAGGGAAATGACGATAATGGATGAATATTGCATAAATATTATTCTTTCAAATCGAAACTGTTGCAAATGTAGAAAATGGGAATCTCAATTCCAAGAAAATTTTTCTTTAAATCGATTTGCTATTTATCTCCATCCCGCAAGACATGTGAAATCAACTTCTTTTACCAATTCTTACAGGCTCAATCCCGGAAAAACCGCCTAATTTCCTGAAAAATCCCGGAATCATCCTGGAAATATCCGGGAAAAATCTTAAAAACATCATCATCAAAGATCCGCAGAAACTGTTCAATGACCTGGAAATATCCGGGAAAATCTTAAAAACATCTTCATCAAAGATCCGCAGAAACTGTTCAATGACCTGGAAATATCCGGGAAAAATCTTAAAAACATCTTAAAGAATTCTATTAATCAGCTGGATTCTCGCCAACTTTGGCAGTGATAATGGAGGGACCCCGCATGCGGTCCTCTTTGGCTCATTTATCACGTTTTTCCGGTGCCGGCAATCTCTGCTACATAGTCCCTTAGAAAACCTCTGAAGCTGTGTTCTGTTGTGTTTCCGGTCTGGTATTGGAAGTTGACTTTGGAAATGTAATCTGTTAGTGTCATTGGACACTAGATTTGTTTGGTAAAGGTAAATCTTCTCAAATTTTTTCAAGACTCTAGGACAATGAAGTGCCGTGGAGCGCTGCAGAATGGCTGTGATCGTCCTAAGCACTGGCTCTCAAACGCCACCTTAGGACACCCTATGCCTCTGCAGGCCCTTCTGTGGCATGCCGCCGCGCTAGGTGTTTGCAAAAGATCAGAATTGGCATTCTGGGTAGGTCAATTTCAGGACTTCATCATAGGTCATCTGTCCGCATCATTCAGCATGGGGAATTTATCGCGGAATGCTTGCAGGGAGTCAAGGTCCAGGTCTGCGGATACGATTTCTTCCACGCCTTCCGCACAGCTGGCAGAGGCATTGCCGTAAGGATCTACGATTGAGGAATGTCCGTTATATTGGCAAGAAGGATCCTTGCCTACTCGGTTCACGCCGATTGCGTAGCATTGGTTCTCGATTGCTCGGGCCTTTAGGAGAGTTTCCCAGGCCCCGATCCTTGGCGATGGCCAGCTGGCTACGTAAATCACTGCGTCGTAAGGGTTCGGCAGAATATTCCTGGAAAAACATGGAAAGCGCAGGTCGTAGCATATTTGCAGAAAAAAACGCACTCCGTTATATTCAGTTATGACTTTTTCGCTTCCTGCCGTGAATCGCCTGTCTTCGCCTGCGAAGGAGAAAAGATGCCGCTTGTCGTATTTGACGAAGGTTCCGTCCGGCTTAACGAAGTAGAATCGGTTGTAGAAGAGTCCGCCATCTTCTGTCGCCACGCTCCCTGCCACCGCGCAACCATATTTCTTGGCGATGGCCTTCATCCAGCCAAGTGAAGCACCATCGCTCTCCGCCTCACCAGCAGGCATAGTAATAAATCCCGTCGAGAACATCTCGGGTAGCACGATCAGCCCCCCAGTCTCGATCCCAGCGCTTTCTTGTCCGACTTCGGTACCTTCGGCATCGCCAGCTTCGATACCGGCGCTTTCTTGGCCGACTTCGGTACCTTCGGCATCGCCAGCTTCGATACCGGAACTCATTCGCCCCTCGGCTGTTCCTTGTGCCCGGCCAGATTCCCCCGCATGCGAAAGTAACTCCTCGATATGCGCCCTGTTGCCTTCACGATCGCACCAGCGCAGATTGCACTGACAAATGTAAACCTTCATGAATATATGTTCGTTTATTGCAAACTTACGCAAAATTCAGAATATTGACATGGCATGTCCCTGTAATTTATAGTTAGAAATTATCATGTCTTGTATTGCCTCACATTCTTGGACCATTTGGTAGATTTCCAGAGAGGCATCGGATTTTAGGATATTGGAATAATGGCGCAATGACTCAAGCTCGTCATTATCTTCTCGCCCCAGTCCGTTCCGACTATGTATTATGGGACTGTTCACAAGGTACTCGTATGGCTAGCTGTAATGTGCTTATTATGAAAGTATTGCATTCGAGGCCAAGAGTATGCTGTCATAAAATCGCAAGGTGCTTTCAAAATCTTTCTGCGCACGTCTGTAAATGGTTTCAAAAGTATCCTGTCGGAAACCTTTCGTGGCGGGGAGGGCAATTCTGGCAAGGCAAGTGGCCACATTTTTTTGAAATCAGGTCCTTAGGGAGATAAAGAGAATGGACAAATCCCCAATTTGAAGATTTGTCCATTTCTGCTCCTCAAGTAGGACTTGAACCTACGACCCCCTGATTAACAGTCAGGTGCTCTAACCAACTGAGCTATTGAGGAATATTTTTGTATTTTCCGTTCAGGCAGCCAGTGGAGATATGTCCATCTTGGTTTCCTGTTCGGGATTGCAAAGGTACAACAAAAAGATGTTTATGCAAATTTTTTTAAGCATTTTTTCTTTGATTCTATGAAGGTGCATTTGCATGAAAGGGTAAGAGGCTTGGAATTGCCTGCATGAAAATTTTAAGTATCTTTGTGTCTGATTCCAATACTGAGCTTATGGAAATTGCCCTTTTGGCGGATATGGTCAAGGAACTCATCCTTGATAATGAGGAGGTTGCGCTTCCGGGTCTTGGCACATTCGTGACCGAGGTGGTGCCTGCGTCGTTCTCCGACAGGGGATACACCATCAATCCGCCTTACAGGAGGCTTTCGTTCAGGGAAAGGCAAGGCTCTGATGATAAGCTTGCCCAGCTGTATTCAAAGGCTAATGGGACTGACTTGGAAACGTCCAGGAAGATAATTTCTGGTTTCGCAGCTGGGGTGAAGGGTGATCTCACAAAGAAAAAGGCAGTTGTGTTCCCTGGCCTGGGGAGGCTTAGGGCTACGAAAGAAAACGCCTTTTTTTTCATACCTGACGAGGATTTGGAGATATTCCCTTACGGATTTGGCTTGCAGCCTGTCTCATTGAAGATGGCTTGCAGCCTGTCTCATTGAAGACGCATGAGGAGACTCCAGAGGAGGTTCACGATGCAGTGGAAAAACTTTCGGCTATAGTTGATGTGCCAGAGCCAGAGGTTAAGGTTCCTGAACCCGTAGTAAAATCTGTTCCAGAACAGGAGGAGAGGCCTATAGAACTAGTTTCGCCAGCATCTGCCGCACCGGAACCACCCGCACCAGCAGCAGAATCAATGGAGAAAACAGAACCGGAACCACCAGCATCACCAGAAGAGACAGAAAAAACAGCACCTGCCGCACCAGAAACGCCCGCATCACCAGAAGAGACAGAAAAAACAGCATCTGCCGCACCGGAACCACCCGCACCAGAATCAACGGAGAAAACAGAACTGGAACAACCCGCACCACCAGAAGAGACAGAAAAAACAGCATCTGCCGCGCCAGCTACCCCTGCCGCCCCTGAAGCTCAGAAAGTTAGAAAGAAAGATGGCTGGATGATAACTCGGATTGCTGCCGCCTGCGTCGTTGGAACTGCCCTGCTGCTATTTGTCATATTCATAATACTCAGCCGCGCCGCACCATCATTCACTGATTC
>ONBM01000024.1 GCA_900316045.1 uncultured Bacteroidales bacterium | reverse complement strand
CTCAATCAGGAGATGATAGACCAGGAGGCGCGCTTCGACGGCTTCTACGGCATCTGCACAGACCTCGATGACACCGCCCCAGAAATCATCAAGGTGAACGGCGGGCGCTGGATCATAGAAGACTGCTTCCGCATCACGAAGACCGAATTCGAGGCAAGGCCGGTATTCCTACGGAGGGACGACCGCATCAAGGCTCACTTCCTCACCTGCTTCCTGGCTCTTTTGCTATATAAATATCTGGAAAAGAAAGTCAACCGAGGAGGAAAGCGCTTCTCTCCAGCCGAGATAATCGACACTCTTCAGGACATGAACTTCCTCGCCGTGAGCGGAGAAGGCTATGTNAACCTGCACGGCTCCGCCGGCTTCAGGACGGACACGCAGATCGTCTCAAAACAGAGAATGAAGGCCATAATCGCAGAATCTAAAAAATCCACGAAAAAGTACTGAAAGGAGTCCGTATAGCTACAAAGTTCCAGAACGCAAAAGGCCCCAAATCGCCATTGCAGCGGTCTGGGGACTTGATTTCTCAAAAACAGAGTGTCAAAGATGAGAATATAGTAAATTATATTCTTAAATCAATTTAATGCTTAAAACGCCAGCAGCGGATTCGAGTCTTGTGTCAATGAAGGAAAGTACTTTCTCAGCGTTTCGTAATAAAAGTTTCTATGAAGTGACGGAAAACCGGATAAGGAAGAGCAACAGACCAATGCAGAAGACTGCATTTAGAAATTAATAGAGTTTTATGACAGGCAGGAATATATATGCAAAACATTTTACGCATAAAATCATCTACAAATACTTTTCCAAGTCATAAACATAAATATTGAAGTCGGGGTAGGATGAGTCGCAGTAAAGCTTGTGGCCTTCGAGGAAGAAACTGGTTATGTTCCGGCTAAGGAAAAAATGACGCACAGGCTCGCCTGACCAGTCGTAGACAATCAGGTGCTGACACTCCCAGGAGGGGAGAGAACCGCCACGGAACTTGTTTCCTGAATACAATGCGTAGACATGCTCACCATCGGCCTGAAGGCGGCAGAAAGAGCTAATCCAATCTTGTGTGACGCCATTCTCTTTGACCCCAACGGCAGGAAAGGCATATCGTTTGTATTCCGTCAGCTTTCCATTCTCTACGGAGGAGAATGATATTGCGGGGAAAATGCCGTTGGCAACGCAGGCTTTCGTGCCGTCCGGGCTGGAGGTCAGTGCAGAACTGATCAAGAATGATATCCTGGTGTCGAAATCGCCAGACAGTTCCTTATATTCCAAGGCAGGCACGCTGGACAATATATTGCCGTCCTTGTCGGTATAAGAGTACCACGAATCGGCAAGAGGGTTAGTTGTTATGAAGCCGTTCTTCCCGCAGCAAGCGACTTTCACTGGTTCGGCGGAAGTCTCTCCTAAAACAGCCACAGTGTCTAAGGATGTTATCTTAGTTCGTTCGCCCTCAGACACATTGAACTCGAACATGATATTCTTATCCGCATCCATTATGAGTGTTCTGTCTCCGAGCTTCTGAAGATTACTAGCCTGGTTAATCTCTCCAGGACCACGCCCCTTCCTCAGTGCGAAAAAATGTTCATTGCTATTGAGATTGTGAAATAATAAGTGATGGACAGATCTGTTATCACCATTCATGATCAGCCAGTCACCAGCCTTCATTATGCCCAACGCCATAAATTTCTCCACGTCTGAAAGACTGGCAGAATCGACAGGCTCGATGACCGTCATGCCGACACGGCGAAGGGACCGCAGGTAGGCATTGGTCTCGCTATCGCTGCAAGAAACCATCGCCGCCGAAAAGATGGCGGCGAATATGGCCAATTTGAAAATATCAATATGTCTCCTCATTTATAACAATAGTAAGTTTTTATAACAACAGTTCGTTAATTTTATAAAAGTTACGCCACAGCGCGAACGCCGTAGAATAAAAGTTCTTTGAAATCAGTGTTATTTAATCGCATGTTCGGGGATTTCCATGACATTGCAATAAATCGATCCAACATTTCGGCATTGTGCAGCAGGGTTTTGGTTGAACCGCCTGAGAGATCCATCCCTTGCTGCCGTGCGAAGGCCATGGCTGCATTGACGGACGTGAGGGAAGCGTTGAAGGCGAAAGACAGTGCCTCCTTGTTCCTCGCCTGACAGTGAGTGAGGCCAGTGAACTGCTTGGCATCGCAAAGACGCACTCCAGCTGAAACCTTGTCCAGTAATCGTCGAAGATATCCCGTGCGGACATATTGACTTGCGATACGATGTTCCTTCGCTGATTCCAGGAAGGACTTGTTGAACTTGAACCAGTCAAAGGCCTTCTTGAAGTTCTGGCGGAACCTGCTTTCGCGCGAACGTCCGCACTTCGCCATCTGGGTGAAGTTGAGCCGTCCTTTATGGGTGAGGATAAGCTCCATGGTTTCGATGAAGAAGGATTGAAAAGATTTGCTTAAATTTGTCTGTCCGGAGAGTGCTTTCGAAAGCATCTCTCTGAGCTGGGTAAGGTGCTTGATTTTCATATATGGCAGCATAAAGGCTGGTAACTCTAAATTACTTAAAATCAAGCATTTATTCATTTTTTTCAAGCATTGTTTCCATCTGTTTTTAACACTTATTTCAGCTTTTTTTCAAGGTTGTTCGATTGGTGACTTTGGCATCCCAGAACGAGCTATTTTTATTGCAATGATTTGAGAGTTATATAATTATCGAATTTTTAACGAATCATTGGAATAAGAAGTCTTAATGTTATTCTCAAACTTCTCTCCCAAGCTCCAACATGACCAATCAGGTTGATAAGCACAAAGTTCCCCCACGATGATTTCCTCATCGGCGAGTGCTTCAATGTTGGATTTGAACAAATCGTTCGCTTCGTTACCAGAGGCGAACTTCGCAGCGAAAGCGCCTCCCGCCAGGAGAGCGGCTGCTAAAGAAACAATAATGATTTTTTTCATTGTTTTGATTTTTTAACTAATATGTCACCAAAATATGAGAACGTCGTATCTTGGAAGAATCAGCATTGCTATTATCTGTCTCGATTACGCCGATACTCTTATTGGCTCAAAAATAATTAAAACCTTTTAAATACGCAAATTCCAATCCTTCGATTGACTTCATTTTAGGGGTCAATGCTTGTTAATGATTTCCGGACATGGAGTCAAATGTTCTGAATCTTCCGAAACTTCGTTTCCCTGTGTAAGGATCTCTGTTGAAAAGGATGGCTTTCACAACTCCGACTATATAGTCGTCGGG
This sequence comes from uncultured Bacteroidales bacterium, assembly GCA_900316045.1. Taxonomy (GTDB): domain Bacteria; phylum Bacteroidota; class Bacteroidia; order Bacteroidales; family UBA932; genus Cryptobacteroides. The sequence goes on along the minus strand of ONBM01000024.1, from coordinate 87,151 downwards.
AACGAATCCCCAGTAACGGGAGTCTCCGGAGTCGAGTACGTTGTCCCCGGCCATGAAGAAATAGTCATGCTTGAATCTGTGGGTGCCAGAGGTTGATGAATAATTCTCGTAAATCAATATGTCGCCGTACAAAGCCGATGTAGTGTCATTTATGTGAATGATGTCTCCTTTCCTAGGCACATAGAGAGGCCCGAAGTTCTTGATGCTCCATTTTCGTTCAGGTGCGCAAGGCTGCAACGTCCACCGGACCTCGTCAGGTAATTGCGCTTCGCTGATTGATGCCAAGCGCTCCTGCTGCTCGGCTATGCCGAGAACGCCGCTGAAATTATTGTTCTTCCAGAAACCATCGGCCACGCTGACGCTGTCGCCCGGAAGCCCAACGCACCGCTTCACGAACACGTAATTGATCTTGAAGGAAATACCCCTTCCTCCGTTCTTGGGGAAATTGAAAACTATAATGTCGCCTCTTCTTATTCTCCTCCTTCCACGTGTGCGCCAGCACTTCAATTCCATTCCATCCTTGAAATCGTAGTCTTTGTAGATTCTAGCTCCGAAAATTGTTTTATCCACGAGAACCCTGTCCCCAGCAACAAGAGTTGGCGACATTGAATCCGAGGGAATGATAAAGCGGTCTGCAATGAATATGCGCCAGGCGGCGAAAAGCACAAAAATGACGATTATCGCCGACAGCACCCACGTCGTAATGGAGGTGAATTTATTAATTGCTCGAACTTGATTCATGGCGAAGTCGTTTAATTTTAAGGGAGTCAATGCAAGCTGAGGACCTCCGGTGAAGTTCCTCCATATTCGCATTTCGGTGATTCACGGGCAGGGAAATCGCCATCTCCCCAAATTTCAATGCCGCATCTTCATCGCCTTGCCGCAATTTCATTTCCATGAGCAGAATGAAAGGATACAAGCGGCTGGGAACCATGTAGTGCGAGTGCAAGTACTCGGCTTCCGCATTGTCATAATCTCCAAGCGACTCGTAGTTTTTCCCAATTATGTTGTGGAACATCGGGTCGGAGGAGACCTTGGCGCCTTCTTTCAGTATTTCGTTGCTCTTTATATAATCTTTTGCAAGATGCAAAGCGTAGCCATCAGCGTAGATTTTTCGAAACCGTTCTTCCCTAGGCGAAGGTTTTCGAATGGTTACGGTCAATGCCGCACCAAGAAAGACTAGGCACACGAAATACTTGAATGCGGCATTCGTTCGCAAAGAGATGGCTCCATCTGTTAGCAACACCAATGCAAGCGCCTTGAATTGCCATAGGCTAGAAGGATAAGAGAATAATGCGAATACGGCAAAAGCAATTGCACCATAAGCAGTGGCGGACTTCCTTCGAAGCAGAAAACAAATGAGGAGAATGACAACAGTCAATGACAATGCCATTGCGGGCATCCCATGTTCTACTCCGACTTTCAAATATTCATTGAAAGCGTATTCGGGACATCCTGCAATCTCAATTGTAAGCTCCTTTCTTTCTTTTTCCTTGAAAAATTCAGCTTGCGTCTCCCCGTAAGCGCCTAGAACTTTTCCAGTACCGAAACCTGACAATGGTTTCTTCGACATGGCCATGCACTCGATTCGCCAGATATGCAAACGACCAAGCGCCGACTTGGGCTTCAATGCAAAAGCTCCCGCACATCCGGCGGTTAGCAGAACAACCTCCATAGCAGCTATCCACTTATGCGACAAACAGTATTCCTTCAGGTTTAATTCCTTGAACGCCAAAACTAACATCGCTGCGCCGATTGCAAGCCATCCTGCCCTGCTCAGCGAGGCCGGAAGAACGAGGACTCCAAGCAGCAGGGAAACGAAGGACAGAACGAACAACACTTTGTCATTCAAGGGCGTTGCTCTCCATTTTGCATCCTTGTTAGAGACGAGCCACCCTGCGGCAACGGCGATTCCTACTGCTACAAACCCTCCGAATGGGCCAGGATTGCCGAAACTTCCTGTAAGCCTTGTCTTCAGCCTGAGCATTTGATCAAGCCCGATTGCGGACTCGATAGAGCCGCACGTCAATATGATGCACAAGATGGCTGTTCTGAACCATTCATTCATGATTTTCTCTACATGTGCGCTACGCATGATTGATTTACTTTGATTACCACCAGACTTGTATGCCGTTCTCGATGGTGAAAGGGCGGTTCTCTTTTCCATGAGTATGGTTGTGTAACCATAGCAACGCCCCATCTGGGACATTGTCATAGTGCAAACGGCGATTGTCTTCGCCGGCTTTCCTGCCTAGGGATTTCCATCCGTCATCCCAATAGAAAAGCTCGTACTGATTCCCTGGGATGATGGCGTTGTCGTCATTTCTAGGACAGTACCGTATCTTCTTTATTTTCCTGGGCTGGCCAAGATCGAGAGCTATGAAATCCTCCGGAAAATCTACTTTGTCAATGTAGGCGTAGGTGAGTCTATCCCCATCGAATGCGAAAGATGTCGGCGACATTGAGTAGCACGGATTCCCGAAAGGAGTCCCTGCCCAGACCGTGTCCCTGCCATCTTCGGTTTCACCGATGAACTCCAATTCAGCTACGAATTTGATTGGAAAAGAATCCGTCTTGTAGACCATGTATCTTGCTGGAGGCGAGTCATGGATGGTGATTTCTTGGGTGTAGTATGGAATCTCCGAAATCTTGAATATCGTAGTGGTGTCTGAAAGGTCGCACCGATTCGCGAACATGATTCTGTCTCCTCTCATCACCATGGCATAGAACGCTACCGAGGTTCTCAATGGCACCTTTGAGAAGAGAGTCGCTTCAATCGATTTATCGGGGTTCGCATCGAGATACCTCAATTCTCCATTGGATTGAAGTATGAATGGGGAACTGAACGGAATCATGTCCCCATCCTTGTAATAAGCTGCCATATACAATATATTCACACCGACATCTGCAAATTTTACTTTTCCTCCTTTAATCCTTCCCCATGCTACTGGAGTCCACCAATGGCTGTCTGGGTCATAGCAGCACAGATATGCGAAACGTCTATGAGTGGTGTTCTCGACGATTTTCACCGATACAGCCTTGCATTCCACTAGATTTGCTGTAATGTCTTCAATTGCCGGATTCCTGAAAATGGACGGTATATCTTCGCCTGCGACCATCGCAAGCGATTTTCCCTGAATATCATATCCCAGTCGGTAAATTTTGGGTACCGTGCGGCATTTCCGCAATTTGACATTTGATGGAATGCCGATCGTATCGTCAATTATACCATCCTTGAACCAGAATGTGTCGTTGATGAGTTCATCATCTGGAGAACGGAAATCCATCTGCGTGTTATCATAAATGCCCTTAACTGGAGCCCCGACGATTTCCGTCCAGAAATGCCGGGCGTTTGAATTTCCCCAATATGGCACCATGTCAATTGCTGCTGGAATTCCTACGCTTCGGAGAGCGGATGCTAAAACCGCATTGTAGTCGTAGCATACCCCTGCGCCTGTCTTTACGGTGTTGTAGAACGTTGTTGGTGACAGAAAAGAGTTTTCTCTGAAAAATGTGCCGTCTTGCCGAAACCACGCAGATACGTCAGACTTGATTATTTCGCTAGCCTCAAAACGATTGGCGCAGCCTGTCACCATTCCTGCGTATTTGTCCCGGAAATACGAGTTTGCACCTTTCCACCAACTTTCGTATATTCTATACGGCAGAACGAATCTGCAAAATTCATCGAATGAAACCTCATTCTTTGATTTCGTCCTGCTCCACTCATCGACGGCCTTGTCAATGTGCCCGATCAGGAACTCGGACGATAATGTCTTGACATCTAGCAGATACGATGGTGAGATTGTAGGCTCTCCGATGCTGCTCTTTACGCTGTCAAGCATGTCATATAGGCCAGTGATGCCAAGCCCCCCATGTTTCATCCTATAATCCGAGAATGCATCGAAGAATGGCTGACTCGAAGAAACTGAAGTTGTGTCAAGCGTAATCTTACCAGGCATATTCCCGATTAGGAATTTTGCGGCCGCAAGCCTTGCGGAATCATCTGAAAAATGTTCGAGAACTCTCTCCAATTCGGGTCTATTTTCCTCTGCGAGTTCCAATGCCAATTCTATCCTGTTCTGTGTGCAGCAGGATATCAAACATGATAGAGAAATCATCAGAAGAAACTTTTTCTTCATGCAGAGCTTGTCAACATATCTAAGATAGGTTCACTTTGACCTGTCATTCATACAAGTTATGGGAATGTTCTACAGATATCCCTCCAGGTCATAGACGTAGACGTTGAAATCTGGGTAGGATGAGTCGCAGTAAAGCTTGTAGCCTTCGAGGAAGAAATTGGTTATATTCCTCTGTAGGATGAAATGTCTCACAGGCTCTCCAGACCAGTCATAGACTATCAGGTGCTGGCTCTCCCAGCTGGGAAGAGAACCGCCGCGGAGTTTGTTCCCAGAATATAGAGCATAGACGTATTTCTCGTCAGCCTGAAGGCAGTAAAAATTACGTATCGTTTCGTCTGTTACATGTGTGTTTCTGAACCCCATGGCGGGGAAGGTGTATCGCTTGTATTCAGTCAATTTTCCGTCTTCAATGGACGAGAATGATATCGCAGGGAAAACAATGTTTGCCACGCAAGCCTTTGTCCCGCTGGGGTTGGAAACCATTACTGAGCTAAGAAGGTGAGACATTCTTGTGTCAGCATCATCGGAGAGGTCCTTATCTTCAAACGCTTGTACGCTTGAGAGGACATTCCCAGACCAATCGGAATACGAGTACCAGGTATCTGGATCGGTTACGTTCGTGGTGATATAGCCGTATTTCCCACAACAAGCAAGTTTTAGCGGTTTGGTGAAATCTTCTCCGAAAGCAGCAACGGTGTCCATTGAGGCTATCTTGGTACGTTCAGTCTCAGGAATATTAATCTCGAATAAGATCTTTTTATCTTGGTCGTATATGAGAGTTCTATTCTCGTATTTAACAAGGGTTGTTGCTGAATAACCTCTCCAGGTCCACGCCCCTTTCTCAGCGCAAGGAAGTGTTCACGTGTGTTTATATTGTAAAATAAAAGGTGAAACGTTGCCCTGCTGTCGCCTCTCATGATCAGCCAGTCGTCAGCCTTCACTATGTTTGATGCGAGAAATTCATCGATATCTGAAAGGCTTACAGAATCCAGTGGCTTTATAATCATCTTATCGACATTTCGCAGCGAACGAAGGTAGGTGTTCGGCTCTGACTCAAAACACGAAGTCATGGCCGCTGACATGACAGCAGCGGCTATGACTTCTAGTGAAATTACGAAACGTCTAGTCATGCTTTCGTGTAGTCGAAAATAATTTCGCCTAGGCTAATGCAAAATGTAAACGGACTCCAGCCGCAGAGTTCCCCGACCACGATTTCTTCATTGGCGAGGGCTTCAACGTTGGATTTGAACAGCTCAGATGTCTCGTCCCCGGATGAGAACTTCGCAGCGAAAGCACCTCCCGCCAGGAGAGCGGCCGCTAAAGAAATAATAATGATTTTTTTCATGGCCTTGATTATTTTGATTGATATTAAATTTCCGGTGGCCGCTATGACCCAGGTTTGTCATCTGTATTATTACGCATGTCGAGCAATGGCTGACGGAGACCAACGCTGTCAGTAATGGCGGTTTCAAGAGCATATTCCTTCAAGCGAGGCATATTTTTGATTCATTATCGCAAATATTAGTATATTGATATTCTTAAATCAATTTAATGAATAAAACGCCAGAAGCGGATTCGAGTCTTGAGTCAAGGAAGGGAAGTACTTTCGCAGCGTTTCGTAATAGATGCTGTTATGATGTGACGGATAAATCGGGTACGCAATTTCTTTGTCTTTGGTTACGAGCAATGGAGAGAAAAAGTCGACCAGCATGTCAGACGATTTAGCTGAGTCGTAAGTCCTTGCCGCTCCGGAACCAAAATCGATTACGGCGAAATATGACCTTGAGGACACTCCAGCCGGCTTTATCTCCCTGAATTTGAGAAAGCAGAAATCATTCGATATGACAACTCCGCTCAAGTCTCCGACATAATCGTTTCCGCTTACCAGTTCCTCGAAAGCCTTGTTGTCCAGATCAGGAATCTTGTCGTATGGGAATGTGTATTTTCCGAAATCAATGCCGATTTCAGGCAGCAGATTCTTCCCGTCTAACCTATAGATGATGTTTGACCCTATGAAGAAGAAATACTTTTCCGCCCCAGTGCCTGAGAAACAAGGCGAATAAGAAGAGGGCAAAAGCCTGTTCCACTGGAAATAGGCCTTTTCGACATTTTTCAGCTTATCGTCTGTTAGTATCAGGTAAAACCTGCTGTCCTTCGAATAGGGATAATAGAACCAGAATTTGTCCCCGATTTTTGTGAAAGCATTTCCAGTCAAGTCTGTTTGCAGCTCCTTGATGAATTCCCCAGCGGAATTGTAAAGAAGGAAGCGATGCTTCAGCCTATCGTAAATGTATATGTTTCCCTGCTCTTCATCGAATTCGAAATCGGATATCTCCGCATATTCATTAGGCCCATTCCCTTTTCTGCCAATTGTTTTGATAAAATTGCCTGCAGAGTCGAACATGAAGAGATTTTCAGAAAGTTTGTCAAGTATCAGTATATCTTCGTTCCACATGATCTGGATTTTACTGATTTCTCCGATCAGGGATTCAGCCGTAGTTTCCAACCGAATCAGCCGACTGAATTTGGCATAGTCGTCAATGTTGAAAGTGCCTGGTCTGTCGATATCAATTCTATATGACCTCTCTGGCATCATGCCGTAGTCATCATGATTGGCGCATGAGGAAATGAAGAGCAACAGACCTACGCAGAAGACTGCATTTAGCAATTTAAAGGATTTCACGACAGTAGGAATATAGGACATTAAGTAACGATCTTTTAGCTTAGCATGCTTCATAAGCGCACTTTTTTTCAAGTCCTTGTGCTCTACAGCATAAAATTGTGAGTGTCTCTTTTTTATAGTTGGTGGGTTTTTTATATGTGTAAGTTCCCTTGAATAACCAAAGATTGACACTGACATCAAAAGACCAGTCATTTTCCGTCGTTGTATAAATTTCAATTGTCTTTGAACAAATTTGCCAGCTTTGTTGGTTTTGTGATTCATTTTCCTCATCAGCTAGAGCTTCTAGATTGGCCTTGAATAGATTTGTCGCCTCATTCCGAGAAGCGAACTTCGCTGCGAGTGAGCCTCCCACCAGGAGGGCGGCCGCTAAAGAAATAATAATGATTTTTTTCATCGTTGTGATTTTTTTTGATTGATATAAAAAGTCCAGCGGCTGCTATGCCTCCGGTTTGTAATGTATAGTTCATTTAGTTTTATCTTCACTTTTGAGCACCTCGTTGAAAATTTTCATCAGGTGCTCGCTAGCGGTAGGGTCGCCGATGAGTCGTGGTCGTCCCAAGCTGTCAGTGAGAAAGCTATGGAACCTTCGGTCGGACGGGATAGATGGGTTCAGCAAATCGAACTCGTTCTCCAGGTCAACATAAACGGGAAAGTCGAAGTGATGAAGCCCAACTTGATGGCAGATATGGCGAGCTTCGCCATGCGGACTGGAAATGATGACTGCGAGCCGGAAAGTCCCTTCGGACAACGATTGGGCGTACAAAGGCGAATACCTGTTCAGCTTCGGTATTACGCATGTCGAGCAATAGCTGGAATCCACGTGAATGACGAGCAGCGGATGGCAGAGAGCAACGCTGCCGGTAATGACGGTGTCTCGCCAGGCGGTGGACAGGCGTTCCGGAATCACGATGGGGTTCTCCATCATGGCCTTCATTCTCCTGCCGACTCGGTAATCTCTGCAGGAGCATGGGAGCAGCAGGGACAACATGACGGCGAAGATGGCCGTCGTTGCCGCTCTGGAGTATTTGCTTCCGTTACGCATGAGAATGGTATCTTGAATGGCTTAGCGTTGTTATTATGCGCTGCGACACGTCTCCTCTCTTCCTCGGCTCAAATTTATATATAACGTTTTAAATATGCAAATGATTTACAGATATCTTCCCAAGTCATAAACGTACACGTTGAAGTCAGGGTATGAGGAGTCGCAGTAGAGCTTGCGCCCTTCCACGAAGAAATGCGTTATATTTCTGCTCAGGAAGAAGTGCCGCACCGGCTCGCCTGACCAATTATATACTATTAGATGTCGGCTCTCGTAGGCGGGAAGGACACCGCTGCGAAGCTTGTTTCCCGAATATAAGGCATACACATATTCTTCGTCGGCCTGCAGGCTGCTGAAATTCTCGACTAAATCCTCTGTGATGCTGGTCCCCCTGAACCCCATTGCAGGATAGGCATAGCGCCTGTATTCTGTTAACGTTCCTTCCTTGACAGAGGAAAAGGAAATCGCCGGAAACCCAATGTTTGCCACGCATGCCTTTGTCCCGTCCGGGCTGGAAACCAAGAATGAGCTTATCAGACGCGAGACCCTGGTGTCGAAATCGTCCGAGAGTTCCCTGTATTCCAGCGCAGGCACGCTTGAGAGTATCTTCCCAGACCAATCGGAATACGAATACCACACATCGTCGCTAATGAGGTTTGTAGTTATGAATTCGTGTTTCCCACAGCATGCAATCCCAGATGGCTTGGAAAAACTCTCTCCGAAACTTGCTATGGTGTCAAGAAATGCCATTTTAGTACTCACCGTTTCATGAACATTGACACTGAAAAAAAACCTGAATTATCTCGCCTGGCCCTCGACCCTTTCTTAGCGCAAGGAAATGCTCACTGGTCTTCAAATTATAGAACATAAGGTGGAACGCAGACCTGCCGTCGGCTATTCACTCATTCTGTTTCTATCCCTGAAGCACCTGGCGTTTTGCTGAATACCTTCGTCAGGTGATCGCTTGCAGTCAGGTCACCTATGAATACCGGACTTCCACTCACGTTTTGACGGATGCCTAGAGCTTCCGCCTATGCAATTTTAAACAAAACGTTTTAAGAAAGCAAATTTATTTTTCTTCTGCCAATCCTCCAGAACTTGAGGATTGGCAAAGCTGCCATGAGGAGAATTTAGTAAACCTTTGAGGGTACTCTGATGGTTAGTAGCAACATGTTAATTATTAATATGTTATATTGGAGTCTGAAAGTATCCTGTCAAAAAATTACATGATACTTCTCAAAAGCTCATTCTGGGTGCTTCTGCGCTTGCTTACGAAAGTATCCTGTTGTAAGCGAGTGTTGAGAATCCGGCACATTTCGTTTTGGCGATCATAGTTTTAACTGATTCAAAATACTAATATAATGACTCCTCTTCTATGCACACCTGCAAGCAGAGGATTCATTCTTTTTGCAATTTGTTACCGTTTTTGGTATGTGAATGTTTTCAGCAATGGGACAACCATTTGCGCAGTTAACTGAGATGATATTGAGGGGCTCGGTCACTTCTGGCTCCTCTTTCTCATGAAGAATGGCCGACTGGGTCTGGGATTCACCTAATCGATTTCCTGTATCTTCTCCGCAAGGAAGCGCGCCTTCTCCAGCGTGCTGTGAGCCTGGCCGTTGCTGAGGCCTGTGCGCATGTCGAGACGAAGATTCTGTAGAAGATAGTCTTTCCCCACCTTGTCCCCTTGCAACTCACTCGGGAGTGGATATGGCGTGCAAGGCGATGTAGTGGTGGATGACCGTTTTTTGCCAGTCCCAACTGCCAGCCAAAAGTCAGTGCGACTCCAATCCATACGCCCCAGGGGCAATTCTCCTCCCGAGTGATTTGCATGGAGGCTTTGCGACAGGGGAGACTTCGACTCCATCGCCGGAGATCGGGCGGGGCGGTGCAGCACCGATGGATGAAGCCCGGAACTGCCAAGCCGCGAAACTTAAAATTGGGTGAATCTCGATGAAATCGGGGATGCTTACTTCGAAGGAAGTCATTTGCCGCAGGACACCCGAATCGACAAAGCGTTCAGCCTCTCTCGTGGTTGTTGCGTAGATTTTGGTTTGAGCCCAGAAAAAGTGCGGAAAACAGGTCAGATGAGCAAGGAATGCGCATTCTATAAAGTTCCCTGCTATTTTTTTACAGGATACTTTTAGGTATTAAGTCAATAATATATTAAGAATCAACTTGTTGCATCCAACCGAAGGAGTACCCATGCTGGCTCGGATATTCGATTTATTTGTGTTTTCTCGAAATTAACCTCTTGAGGGCATATTCCTTATTCAGATTTTTTAGTATTTTTGAAAAATTGAAAAAGCGTTCCCTGAAATGTGGTAAAAGCTCATTTTCGGGGAATCGTAAAAAAAAATTAACCATTAATAATTGAAGAACAGTTAAAACAACAATCCAATATTAATTAACTAAAAGTATGAGAAAAAGAATTGGTTATCTAGCCGGATTGGCTTCGGCAATGATCCTTGTCTCTTCGGCTTGCGGTTCGCAGGGTGAAACTGCGACTGTGGTAGGGCAGAAGACGGACGCTCTTGACGCATCGGCATGGAATGCGTCCAAATGGATTTCCGCTGTTGACGCACCAGTCGTTCACGGCACCAATGACGGGCGAGCGGCGGACGGCTCCAGCTGGTTCGTTTCCACGGTCAAGAATGAAAAGAAGGTTACCTCCGCCAAGTGGATGACCGCAGGCCTGGGCGTCTACGAACTCTATCTGAACGGCAGGCCGGTGGGCAATGAATTCCTAAAGCCCGGCTTCACGCATTACGCAAAGACAAAGCGTTCATTCACCTACGATGTCACCGATGCTTTCAATGCGAAATCAGGCGCCGAGAATGTTCTTTCAGCGCAAGTGACCCCAGGATGGTGGGGAGACAAGATAATCACTCCTGGCGGCTACGATGGGATGATAGGAAAGAAGTGCGCATTCCGCGGAGTGCTCGAGCTGACATATTCAGATGGCACGAAGAAACTCTATGGCACGGACCTCGATAACTGGAAGGCCGGAATTGCCGGTCCCGTTAAGCACGCAGCAATATTCGATGGCGAGACCTACGACGCCCGAGTGCCTCTGGGTTTCAACACGCCAGACAAACTTTCGGCTCCAGAGGAGAACACTGAGTTTGCCGGAGAGATTCTCCCTTCCGACGGTGCCGAGGTATACCTCAGGAATGACATAGCTCTCGCACCCGTCAAGGCTTATGTCTGGAAAGACATTGAAGGAGCCACAGAGGATGAATATGGCAAGGTGGTAGTCGAGAGGGAATATTCAGACGGCCAGGAGATGACTGTCAGCCCGGGGGAAACCTTGGTGGTCGATTTCGGACAGAACTGCGCAGGCGTTCCATCCTTCGTCTTCAAGGCGGCAGAGGGAACCACGCTCACATGCCTACCTTCCGAGCTGCTGAACGATGGCAATGGTGCCAAGAGCCGCGGCATGGATGGTCCAGAGGGAAGCGTACACAGAGAGAATCTCAGGATCCCTAAAACAGGAATGCGCCTTGAATATACTTTCGCGCCTTCAGCAGATTTCGTGGAATTCTATCCTCACTGCACTTTCTTCGGCTACAGATTGGTGTCCATCACCGCCGACGCTGACGTTACGATCAAGTCCGTTAAGTCCATTCCTGTGACATCGATTGCAGAGAATCTGGAAATCGGGAAAATAAGCACCGGAGACGACCTCATAAACAGGCTGATCTCCAACATCTACTGGGGACAGCTCTCCAACTATCTTTCAGTTCCTACAGACTGTCCTCAGCGCAACGAGCGACTTGGCTGGACGGCTGACACTCAAGTATTTACCGAGACCGGCACCTTCTTCGCCAACACCATGAAATTCTTCCACAAGTGGATGCGCGACATGCGTGACTCGCAAAGCGATCTCGGCGGATATCCTGGCGTAGCTCCTCTTGCTCAATATGGTGACGACATGATGCGCGTCGGCTGGGCCGATGCCGGCGTCATCGTGCCTTGGACTGTCTGGAAGCAGTTCGGCGACACTCAGATCATCGACGAGAACTGGGAGTCGATGAACAAGTTCATCAATCACGTCAACGACACCAAGTACGACCACGAGACTCTCGCGGCAGAGAACCGCAACTTTCAATGGGCTGACTGGCTCAGCTATGAGCCTCTTGAGAGCTGCGGCGGAGGCGCTTCCTCCAATGGCAAACTTCTTCCTGACGCAATCAAGTACTGGGACTACCTCTCTGCATCCTACTGGGTGATTGATTCCGAGATGATGAGAGATATGGCTGCCGCAACTGGCCGCGATGGCTCGATTTATCAGAAGATGGCCGATGATGCGAAAGCTTACGTCAAGGAGCAGTTCTTCAATGCTGACGGCACGTTCAAGACCGCCATACTCAACACCATGCAGACTCCGGCCCTGTTCGCTTTGAAGAACCGTATCGTGGAGGGCGAAGCCAAGGACAGAATGATCGCCCGCCTCAGGGATAATTTCGCCCAGCATGGCAACTGCCTCCAGACAGGCTTCCTCGGCACGTCCATTCTGATGCCGACTCTCACCGAAAACGGCATGACAGACATCGCCTACGAGCTCCTCTTCCAGCGAAAGAACCCTAGCTGGCTCTATTCGGTTGACAATGGCGCAACTACGATATGGGAGCGCTGGAACAGCTACATGCTCGACAAAGGCATGGGTCCTAAGGGCATGAACAGTTTCAACCACTATGCCTACGGCTGCGTTGGCCAGTGGATATGGGAGACTGTAGCAGGCATTGCAGCAGATCCTGCCGTGCCAGGTTTCAAGCACATAATCATGAAGCCAGTTCCCGACAAGCGACTCGGCCACGTTACCGCTGAATACAAATCTGCTGCAGGCGTGATCAAGAGCGCATGGAAGTACGATGGCGACACCTGGACATGGGAATTTACAATCCCGGAGGGCGCTACCGCGACTGTCACTCTTCCGGGAGAGACTGAAGCCAAGGAATATGAAGCCGGCACGTACACCGTGACGAAGTAATATTTCGAATTGCCCGCAATTGTGAATAAGGCGACCTCACGGGGCCGCCTTTTTTATTGGCATCTTTTGGCAAAATATTCATAAATTAGCAGAAATTTATAGTGGCATGGTTCGGATGGCCCTCGGGGTTCGACATATATTCTTGATTTCTTCCCTTGCATTCGTGCTGGCAGTCTCATCTTGCAGCACGACAAGGAGCTTGCAGGAAGGGGAGTATCGCCTTGCAAAGAACACGGTGAACGTCACCAACGGCAAAAATGCCGACACAAAAGATGTGCAGTCCTACATCAAGCAGAAGCCGAATCCATCGCTGGTCTTCGGCTGGAATCCTTTCCTCGTCATCTACAACTGGGCGGGCAGATACGACAATAATTTCCTGGACAGGTTTTGCCACAAAATCGGCACTCCTCCCGTGGTCTATGACCCCACCCAGCTTGACGAATCGATAGAAAACATCTGCAAGCATCTTGAATACATCGGTTATTATGACTCCAAGGTCAACAGTGACGTGGAAGTGAGCGGGAGAAAAGTTAAAGTGAAATATAATGTAACCCTCGGCAAGCGATATAAAATAAGCACTATACAATATTCAATCCCAGAAGGGGAGTTCCGTCAGGATTTCTCTGCCGACTCTGTGAATATCATGATCAAGCCAGGCGACTATCTCTCTGAATCCAATCTGGAGAAAGAGACCGAAAGGTCGGCGGCCTATTTCAGGAGGCACGGATATTACGGTTTCACAAAGAATTTCTATTCTTTCACTGCTGACACCCTGGCCAGGAACGACACCTGCGGCCTGCTTATGACCATTAACAATTACACTAGGAACGAGACCCCCGAGAACGCCCGCCCGCTGGTGAAATACAAGATAGGAGATGTGACGATTTCCCACGACAAGGACCTGAAATTCAACGAGAAGGTTCTTAGGAATATGAATACTCTCAGACCGGGGGCGCTATACGACGAGAGGGACGTGAACAACACGTATGCCAGGCTCTCCGCACTGAGGATCTTCAGCGGGGTGAATATGCAGTTGACTCCGAGGGATTCTGAATATGTCGACTGCGCCATCAGCCTCACTCAGTCCAAGACGCAAGGCTTCAAGGTGAATCTGGAAGGTTCCACGAACTCTTCAGGGCTAATAGGAATATCACCTCAGTTCAGCTATTTCCACAAGAATATATTCAGGGGAGGGCAGTGGCTGAATCTTGGCTTCCTGGGAAATTTCCAGTTCAAGTCGAATGACCGAAAAGTGCATTCTAACGAGCTGGGAGTCACTGCCAACCTTAGTTTCCCTGAGTTCCTGGGTCTGCCGAACTCTATGTTCAAGGGAGCTCTGATACCTAGGACAGAAATTAACACGTCTTACAATTACCAAAGCCGTCCCGAATATACCAGGAATATGATTTCCGGCTCATTCGGATATTCAGGCTCGCTCAAGAATTTTTATTACCAGTTCGAGCCTCTAAGGGCAAAAATAGTAAAGCTGTACCACTTGGATACGGATTTCTACGAGACCCTTAAGAACAATCTATTCTTAAGGGACGCTTATCAGGACCACTTCGATGCTGGGTCCAGCCTGACAGCATATTACACTACCTGTTCCGACCTGAATCCGAAAGTCTCTTATCGCTACGTGCGATTCCAGTTCGACGTTTCTGGCAACGTGATGAGCCTCTTCAATGCCGGAATGAGCAAAGACGCTTATGGTCATCATCTTATCTGGGGTACCCCATATTCCCAATACGTTCGGGCGGAGCTGACTCTGGGCAATACTTTTGTTTTCGGAGGCAGTGAAAGGCAGTCCATCGCCATGAGGTTCCTAGGTGGCATCGGCAAGGCTTACGGCAATTCTCAGTCTCTGCCGCTTGAAAGGCAATTCTACAGCGGAGGAGCGAACAGCATGAGGGGCTGGCAAGCCAGAGACCTGGGTCCCGGAAGGATGAAGGGCAACAAGATGTTCTCCATTCCCAGCCAGACTGGCGACATGAAGCTGGAAGCTAATCTGGAATACAGATTCCCGATGTTCTGGAAGCTTTATGGAGCTCTCTTCACAGATGTTGGTAATATCTGGACAATTCGTGAGGAAGAGAGTGAAGACTGGAATCTCGCCAAGTTCAGCATGAAGAATTTCGGCAAGAGTCTTGCGGCGAACTGGGGTTTGGGAGTACGAGTCGATCTCAATTTCCTTATCCTGCGCCTCGACATGGGCATCAAGATGCATGACCCTTCACTGGCCAGAGGCGAGCGATGGTTCGGTCCCGGCCGCTGGTTCTCAAATGACGGCTTCGCTGTCCACTTTGGCGTAGGTTATCCGTTTTAGGGGGCTCTGCCCCCCTGCTATTAGGGGGCTCTGCCCCCTGAAAACCCCCGCGGCTCCCGGCCTTGTGGCATTCGCTTGGCTACTCGCCTCGCAAATGCCCGGCCTCCGCCGGTCGCGTGACCGCGACTGGCTCTGCCCCCTGAGAACCCCCGCGGCTCCCGGCCTTGTGGCATTCGCTTGGCTACTCGCCTCGCGATTGCCCGGCCTCCGCCGGTCGCGTGACCGCGACTGGCTCTGCCCCCTGAGACCCCCCGCGGCTATTCTGGTTTGTAGTATTTCGGCCAGCAGGCTTCAAGGTAGGCTTTTAAGCGGTCTTCGTGCTGATTCTGTGCAGGTTCGTAGAAGACGGTTCCCTCAAGACCCTTCGGCATGAATTCCAAATCGACGAAATGCCCCGGATAATCATGGGCATATTTATAGCCGTCTGCGTAGCCTAACTCGCTCATGAGCTTAGTCGGGGCGTTGCGAAGATATAGCGGAACGGAGCCCGAATGATCCTGGCGCACAAGACCAAGAGCCTTTTCCAGAGCCATATAGGCAGTGTTGCTCTTCGGCGAAGATGCTAAATACACAGTGGTCTCTGCCAGAGGGATCCTAGCCTCCGGCATTCCTATTTCATGCACCACTTGGAAACAAGCATTGGCGAGCAGCAGTGCGTTCGGATTCGCCAGCCCCACATCCTCGGAAGCAGAGAGGCAGAGCCTGCGTGCGATGAAAAGGGGATCCTCGCCGCCATCCAGCATGCGAGCCAGGTAATATATGGCAGCATTAGGATCGGAGCCGCGGATTGACTTTATGAAGGCGGAAATTATGTCGTAATGCATCTCTCCGTCTTTGTCATAGATCGCGGAATTTTCCTGAATGCTAGCAGTAACTGCCTTATTATCAACTACTATCTGTTTATTACCAGACTGAGAATCAATCACTATCTCCAGTATATTCAATAACTTACGCCCGTCGCCCCCGCTGTAGCGGAACAGAGCGTCTGTCTCATTCACTTTGATGTTTTTTTCTTTCAGCAGCACGTCCGTCTTCACAGCCCTTTCTAAAATTTGCTGAAGATCAGCGACTTCCAACGATTTCAGCACAAAAACCTGACATCTGGAGAGGAGGGGAGTGATGACTTCGAAGGAAGGGTTCTCGGTAGTAGCGCCTATCAGCACTATCGTACCATTTTCAACTGCCCCAAGCAGAGCATCTTGCTGCCCCTTATTGAAACGATGGATTTCATCAATGAACAGGACAGGCGATGTACCGTTGGAAAAAACGGAAGAGCTTTTGGCCTTGTCTATCACATCGCGAACGTCCTTCACGCCGGAACTGATGGCAGACAAGGTGTAGAAATCCCTCGACAGGGAATTTGCGATGATCCGGGCAAGAGTTGTTTTTCCCACGCCTGGAGGCCCCCAAAGAATGAAAGAGGACAAATTCCCTGACTCTATCATATTTCTTAATATGCAGCCTTTCCCGACGAGGTGGCGCTGCCCTACATATTGATCGAGCGAAGAAGGCCTCATTCTTTCAGCCAGGGGAGGCAGCATGCGAGATTTAACTCTTATTGAATCATCTGTGGGCATATTCTTAATTAATTGGCATCTTTTGCTTTCACAAATTTAGCAAAAAGCCACGAAGTTTCTTAAATTTGCATATCGTAAAATCAATGCAGCAATGAAATTAAGCGAAAGAGTGCGTTACGCCGGCGTGAACGACTTCCGGATGAAGCTATTTGAAAGCCATTGGCCGGTACCTGAAGGAATCAGTTACAATTCATACCTTGTCATAGATGAGAAGATTGCCTTGCTTGACACAGTCGATGCGGCTTTCGCAGATGAATTCATCAGGAACGTCAAAAACGAATTAGGGGATAGGAAAATCGACTACCTTGTCATCAACCACATGGAGCCGGATCATTCCGCCCTCGTCTCATTTATCAGAAATGAATATCCAGGGTGCACCGTGGTGGCTAATTCCAAGGCTGCTCAAATGCTCGAAGGCTATCAGGGACTGACCGACAACGTCCATGTAGTAAAAGAAGGGGAGACCTTGCAACTGGGTGAAACGTCGCTGCAGTTCTTCATGATCCCGATGGTGCATTGGCCGGAAACCATGGCGACTTGGTGCGCCGAAGAGCACACCCTGTTCCCTGGCGATGCATTCGGCTCCTATAAAGCTGCCCCTCCGTGCATAAGCGACTGTGAATCAAATCTTTTCGATGAATATAAAGAAGAAATGATTCGTTATTACGCATCCATAGTCGGGAAGTACGGGCAGCCTGTGCAGGCCGCCTTGAAAAAGCTTGGAAATCTTGATATTCACAGAATATGCAGCGTACACGGGCCTGTGTGGGAAAAAGAAATCCCTGAAGTGGTGAAGCTGTACGATGATTTAAGCCAGTACAAGGCCGGACGCGGAGTCTGCCTGGCCTATGGCTCGATGTATGGCAACACAGAGAAGGCGGCCAAGGCAATTGCCTCAGAGCTTGAGAAAAGGAATATCCCGTATGGAATCCATAATCTGACCGCAGAAGATTATTCCTACGCATTAAGAGACGTTTTCAAATACGATACGCTCATCGTCGGTTCTCCGACCTACAACATGGAGATTTTCCCGCCTGTCCGCCAGTTCATGGAGGGCGTGGCCGGCAGAGGCGTCAAGAATAGAAAATTCGCTGCATTCGGGTCATTCACTTGGGCTGCCGCCAGCGTAAAATTGCTGAACGACATGGCTGCCGATGCCGGATTCGAGCTTCTCAGCGAGGGAATATCTTTCAAGCAAGGCTATGCCCCGGGAAAATTCGATGCTGCCAGCCTGGCTGAGGCAGTAATTTCTGCCGGTAAGTAGCCTCAGGCTTCCCTGCTCGTATTGTTATACAATTTGCATTATGTTAAGTAAAGGACAAGAAATCCTACCCTGCTGATGATATTACAGATACTGACACTTCTTGGCGCAATCGCGCTTTTCATCTTCGGAATGGACATGCTGAGTTCTGAACTTCAGAAACTCTGCGGAGACAAACTTCGGAAATTTGAAAAAAGCATGCGTTCAGGAAGCGCCGTCGAGCAATTCCTCTCTGGAGCCGGCATGACCGCTCTAATCCAGTCTTCAAGCATTACTTCTTATGTAGTCGTCACACTCGTAAGTGGTGCCACCCTTACTCTTGAGCAAGGCATCGCAGTAATTATGGGCGCAAACGTCGGTACGACCATAACTCCCTGGCTGATAGGCATTTTAGGCTTTAACTTAAACATATCTTACTTTGCTTTCATTCTGGTTGGCATCGGTTTCGTAATGAGCCTCTTGAAGAATCAGACCGTCAAAAACTTAGGCAACATATTTCTAAGTTTCGCCCTCTTATTCGTCGGCCTCATATTCATGAACTCTTCGCTTCAAGCCCTCACCACCATGTCAGGCACTGCGCCAATCACAGACAGCCTCAGCGGTCACGGGTTCTGGTCTATAATCACATTCTGGATTCTCAGCATATTATTTACCTGGCTCATTCGTTCTTCCAGCGTCACGGTAATCATTTCCATGGTGCTCTGCTTTGCAGGCTGGCTCTCCTTCCCTCTCGGGGCCGCAATTGTCCTTGGCGCCAATATAGGAACTACATTACAGCCTAACATAGCCGTCGGAAAGGCAGACGTCCAAGGAAGACGGGCTGCGCTGGCACATACCATATTCAATGTCGTCGGCTGCATATTAGTCCTCATATTCTTCAATCCTTTCATAAATCTTTGCATTTGGCTGATTTCTCTCCTAGGCGTGAATCCGCAAATTTCAGAGGTTTATGAAATTGCTACCGTCCACACTTTATTCAACTTATTCTCCGCAATCATCCTAATATGGTTCAGGAAAATAATTGGTGGCATTCTGCGTAAAATTTTCAAGGAGCCTGCCGAGCAGAAAGGCGAATTCAGGCTGAGATTCATAGGGAACGGAAGATTGAGCGTAACCCCTACTATTTCAATAGAATTAGCATTAAAAGAGACTTTGAATTTCGCCGAGACGGCTCACGAGGGTTACCAGTACGTGAAACTTGCGCTCAATGAGAAGAATCCAGATCTATTCGAGGAGTACAGGGAAAAGCTAGTAAAAAGCGAGGAAATCACAGACAAGTTCGAGTACGAGATCGCATCCTACCTCAATCAGTTGTCCGAAGGACCTTTGAGCGGCCAGGAAGCAGATGAGGTGAAGAAACTCTATAGGATCATTGGAGAGCTGGAAAGCCTCGGCGACAGTTGCATGAACATAAGCCGCCATCTGTACAGGCTTCGCGCCCATAATCTGGAATTTGATGCAGAATCTCTCAAGAATCTCAACCTGCTGGTGGACAAAGTGGAGTTCGCATACAAAGTGATGATTGGGAATATTCATTTGGCAGTTGATAAGTCTCTGACTGACATCAGCAATGCAGGAACTGCCGAAGATGACATTAACGACACTAGGAATATGCTCCGGGATGAATGCATAAATAGAATAGAAAAGGAGTCTGAAAAATTCCTTGCGCTTAATTACTATCTAGACTTGCTTGAGGAATTAGAAACTATGGGTGATTTCATGATCAACGTTTCTCAATCCTTAGTCAATAATTTTTCCAGAAAATAATCATGGCACGCAAAAGAATTGACCTATTACTTGAAAATCAGACTATTGAAGCTTGCGCTGCTGAGGGAAAAGCCCTGACGCATTGGAATGGTATCGTGGTTTTTGTCCCTTTCGCAGTGCCTGGAGACGTCGTGAATATTAGGGTGACTAAGAAGAATAAGAAATATTACGAAGGTTTCATCGAGAAAATCGTGACTCCTTCAAAAGACAGGCTGGAGCCATTCTGCGAGCATTTTGGGATTTGCGGAGGATGCACCTGGCAGCCTCTCCCCTACCCGATGCAGCTTGAAGCGAAGCGTCAGCAGGTTGAAGACCAATTAGTTAGAATTGGCCATCTAAATGTGCCTGAGATTCGCCCTACTCTGCCTTCCGACAAGACTCAATACTACCGGAACAAGCTTGAATTCACATTTTCATCCAAGCGTTGGATATTGAAAGATGAGGATCCTGAGAGCATTCCAGACAGCGACAGAGTCGGGCTTGGCTTCCATGTTGGCAAATTTTTCGACAAGGTGCTGGACATAAAACACTGTGCTCTCCAGAGGGATCCTTCGAATGCAATCAGGCTATTCATAAAGGAATATTGCGTCAAGAATGGGCTGGAGTTTTTCGATATTCGTAACAATCAGGGCTTTGTCAGGAATATGTTCATCCGCACTACCGACGCTGGTGACGTGATGGTCATAATGTGCTTCTATCACGACGACAAAGAGAGGCGAGAAAAGTTACTTAACGCAGTACTAGAAGAATTTAAGCAAGTGACCTCTCTCTACTACGTGATAAACACCAAGATGAATGACTCTATAGGTGACCAGGAATGCGTTCTTTATAAGGGAGAGCCGTTCATTCGTGAGTCAATGGAAGGGCTGAATTTCAGGATAGGTCCGAAGTCGTTCTATCAGACGAATTCCGGTCAGGCTTACAAGCTGTACAGCGTGGCTCGTGAGTTCGCCCAGCTTATCGGCAAAGAAATAGTCTATGACTTATACACCGGCACAGGCACTATTGCTCAGTTCGTGTCTTCGAAGGCTTCGAAAGTGATTGGCATTGAATATGTCCCGGAGGCCATTGAAGATGCGAGAATCAACGCTGCATGTAATGGAATCTCAAATTGCGAGTTCTTCGCCGGGGACATGAAAGACGTACTGAATGCAGATTTCATCTTTGCCCATGGCCACCCTGACGTGATTATTCTAGACCCTCCGAGGGCCGGCATTCATCCTGACGTTGCAAAAGTTATATTACAAGCTTCTCCAGAGCGAATCGTCTACGTGAGCTGTAATCCAGCATCGCAGGCTAGAGATCTTGCTATTCTATGCGAGAAATACGACATCACTGCCGTGCAGCCTGTCGACATGTTTCCTCATACCCAGCACGTAGAAAACGTCTGTGCGCTCTCCAGAAGATTGTAATATCATTTCCTTTTGCAGTATAGCCGACCTTGCTCGGCTTTGAAAACGGTCAGGATTTCTTCTTTGCTGGCGTAGCCGACATCAATCACGGCATCGTAAATTTTGCCGTCGCACATCACTTTGCCAGAAGGCTTTAGCGCCGTGAAAACCGTCACGTCCCTACCAATCAGGCTTTCCAGCCCGGTCTGCACGCCTACGAAACCGTCAGAACCCTCCAGAGACTGACGAAGTGCGATGTCGTTGAAGGCCCTTGTCGGGTACAGTTTGCCGACAAGATATATTCCTATGAATACAGCGGTAACGAAACTTATTATCACCTCCCCGAATGGCATAAGGACAGGTTTTATGTCGAATGAGCCGTCGAACTTGAATAACTGGCTGTTGTCTATGGCGGCAAAAGTGAGTGAAACGACTATGGCAATGATTCCCAATATTCCGCACGCTCCGAAGCCTGGGATAACGAAAAGCTCCAGGCCAAGCAGGACTAGCCCGATTATGAATAGAGCGATTTCCCAGTTCTGGGCCAGGTGCACGACATAGAGCGGAGAGAAGTAGAGGATAGCCCCCAGAATGGCGATAATCAGAGGTATGCCAACTCCCGGGGTCTTGAATTCAATGTAGAGGCCGCCGAATATCATCAACAGGAATATGAATCTGACAGACATCAGAGCCTCGGCTGTCTTTTCTGCGGAAGTCTGCGAGAATTCAACATATTCGTATTCTTTGCTCCCGGCCAGCCTTTCCGCAACCTGATCTTTGTCATCACATATTCCTTGGCAATATCCAGCCTTCATAGCCTCTGAAGGCGTCATGCTGAGCACATGGGCTGTGTCAACCATGCTCTGGGCAACCTGCGGATCTCTTCCGGTAGCTTCGGCTGTCGAGCGCATCATCCCCCTCATGAAACTTTGGTATTTGTCTGTCATAGGCTTTCCGTCGATGCCATTCACGACAGTAGCAGCCCCGATCGTACTGCCCTCTCGCATGTAAATTGAGTCGCAGGCAATGCTGATAAGTGCTCCCGCAGATGCCGCCTGCATATTCACGAATGCAACTGTTGGAATTTCGCAGCGAAGAATCGCGCTGCGGATGCTGTCAGCGGCCGACAGCTCCCCGCCGTAAGTATCAAGGTCAAGGATGAAGTAATCAGATTCAGACTTTTCGGCATCAGCGATTGCTTTCGTGATTCTGTTCCTGGCTATATTGTCGATGTCGTGGTCGAGCCTGATGTAGAAAATCTTGACTTTCTCCCTGGCATTCCCAATGAAAACGCCGGCAAGGAAAAGTGTGCATAACATGCATAGACGAAGGATTCTGGACATCATAGAGTGAGCTTTCTACACAAATTTATATGAAATTTTGCAATATTTCAGTAACTTTGACATCCTAACAAAAGATAAATTCTTGAAAAGATGGCATTTCTAGTACTTCTGGTTCTGGTGGGACTTGCGATGGTCGTGATAGGATCAAATTTCTTAGTCGATGGTTCAACCGTAATAGCCAGAAAAGCAGGGCTTAGTGAGTTCCTAATTGGTCTCACGATCGTAGGAATGGGAACGTCAACGCCGGAAATGGTCGTCAGCTTTTCAGCCGCAGTCAAAGGCATTTCGGACATCTCGGTCGGTAACATCGTTGGCTCGAACATATTCAATGCTATTTTCATCCTCGGAATCACGGCTCTGATCCGCCCCATGCCCATGACGAAGAGCAATGTGCACGTCGATGCCGTGCAGAACATAGCTATCACCTTGCTCCTGATCATTCTGGGCAGGAGCTTTTCCATTAGCAGCTTCTTCGGCGTGGAAGACAAGCTATCTTTCCTGGTCGGGCACGAGAACATGCTCACCAGGTTGTCTGGCTTCATATTCTTGGCTCTGTTCGCCTACTACATGATAAAATCATTCAAGTTAGGCAGAGAGCAGGCCGTGGAAGAGCATCAGCCTAAGGAGACTCGCAACCTATTCCTCGCCATCTTGATGGTGGTGTGCGGTCTTGGCCTTCTTATCTATGGCGGAAACCTGTTCGTAGACAATGCAGTGGAGATTGCCAGGACTTGTGGAGTGAGCGAGAAATTCATCGCCGTGACCCTGCTTGCGGGAGGCACATCTCTGCCTGAACTCGTGACCTGCATTGTGGCTGCCGCAAAAAATCAAGGGCAGCTTGCCCTCGGAAATATATTGGGATCAAATATTTTCAATATACTGCTGATCCTCGGAGGCTCTGCCGTCATTCATCCGTTGTCCTTCACCGGCATGACGAATGTAGACCTCGGCGTATTGTTCATCTCGACAATCCTGATCTGGCTGAGCGCCTTCACCGGAAAACGCAACTGCCTGGACAGATTCGACGGAGCCTTGTTCCTTGCCTGCGGGGCGGCCTACATGACTTACCTGATTATAAAATTGTAAGGAGATATGAGATTCAAACCAACAAAATTCAGACTATTGAACGTCGGCTCCGGCCGTGTCTTCGATGATACGGGATGGTTGCTTGCAGATCCGGAAGGAAAATCGCCCTCTCTTATCAGAGCAGTGTACGAGAATGAGAAATTCACCCCTAGGGATGATTTGAAAGGGCTGTATCGCTATGCGGAGTGGCTGCCCATCACAAGGACGCTGAGACGGTCTCACGCTCCGGTGACCTACAAGAGCAAAGGACTTGCCGAGGTACTGGGCATGGAGAATCTCTACCTTACCGTTTCCGGTTACGTTCCAAAACGCGGGGCGAGAATGGAAACATGCTCTTTCAAGGAAACCGAGGCTTTCTCTGTCTGCGCAAGGCTCAAGAAGAACGACAAGCATATACTGGTCGTGCAATCCGCCGGAAACACAGCCAGGGCATTCGCGAGGGTCTGCTCAGATAATGACATTCCTTTAGTGATTTGCATCCCTCACGACAATATCAGCGACCTGTGGTTCATCCGCAGGCTGAAATCTTGCGTAAAAGTTGTCGCAACTCCTCACGGCACCGATTATTTCGATGCCATTTCGCTGGGTAACAAGCTTGCCACTGATCCAAAATACAGACTGGAGGGCGGAGCAACGAACATAGCCAGAAGAGACGGCATGGGCACAACGGTCTTAAGCGCGGTCGAGGCAATCGGGAGAATCCCGGATGCATATTTCCAAGCCGTAGGCAGCGGCACTGGCGCAATAGCCGCATGGGAAAACGCCAAAAGGCTTGAGAAAGACGGGCGCTTCGGGAAAAACAGCATGAGAATCTACTGCGCCCAGAATTATCCCTACACGCTGATGTACGACTCTTGGAAGGCCGGCAGCAGGGATCTCGTAGCCATCACTCCGGAAGAATCGCGAAGGAACGCAGAAGTCATACTAGCCAAAGTTCTGTCTAACAGGAAACCGCCTTACGGCATTGCCGGCGGACTCTTCGACACTCTGAAAGAATCAAATGGGGATTTCTTCAAGATTACAAATGACGAAATAATTTACTGGGTGCTCCAATTCTTCAACCAAGAGGGGTATGACATTTTCCCTGCTGCCGCCTGCGCCGTCGCTGCCTTAAAAAAGGCATTGGACGAGGGCGTTGTGAGGAGAGACGAGACAGTGATGCTTAACATCTCGGGCGCGGGAATGCTGAACGCGACCAGCAAAGGCTTCGAAATGAAAAATCCGGACCTCATCCTGAGCCCGGATCTTACGCAGGAAGAAATCATCTCCAGCGTAGACAAATTGTTCTGAAGCCCTAAGCTTGTTCTTTTCTGAGAGAGGCTCCGACTGCGAGTCTCTCTTTTGTTATGACCGGATTGGCATATATTTTCAGGAATATGGTCCTGAGGTCTTCACGGTTGAGCCTGCGCTCCACTTTGTCCAGCTTGTGCTCGGTGTATTCTATGAATTTTTCCATGTCTGCCGGCTTGTACATCTCGGAATATTTAAAGCTGTGATTCACAAGATCGTATGCGATGAAATTCGTTTTCCAAAGCTTATAGCCCTCGATCACGCGCTTGTCAATTGCATGACGAATAGCTTGGTAGCGGTCGTTCTTGTCGCACCGCGCAGCCTCCTCGATTTCCTCGGCTGTCAGCGGCTTTCCAATGTTCAGATGCACGTCACCTTTTTGCTGTCGGATGCCAATCACAATGCTGTGCATGTCTTCATGATGAGACTTGACATATTTCTGAGTCCTGGAAATCATCATCTCACGAGCCTTACGGATGTCGCATGGCTCATATTCATAAGAAATGCTGAGAGGAATTATGTTCAGCTCCTCGAAGTTCTCCAAAAACGTCTTGGTGCCACTCATGTCAAGCATTTTCAGAAGCCCTTGTTCGGTAGTGTCTATTCCGTCTTTGGTCCGTCCTTGCCTCTGGGCCAGCCAGACTGAGGATTTCCCAGAAGTTATGTCATCCCTGATGTATTTGGAAAGCATTTGCGAAGACAGATAAAGGTCTCTAGCGGAAATGCCTCTGATGACCTTGATCATCCTATTCGAGCGAAGTAGCTTCTCGACGGTCTTGCTCTGCTTTATCAAGTTGTCGCCGACGCAGATTTCCGTCATCGGGATGCCATTGCGGAAAAGCACGAGCTGGGTTATCGCAGGGTCCAGGATTATGTCCCTATGGTTCGACATCAGCAGGAACTTGCCTTTCTGGTCCTTGATGTATTGAATGCCGTCGTAAGAAAAATTATGGATGGTGTTATTGATGACCCATATCACAGCCTCGTTCATCACTTTCTGCTGAAATTCATCTATGCTGTGAACGCTTCGGAGAGCGTCTCGAAGATAGGTCACAGGCTTGTCTGGAAAAAGATATTCAGAGATAGCAAGGCAGGCAGGATGGTTTGCGACCTCACCTAACGCCTTGACGGCTTCTTCATCGGAATAAGGAACTATGCTATCGAATTCAGATGAGTTGTTGTTTTCTGACATAATTAAATTGCTACTAATTAATATGTTACTTTCTAAAAAGGATCGAACTGTCGCCATAGCTTAAGAAGCGAAAATCATGCCCCAAGGCGTAATCGTAGATAGTTTTCCAATCTCCGTCCACAAAAGCTGAAATCAACAGAATGAGCGTGCTTTCGGGCTGATGGAAATTAGTTATCAATATGTCTACGAGTCTGAATTTGAAGCCTGGGACTATGATTATCTTCGTGCCGACTTTCAGCTCTTTCATCTTGTTCTTTTCGAGATATTCTATTATGGCATCAAGAGCATCGTTTAACGAATATGAATATTCCCTCTCGTAAGGCGCCCACTGACCGACTTCCTCCGGCTTGCCTTTTTCTATGCAGCTGACGCCCACGTAATATAACGATTCAAGCGTCCTGACGGATGTAGTGCCAACGGCAATCAGTTTTCCTTCATGATTGCGGATTTTCTTCAAGAGTTCCAGCGTGACGGCGAATGGCTCCCTGTGCATAGGGTGTTCTGCCACATTTGAGCTTTTGACAGGCAGAAACGTCCCTGCGCCAACGTGCAAACAAACATTTTCTCTGTCTATTCCTTTAACATCGAGGGCATCCAGTACTCTTTGGGTGAAGTGCAGGCCAGCAGTTGGAGCGGCCACGGAACCTCGAATTTTAGCATATAATGTCTGATAACGTTCCGTATCGATTGCCTCTGTCTCACGATTGAGGTATGGCGGTATAGGGACAGTGCCGCAAGTCTCCAGAACCTTGGAAAAAGGATTTCCGTCTTTCCAGGCTAATTCGACGATGCCTGTTTCGCCATTTCTCTCAACGAGGGTTGCCGTAAGATTCATTGCGCTTACGACCGGAGAGGACTCTGGATTATACAGTTTGAGCGGCTCTCCCTTCCAACGCTTTGCATTGCCAATCACGCACTTCCATCTGCAATGCTCAGTAGCAGCAAAAGAGGTGTTGTATTCAACAGGGTCGACAGGCTCCAGACAGAAAATTTCTATGTGAGCCCCCGTCTCTCTTTGAAAATGCAGCCTGGCAGGCACGACTTTAGTGTCGTTGAATATCATTAATGAGCCTTCTGGTAGTAGAGACGGCAAGTCCTTGAATATATGTTCGTCTACATTCCCATCCTTATATCTAAGAAGTTTCGAGGAGTCTCGTTCCGGCAGAGGATATTTCGCGATTCTCTCGTCAGGCAAATCATAATTATAATCTTCAATCTTTATCTGCGGAATCATTACAATTAAATTTTCGTACAAAGGTAATTTATTCTTTGGAAATATCCGCTCTAGATGTTGATTGGAAGTCAGACAAGCCTCCGCTATTTTAGCTGTCAATTAAGTTTACTTTTGTATCTAATTTATCAACAAATGAAAATATTTACAAAAATTAAATATAATTTACATAAATAAAGATAAGAATTTATTATTCTAAAATTTAATAATAAGTAATATTCACATAATCAGATATTTATATATAATTATCTAATTGTAAATATTAATTACGGTTCGGAGATAGTCTTAAGAGACGGTGAAAATTCAATGATTGATGACGAAATGTACAAATTAATTGACACTTATTCAGATAATTATATCAATTATACAAAGTTAAATTTAACTAATTTCTTGTCAAGATGCCTCCTGTGTACATTTGTTAATGGCAAAATATTGTTGACATTGTAAATTTATTTGATTAAATTTGTAAATAAACATCTGTCAATGGAAAACCGTCTTCAACAATTCTTGGCTGCCGAGAATCTTACTCAGGCGCAATTCGCAGACAGCATCGGCGTCGGCCGCGCGAGCGTATCCCACATTTTAGCCGGGAGAAACAAGCCTGGATACGATTTCATAGAAAGGATGGCATCCAGATACACTGAAATCAATCTTGACTGGCTCATCACAGGGAAAGGAAAAATGTACAAGAAAGATAGGGATGTCGTGATGCCTGTCCCGACTGAGCCTGCACTTTTCCAGGAAGATGATAATGCTATAATGTCTGAGCCCGTCGAAGAGAAACCTCTGGAAATTGAGCAGCAACCAACTTCAGCGCAACCAGATTCAGATAAGGCCGAAACCGCCGCTGAGAAGAAAATAGCCAGGGTCATCGTTTTCTACGACGATGGGACGTACCTGGAAATCAAGTGATGCTGCCTTTCTCGGCCATTTTTCTGTCAGCACAACAGAATGCCTGGACGAGATTGCATAATAAAATTACAATCCGGCAATGCAGAGATAGAAAATTTGCTAAATTTGCAAAGCTATGTACAAAAGCATCATAAGACCATTCCTTTTTCGTTTCTCTCCAGAAACGGCTCATAAGCTGACGTTTGGAATGCTGAAGACAATTGGCAAGATTCCTGGCGGCAAAACTATCATGAAATTGCTTTACAAGAGGGAGCCCAAAGGTTTGTCCAGAGAAGTTTTCGGCATAAGATTCCCTCATCCTGTGGGTCTGGCTGCAGGTCTTGATAAAAATGGGGAATATTACAACGAACTCGGCTGGTGCGGTTTTTCTTTCATCGAGATAGGTTCTCTTACCCCTCTGCCTCAGGATGGAAATCCTCGTCCCAGAGTGTTCAGGCTGCCACATGACAAGGCTATCATAAACCGGATGGGGATAAACAACAAGGGCGTGCGATATGCTATAAAGAATATCAATGCCCGGAAGCCTGACGTGATTCTTGGTGCAAGCATAGCGAAAAACACAACCAGCAAGACAGATGATGAGATTCGCAAAGACTACGAGACTGCTTTCTCTTTGATCTACGATTTCGTGGATTACATCTCCATAAACGTCTCTTGCCCAAATGTCCAAGGCTTGCAAGATCTTCAGGACATATCCTATCTCTCGGACATCATTGATCCGCTGCTCGAGCTCAGACTGTGTTATGATTCTTATAAGCCATTGTTAATCAAGGTTTCTCCAGATTTGCCTAGAGAAGAACTTGATGACATTATCCATTACTGCCTGCTTTCTGGCATAGATGGGATAATATCTGGCAACACGACCAGGTCTAGAGAAAACTTGATGACATCTGAGAATGCCGTGAAAAAAATTGGCAACGGCGGCCTCTCAGGAGCCCCTCTTTACGAGAAGAACCTAGAAATGGTTAAATATATTCATGAAAAAAGCGAAGGGAGGCTACCTATCATTGCGGTCGGGGGCATAATGACTCCGGAACAGGCGAAAGCAATGCTTGATGCTGGTGCTTCTCTGATAGAGATATACACTGCTTTCATCTATGAAGGCCCTTCGATAATTAAAAGAATACTTAAATATCTCGAGAAAAATAAATGATACAGGCTTCTATTTGCACGATTGGGGATGAAATCCTCATAGGTCAGATCGTCGACACTAATTCTTCTAATATTTCCAAGGAACTTGAGGCCCTCGGAATAAAAGTGACCAGAATGCTATCATTCGGGGACGACCATGACGAGATAGTGAACAATCTTTCCGATGAACTGAGAAACAACGATATAGTTATCTCTACAGGCGGCCTTGGCCCAACGAAGGATGACATCACCAAAGCAGCCCTCGCCGAGATTTCCGGGAGCAAGGAATATGTCGTGAATAAAGCCCAGCTGAAAATAGTGAATGAGATCTTGCATTCGCGCGGTCTGGACGTGCTGGATATAAATAAGGCTCAGGCAAATGTGCCAGACACCTGCGAAGTAATCAATAACAAGAAAGGGACGGCGCCTATCATGGTGTTCCGCTTCCCTGCCGAAAAGTTCGGGCATCCGGCCACTCTGTACGCTCTGCCAGGCGTGCCTTTTGAAGCCATAGGGGCACTTCCGGACATAATCGACGATATTAAGTGCCATCAGGAAGGGCTTTCTGACATATTCCATAAATGCATCATGGTCTATGGGCTGGCAGAGTCGGCTCTTTCAAAACTGATAGAGGACTGGGAAGACAGCCTGCCTGAAGACATGCACCTAGCCTACCTGCCTAATCAGCTTACTGGAGTCAGGCTCCGCCTCTCTATTTATGGAGGCAATAAAGAAGATGAGGAAAGACGCATTGATGCCGAGTTTGAACGCCTGCGCCCTCTGCTTGGGGACATGATATATTCATGGCAGGATGGCACTCTTCAAAATGCAATAGGTGCAATATTCCGAGGTTCTGGAATGACGCTTAGCTGCGCTGAATCCTGCACTGGTGGGGAGATAGCACATTTAATCACCTCTGTTCCAGGTGCTTCTGAATATTTCCTAGGCTCTGTCACATCTTATGCCATTCCAATCAAGGAAAAGCTGCTTAAGGTAAGGGCTGGCACCATCAAGAAATTCGGGGTTGTCAGTAGCGAAGTTGCCGTTGAGATGGCCACTGGCGTTCGCAGGCTGCTGGGCAGCACTTATTCAGTGGCTACGACCGGTCTTGCCGGTCCATCGGGAGATGAGCAGAACCCAGTAGGGACTGTCTGGATAGGCATTGCAGGTCCGAATGGAACATATTCAGTTAAAAAGAATTACAGGAACGACAGAACCAGAAACATCCAGCGTTTCGCAGCAACGGCCCTCGATGAGGTGAGGAAATATATCCTTCGGGATTTGCAAATGAATATGTCACCTAAGCGTCCTGCTCAGCATTAGATAAAACGTCATTCCAGACACGCAGAAAGTTGCCTCCTGCAATCTTTTCTACTGCATCGTCGGAATATCCCCTCTTGCGCAGTTCATCGAACAGAACCGGCAGCTTTGAGACGTTCTCCAGTCCCTTCGGAGCGACTTCTATTCCATCGAAATCGCTCCCGATTCCAACGTGCTCTATTCCGCCAACCTTGACGGCATGGTCGATATGGTCTGCAACCACTTTGAATGAAGGCCTCTCCAATGCGGCATATTCATCAAGAACGACATTCCATGCATCGGCCTTTTCTTTATTGAAAGGATCCGCAATCCATTCATCCTCAATCCAATCCTTGTCGCCAAGCCCAGATTTTGAAATAGTCTCTGCAAAGGCATCGGACAGGAAAACCGGGTAGAAGTTTATCTGTATGACCCCTCCCTTATCTGCCATTGCACGGATCATCTCGTCCGTCATGTTCCTTCTGTGATGCGCCAAGGCACGGCAGCATGAATGAGTGGAAACTATCGGAGTTTTAGAGACTTGCAGGCAGTCATAGAAAGTTTTGTCTGAAGCGTGTGCGATGTCCACTATCATTCCCAGGCGGTTCATCTCGGCAACAACTTCCCTGCCGAAAGGACTTAGGCCGTTCCAATGAGTGCCCTCGGATGTCGAATCAGCTATCTGGTTATCGCCATTGTGTGTCAGCGTTAGATAACTTACCCCAAGCTTGTGGAAAACTCTGAGCAATGACAAAGAATTCTGAACAGGCAACCCGTTTTCCATGCCAATGAATATGCTGACAAGGCCCTTCGCCTTATTCTCGAATGCCTCAGCTGGGTTTTTCGCCAAAGATGCGGACTCTTTGTTTGCCGCAACTGCATCATTAATCGAGCCAAGCATCTGCAAAGCATATCTCGTCGCTGCATCCGGCTGCATGCTCTGCCTGGTAAAAAGGGCGAAAAAAGAGCCGTCGACTCCCCCGGCCTTAAGCTTAGGTAAGTCGACGTGCCCTCTTTCGTTATCTTTTCCGATATCGCGGCCCCTCATCAGCATTGACGGGGTATCGCAATGGGAATCGAGTACAAACATTATTTCTTTCTGTAAATCGAAGAATTCTCAACGCTCACAATGTTGACAGAAGGATTACCAGCATAGGTTACGCTAGAGCCTTTGCCAAGCTCAAGATCAAGTGCGTTGGTGACAGCAACCGTTACAGCAGGACCAGCGATTTTAAGGCTTGCCTGAGGTGTGCTGAAAGCGCCAGCGTCAACCTTAGCCCTATTGCCTTTGCCAGTGATTGTGAGTTTTTTTGCAGAACCAGTTGCGGTAAGCTGGGAAGCATTGCCAGCATCGATGGAAGCTTCTTCGAAGCTGCCGTTAACGTTTACGTTGGCAGAACCGTTGTTCTTAACCTGCAAACTCTTTGAGCCTGAGCAGTCCACTCTGATGACAGCATCACCATCTCCATTGATTTCGACATTGTCACTTTTTGCCATCAGCACGAGGTTGGTTTTCTTCACTGCTTTAACGCTCACTGACTTGGCGCTTACGGTGAGATTCTGTATGCTGGAATTATCGCTGAGATTGACACTGAACTTATCGGCATTTAGTCCGCCATTGCAGGAAAATGTGCATCCCTCAGCCAAGGTAATGCTGTTGATTTTTGGAGCATAGACGGTAACGTTCAGAATAGGAGCCTGGGCATTCTTCGCTTTATAAGCCTTCTTCACTTCTTTAGGAATATCCTTCTCCCTCAGGCCAATGTACAGGCAGTTGCCTTTCACATAGCAGTCGACATATTCACTAAGATTATCTTCAACCGTAAGCTTGGCGCCAAACTTCAGATTCTCAGAAAATGTTACCTTGAAATCGCTGGTAGCTGAGATTGCGTCAAATTCAGTGAAGTCATGCTCGATCTCTCTTGTTTGGGCGAAAGAATAGCTGTTCAGGGCAAAAGCCATCATAGAAACAGCTAACGATTTAATAATTAATGATTTCATGATACAGTTAATTGTTTGGATAGATTTCAAGATTATTCATGAGCGCCTCCCATTCGGAGGTTTTTTCATCTATTGCTTTTTGGTTTCTCTGATATTCTTCGGTAAGTTTCATGACATCTTCTCCCCTAGAATCGCTTAGTTTCTTCTCAATGTCCGACATCAATTTTTCCAATTCTTCTATCTCTTTCTCTAGCAAAGATATGCGATTTCTTATCTTGCGTTCTTCTTTAGCATCGCTTCGTCTCTGCTGGTAATCATTCTGAGCATCTGCCTTTTTCTGCGCCGGTTCCTTGGAAGCCAGATTACCGAACTTCCTCTCCAATTCATGCAAATTTTCCAGCTTGCGTTTCTCCAGGAACTCATGCACGCTTCCTAGATGCTCGGTCACTTTCCCGTCTCGGAACTCGTACATCTTATCCACTAAGCCTTCCAAGAAGTCACGGTCATGAGAGACAACAATGAGCGTGCCATCATATGATTTCAGAGCCTGTTTTAGAATATCTTTAGACTTGATATCCATGTGGTTGGTAGGCTCATCAAGAGCCAGCAGATTGTAGGGCTCCAGCATGAGTTTCGCCATGCCTAGCCTTGCCCTCTCACCACCGCTCAAGACGCTGACTTTCTTGTCAATATCCTCGCCTCTAAATAAAAATTCAGCCAGGATGTCACGTAGTTTCGTTCGGATTTCGCCTGTAGCGATGTTGTCCAGCGTCTGGTAGACAGTCAGGTTCTTGTCTAAGATATCCTCCTGATTCTGAGCATAATAGCCCATATTTACATTGTATCCTATCTTAGCTTCTCCGCTGATGGGCTTCAATTCGCCGTCGAGCACCCTCATGAGAGTTGTCTTGCCTTCCCCGTTCCTGCCTATCAAAGCCACTTTCTCTCCCCTCCGAACTTCAACGTTCGCATTCCTGAAGACAACCTTCTGAGGATAACCGACCGTGATATCATCTGCTTTGAAAACCACGTCTCCTGAACGAGGCGCAGGTGGAAATTTGACAGTCAGCTTCACGTTGTCGGTTTCGTCAATCTCGATTCGTTCCAATTTATCCAGAGCCTTAATCCTAGACTGAACCTGATTCGACTTCGTAGGCTTATAGCGGAAGCGATTTATGAAATCTTCAGTTTTCTCAATCATCCTCTGCTGATTGTCGTAGGCAGCCTTCTGCTGCTCTATCCTCTCATTGTGCAGCTCGACATATTGGCTATATGGCACTTTATAATCATAAATACGACCTAGCACTACTTCAACGGTGCGGTTCGTCACGCTGTCGAGGAATTTTCTATCGTGCGAGACAAGCAATAGAGAGCCATGCCATCCTCTCAGGTAATCCTCCAGCCATTCAATCGATTCTATGTCAAGGTGATTGGTAGGCTCATCCAGGAGCAGGACATCTGGCTTGGCAAGCAAGATCTTAGCCAGCTCGATCCTCATGTTCCATCCCTGGCTGAACGTTTCGGTCTTCCTGCAGAAGTCCTCGTCCCTGAATCCCAGGCCTAGCAATGTTTTCTCTGCCGTCACCTCAGGTGGCTCGCTTTCCCCAATGGCAGAGCGTTCTGTGAGTTCGGACAGGCGATTGATCAATCCAAGGTACTCCTTCGACTCATAGTCAGTTCTATTAGCAAGTTCTGAGTTTATCTCATCAATTTCTTTCTGCAGTCCTGCCGCCTCCTCGAAAGCCGTCAAGGTCTCATCAAGCACAGTCTTACCCTTATGGTGCGACATGATTTGAGGCAGGTAGCCGATTCTTACGTCGCGAGGCTTGTCAATAGAACCAGATGTTGGAAGATATTCGCCTACTATAAGCTTCATTATGGTAGACTTTCCCGCCCCGTTCTTACCAACGAGGCCTATTTTGTCATTGTCGCTGATGTGGAAATCGATATTGTCCAGCAGGGTGAAATTCCCGTAGGCTACAGTAAGTCCGTTTAAGGAAATCATGACTCAGCCTCCGTTAATTCTTCATCGGTTTCTTTCGGACGTTTCCTGCAACACAGAACGCTGACTTCATACAATAATAAAAGCGGAACGGCAGCTATTATCATCGACATAGGGTCAGCCGGGGTTATGATGGCGGCCAGGAACGAGATAACCACGATGGCGTACCTGCGGTATTTTTGCAGGGTATCGCGATATAGTATTCCTAAAGCTGATAATATGATCACCACGGCAGGGAACTCGAACACAATCCCGAAAGACAATGTCGTGGAATTGAATAGAGATATGTAAGAATTCAGCGATATAGTGTTAGTCACGACTTCGCTGACCTTGTAATTGAGGAAGAAATTCAGCGAGATAGGAACTATGAGCAGATAACCGATGGCAAGGCCAAGGTAGAAGAGAAAAGAAGAAAAAATAAATACAGTGCTGACAGCCTTCTTTTCCCTCTTATATAAGGCAGGAGCTATGAATTTCCATATTTCGAAAATAATGTATGGAAAAGACAGGATGAAGCCCACCTCCATCGCGACCCTAAGGTGCACGAAAAACTGAGAAGAGACTTCCAGGTTTACAAGTGACATGTCCACGCTCATGTGGAGCAACTTGTACATGAAAAAGTCGCTTCGCGTCGGCGCAAATATGATGTCGTCAAAGAAGAAGCTCTTGAAGCAGAAAACGACTATACTGCAAACCAATACGGCAAGTATTGAGCGGAATAACATTCCTCTCAATACATCTAGATGGTCCCAGAAGGACATCTCCGAACCTGTGTTCCCCGTTTCTTCAGCCACAACCTAACTAAATGAGATTCAAACTATTTCTGCTTATTGTCCTCGATTTTTTCGATCTTTTCCGGAGTTTTTGCGGTAGAGTTCAAATCGGCATCGATTTCTTTGATGTCATTCTCGACGTCATTCATCCCCTTCTTGAATTCTTTCATGCCCTTACCTAGGCCTCTCATCAGCTCAGGGATCTTCTTTCCGCCGAATAATAAGATGATTACCAAGGCAATGATGACCCACTGCCAAGGTCCGATGACTCCGAGTGGTAATAATATTAATGCTTTCATAATGAGTGATTATTTGTCGTTAATATGTTTTCTTATCATTTCCAATAATTTATCTGGGCAACGAGTCGGGCGTCCGGTCTCCTTGTTCAGGAAGCCGAGAGTAGCCTGGCCCTCCGCGCAAAGGACGTTGTCCTGATTGTAGACGGCTTGCTTCACATAGAGCTTTGCCAATGGTTCCTGTTCTATGATTGCGACGCATCTTACGATGTCGCCCATCTTCGCTGGATGCTTGTAATTGCATTCCATCTTAACGATGGGTATCGTCACGCCATCCTCTTCGCATTTCTCTATCGGGTATCCGCCTTCAGCCATGAGCACGTTCCTGGCACACTCAAAATATCTTATGTAATTTGAGTGATGCACTATGCCCATCTGATCGGTTTCATAATACCTCACAGGGAAAATTGTCTCAGAATACATCATATTCCAGCGCTAACAAAAATGTTATGTTTTTTAACTAAATTGTTTCACTAATTGTTTTTCAATGCTTTTAAAGCAATTTCTAAACTTTCGATCTTTGAGAGGCTGTCAGCCTCTTTCTTGTGTTCAAGCTCGATGACTTTTGCCGGAGCGTGAGCCATGAACGACTCATTTGAGAGCTTTTTCCTGACTGCAGCCAGGAATTCTTTCTGGTGTTCGAGCTCAGCCTCTGCTTTCTTGACCTCTTCATCAACATCTACTAATCCTCCGAGAGATACGAAAATCTCGAGCGTCCTTACCATGACAGAGGCTCCAGTAGAGGTGTCCCCAAAATCGTCAGTCCGTACAAAATTAGAAATATTTCCAAGTTTTTTGACGACTGAAGCCATATCATTTGGAAACGCTCCCTTATATTTTACTTCCAAAGCATCTTTCTGAGGAATATTCTTTTGCTGCCTTATGCTCCGCACGGCATTCACAGTCTCCTCGGCTAATGCAAAGTCGTCTAGAAGCTGTTCGTCATGCTTGCTAGCTTCCGGGGATGGCTGATACATAATCGTCTCCCCCTCGCCTCTGTCAGCCATGTCATGCCAGAGCTCTTCTGTTATGAAAGGCATCACAGGATGAAGCATTCTCAATAACGATTCAAAATACCTAAGCGTGGCATCATAAGTGGCCTTGTCTATAGCCTCGCCATAAGCTGGTTTCACAGCTTCGAGATACCAAGAGCAGAAATCGTCCCAGTAGGTCTTGTAGATGGTCATCAAGGCATCTGAAATTCTATATTTAGAATAGTGATCTTCAACCGTTTCAATGACCTGACTTAATTTATCGCTAAACCATTTTGAGGCAACTTTGCAAACTTCAGGCTGGACGGCTTTTTCATCAACAGTCCATCCCTTCATGAGCCTGAAAGAATTCCATATTTTGTTGCAGAAGTTCCTTCCCTGCTTAACCTGTGACTCATCATAGAATATGTCGTTGCCAGCCGAAGAGCACAGCAGCATGCCTATTCTTACTGCATCTGCCCCATATTGTTTTATCAATACGAGCGGATCCGGAGAGTTGCCGAGAGTCTTGCTCATCTTTCTGCCTAGCTTGTCCCTCACGATGCCAGTCAGATAGACATTGCTGAAAGGGACATCGCCCATGAACCCCAGCCATGATCATTCTGGCTACCCAGAAGAAAAGGATGTCAGGACCAGTCACAAGGTCGTTCGTAGGGTAATAATATGCCAGGTCTGCGTTAGGCTCGTGCTCCGGATGGCCCGGACGATCCGGGTCGAAGACAGAGATAGGCCAGAGCCAGCTGGAAAACCATGTATCCAGGACATCCTCATCCTGTCTCAGATCATTGGCAGTATATGATGGGTTTATCTTCTGAGCCTCTGAGAGAGCTGCTTCCGGGGATTCTTCCACAATCACTTTCCCGTCAGGCAGGTAGTATGCAGGGATGCGCTGCCCCCACCAGAGCTGGCGGGAAATGCACCAGTCATGCACGTTCTCCATCCAATGACGGTACGTGTTGCGATACTTGTCAGGAATCAGCTTGACTCTTCCGCTCTCAACGCTGTCCAGAGCTTTCTCTGCCAGCTTATCCATCTTCAAAAACCACTGTGCGGAGAGTCTAGGTTCGATGACGGCATTCGTCCTCTCAGAATATCCTATTGGCGAATTGTACTCCTCGACTTTCTCCAGGCTGCCGGATTCCTCGAGCATTTTGACGATCTTTTTTCTCGCCACGAAACGATCCTCGCCAACAAGGATCTGAGCTTTCTCGTTCAACCTGCCATGTTCATCGATGATGTCCAGGATAGGGAGATTGTGCCTCATGCCTATCTCGTAGTCGTGAGCGTCATGCGCAGGCGTGACTTTCAGGCATCCAGTACCGAAATCAATCTCTACATATGAGTCCTCTATGATAGGTATTTCTTTATTGATTAGTGGGATAAGCACCTTTTTGCCTTTCAGCCAGTGATACCTCTCGTCAGCAGGATTTATGCTCACTGCCGCATCTGCCATGATGGTTTCAGGACGAGTGGTCGCGACTACTATGTATTTGTCAGTCCTGTTCCCCTTACCGTCAGAAATATAATATCTGAGATGATAGAGATGGCTTTGGGTATCCTTATGCATCACTTCATCGTCGCTGATGGCCGTAAGTGCTTCAGGATCCCAATTGACCATTCGCACGCCTCGGTAAATCATGCCTTTCTTATAGAAATACACGAAGGTGTTTATGACGGCACGGGAAAGATCAGGTTCCATCGTGAACCTAGTGCGGTCCCAATCGCAAGATGCTCCTAACTTCCTGAGCTGCTTCAAAATGATTCCGCCATGCTCTTCCTTCCATTCCCAGGCATATTTCAGGAATTCCTCACGAGTGAGGCTATCCTTGGAGATTCCCATATCTTTGAGCTTCGCAACCACTTTATTCTCAGTGGCTATGGACGCATGATCGGTACCCGGCACCCAGCAAGCATTTTTCCCGTCCATCCTTGCCTTACGGATCAGCACGTCATTGAGCGTGTTGTTCAGCACATGGCCCATGTGCAGGATTCCCGTCACGTTTGGCGGTGGAATTACTATGGTGTATGGTGTTTTCTCGTTGGGTTCTGAATGAAAGCATTTATGGTCTAGCCACCAGGCATACCACTTATCCTCCACTTCGGCCGGATCATACTTTTCTGAAAGCTGTCTATTCTCGTTCATTGATTCCTGTTATTTCAATCAGGCTACAAATATAACATTTATTTTAACTAAATTTGCGTCACATGTGGAATAGTTAACTAAGATAAATATGGAAGATAAGAAGAACGAGATTAGCATTGAGCTAAATCCGGAAGTCGCAAAGGGAACATATTCGAACCTTGCGATAATCACTCACTCCCGCAGCGAGTTCATCGTGGATTTCGCATCCAACCTGCCAGGTTTTCCTAAGCCGGCCATCACTAACAGGATAATAATGACTCCGGAGCATGCCAAAATGCTTCTGAATGCACTGATGGACAATGTAACGAAGTACGAGACGCAGTTCGGACTCATCAACCTTGGAAACGGAGCGAAGCACAATGAAGGCGGCACTTTCAACTTGGGAGACTTGCCTCAGTTCGGGCCTAACGGCACAAAATCTTGAATATGAGTGATTTCAAGAAGATCAAGGCTTTCGCCATGGACGTTGACGGCGTCATGACGAACGGAGGCATACTTGCGGACAATGAGGGGCAGCTTTACAGGACTTTCGACTCGAAAGACGGATTCGGCGTGCGCATGGCCAGGATGCACGATTACCCTGTCGGCATAATCACCGGAGGCAGGGCACAAAGCATCTGCGCCAGAATGAAAACGATTGGCGTTCCTCCCGAAGATGTGTATTTAGGCTCCAGGAACAAGATGGAAGACTTTGAGGATTTCTGCAAGAGACACAATCTAAAATACTCAGACGTAATGTTTTTCGGTGACGATGTCCCTGACATCGAAGTGATGCAGGCAGCTGGCTTGGGAATATGCCCTGTCGATGCTTGCGAGGACACGAAAGCAATTGCTGACATCGTATCGGAAAGGCCTGGCGGGCATTCTTTCGTGAGGGAATACATCGAAAAAGTGATGAAAGCTCGCGGAGATTGGACATTCAGCACTAAGACATACAAGGAGATGTTCTAGGAATATGAATCTGAATGGCAAGAAAATCATACTTGCGTCGAACTCCCCTCGCCGGAAAGAACTCCTTGAAGGCCTTGACATTCCTTTCACGGTCGATGCGGAAACATCATTCGTAGAGAGCACGCCGGCAGGCATTCCTCATGAGCAAATACCCCGGGCAATGTCCGAAGGAAAATCTTTGGGATTCCACAGGAATCTGACTCAGGACGAGATTCTAGTCACATCCGATACCATGGTGCTGTGCGGAAAAGAGATTCTAGGAAAGGCGCATAGCCACGAAGAGGCTGAAAGAATGCTTAAGCTTCTTTCTGGAAGAGAGCATCAGGTCATTACTGCGGTCACGATCAGGAACACAGCCAGACTGAAGACATTCTCGGTGACCACGAATGTGTATTTCAAGGAATTAACTGACGAACAAATAAACTATTACATCGATAACTTCAAGCCTTACGACAAGGCTGGGGCCTACGGAATCCAGGAATGGATAGGATATGTGGGAATATCCCGGATCGAGGGTTCCTTCTATAATGTCATGGGCTTCCCTACCCACCGCTTCTGGGAGGAACTGCAAAGTTTTCTAAAAGATTGAGTTATTTCACATCATCGAAATTAATGATGTAATCCCCGGACTCGTAATGCCTAATAGTTCCGTCTGGCAGCACAGCCTCAGCTGAGCATCCTGTTGGGATTGAAATATTCCACTCGATGGAATTTCCGACCCTGCGCCATTCGCTTCTCACGATGCCGTACCTGCTCTCGACATAAGCCCTTGCATATTCAAGCTTGCCAGGGAAGCAAGGCTGAAACAGTATTTTCTTGAAACCAGGGCTGGCTGGTCTTATTCCTGCCACGTCCTCATAGAACCATGAGTCGTAACCTGCCTGCATAGGGTGGCAATGTGAAGCATTCTTTGACATGGATACTGCTTCGTCGTTGATAGGCAGGTTCTCCCAAAGCGTGGTCGCATCGTATTTATCCCACATCCACTCGAAACTGTTCCGCCCTTTTTTAGTGAAGAGCGCAAAGGCCTCATTTGCCTTCCCATGACGGCTCAAGGCTGAACCAATTCTAGCGATGCCGAAGATTCCAGTGCTTAAGAAATTATCGTGAAGCCGGATTTCCTGAACTATGGATGCTGCTACTTCGCTCTCCTCGCCCTCGGGACAAAGTCCTAAATCCAAGGCCATGGCATTACCGGTCTGTGAACCGAATGATTTCAGCACAGGATTGTAAAACTTCTCGACGAATGCCTTCCTGACCGCTTCCTTCTCGGCTTTGAATATGGCCTTGTCCTCGTTTTCCCCAAGAAGATCAGCAGCCTGTTCCATTATGCACAGATCGTAGTAATGGAATGCGGTGGAAGTGAGTTCAACCGGAGTGTCTGTGCCGCTGAATCCGTATGGAGGGCACCAATCGCCCAAACCCTCGTAAACAATATTTCCGACTGACGTGGAGGTAACGTGATTCGTCCACTGTTTCATGAAATGATAGTATTTCTCAATCGCACGGCGGTTACCGCAATACAGATAGAGATGCCAAGGCAGCTGGACGACTGCCGTTCCCCAATCCGGTGATGCCACGCCGCACAGGCGTTTGCCAGGAGCTATCATGAAAGGGATGCCGGAAGCCTTGTCTGCGTAATAGAAGAACACGTTCTTCCTCAGATGGAAGAGAGTGTTCTTCAGTTCCGGCTTGGCGCCGGACTCAATGTCGTCCATATATTTCAAAAGGAAATTTTCGGCATCAAAGTTCATCATCTGCATTTTGACATAAGCGTGAGAGTCTCCCAGCCATCCGCATTTTTCCCTTGTAGGGCAGTCCACGGGAACTCCTAGCATTGAGCCACGCAGGGTGCCTACGGCCAGTTCATGCAAGCGGTTTAGCTGAGGGTCGCTGCATTCGAAATGACCTTTGTCGCGAATGTCGCTGTGAACGTTCACCGCCTTAAGCCATTCTTTTTGAGGGGTGATTGAGGATCCGCTCACCTTCAACTCGGCGTATCGGAAGCCATGATATGTACCACGTGGCATCCAAGTTTCGAGGCCTTCGCCCTTGAAAATATATTCATCGGTCTGAACCGGCACTACGAAAGTCCCAGTTGAACTGAAGTCCAGGCTGTCTCCGGACGGTGCTTTTTCCTCCGACATGCGTACCGTAAACCTAGTGCCGGCTGGCATCTGTGCCTCAATCCTGATATCGGAAGTCGTGTTTTTCCCGAAGTCGTAAATCCATGTGCCGCGTGACGTCTTCCAGAAATTCACGGCTTCCAGAACGTCTTTCGTCCTCATCGGCGGCATTATCTGAGACCTTAGCTCAATATATGGGCTGAGCTGTGACGCATTCTTCCATCCATGTATATTACATGATGTCGCCATGCACCAATCTTTCACTTCAAGACGAGCATCGTAAACTTCTCCGCTGTAAATATTTGCAGAAACGACAGGTCCCGGCTTCCACTGCCATGAGCCATCTGTTGCGACCACATCGGAAGCACCGTCGGTATATTCAATGACCAACTGAATCCTGAGCATCGGAGAGCCGTAGCTGAAATTGGCGAACACTTCTTTCTGATTATACCATCCATCGTAAATCATGGCTCCGACGCAGTTCTCCCCTTTCACTAGTTTTCCAGTGACGTCAATTGCACGGTACAGGGCATATTGCTCATAATTCGTCTGGGCCGGATCAAGGATCGCCGATTCATCGACATAATCTCCATTAATGAATATGTCACCTGCGCCAAGGCAGCAAGCGAAAACTGTCGCCCTTCTCACTTTGCCCTCGATCTTGAATTCCTTCCTGAAATAGGGCATGGACGCGCAGCTCTCCCACTCAGCGGTTATCCAGCTGCCTTTCCAGTCTTCTTTTCTCAATATTCCGGTAGAAAAACTGGAGACTTCGCTCCATGCGCTTGCCTTCCCATCCGAATCCCACACCCTGGCTTTCCAATAATATGTTGATGCAGATTTCAACATGAGGCCATCTGGGACGATTCCGAATTGCTCCTCCCCTAGAACCTTCCCTGAATCCCAAACATCACCTCTTGGAACATTGGGCGCTTCTGATATCCTGATCTCCCATGCGCTTTGACGCATTCCGTTCCTGTCGGAAAGAAGCTTCCACCCGAACGTCGGCTCCTCGATGCCAAGCGGATTCTTTAGGAAACAACATTGGGCATCGCTGATTGTTAAATTGGCAGCCGCTGCATTGGCCATTATTAGCAGTAAGGCTGTTGAAATGATAAAATTACGCATGTGTCTTGTTATGTGCGAATACGAATATAATGATTTTAATGCCAATTATATTATATTTGCATAAATAAAACCAGGAACCGGTTATGCTTCTACTGATATTATTCCTGCTTGGGACTCTTCTAATCTCTTTTTTATGTTCCATCCTGGAATCCGTGCTGATGTCCACTCCGCTTTCATTCGTTACTATGAAAAAGGAGCAAGGATATAAGCCAGCCGTGAAATTCTACGAATATAAGACAGACCCAGACAAAGCCCTGGCTGCCATTCTATCCCTTAATACAATAGCAAACACTTTTGGCGCCGCAGGAGTCGGCATGCAGGCAACAAAGGTTTTTGGAAGCGCTGGGTTCGGAGTAATTTCCGCCATCACCACCCTGCTCATCCTGATATTCTCAGAGATCGTCCCTAAGACCATCGGCACGTCTTACTGGAAGAGTCTCATGGGCTTTGCCACAGGTTGCATAAGTTTCATGATCGTACTGCTGTTTCCATTCGTCCTGCTCATAAAACTCATCACGAAATGGCTTACGCCGAACGACGATGAGGCTACCGTAAGCCGCGAAGAAGTGACAGCCATGGCCAATATAGGAGCGCAAGAAGGAGTAATCGACCAAGGGGAGAATAAAGTCATCCAGAATATCATGAAGCTGGATACCGTCTCTGCCGCAGACGCAATGACTCCAAGAATAGTCTGCATGACCGCGCAGGAGAACATGACGCTGAAAAACTTCTACAAAAACGACACGTACCTCCATTTCTCGAGAATACCTGTTTACAACGACTCTCCGGAATTCATCACGGGCTACATATTACTTAGCGATGCCCTGGAGGGACTTGCAGACGACGAGTTCGACAAGAGGCTGAAAGACTTGAAACGTCCGATATCGTTCTTCAGGGAGGAAGACACTCTGGATGTCATCTGGGAAGAACTGCTCAGGAAACATGAGCAAATATCCTTGATAATTGATGATTACGGCGCATTCCAAGGCATAATCACTCTCGAAGACATAATAGAAACCATCTTGGGCCTTGAAATCATAGACGAAAACGACCAGGCCACTGACATGCAACAGTTTGCGCGCGAACGCTGGGAACGCCGCCAAAAGCGCTTCCGTCCTATAGTGCTGCCAAAAGAAGAAGAGGAAAGCAGTCAGGAAAAAGAACAACCATAATTTCTCTATCATGAAGAAGATTTTAATTTTCATCATCGCCTCTCTTTGCGTGCTTCCATTAAGCGCACAAGAGACTTGGAAAACCCACCAATCCGACAACTTGAAGATTGGAGTCGCAGGTTACACTTATCGTAAATTCAACATTGACGAGACACTTGCCTACCTCCAGAGCATGGGAGTCAAGTATTTGTCGGTCAAAGACTTTTGGCTGCCTTTAAACTCCACTGAAGAGCAGATGGATGCATTCAAGGCTAAATGCGCCAGCTACGGAGTCGAAGGTTACATCCTTGGGCCAATCTACATGCGCTCCAAGGAAGATGTCGACAAGACTTTCGACTATGCCGCTCGCTATGGCGCGAAAATGTTCATCGGCGTCCCTGACTATGAGCTGATAGATTACGTGATCCAGAAGGTGCACGATACGGGAATCCGCGTTGCCATCCACACTCACGGGCCAGACGGCGCAGCATTCCCTGACATTTACAAGATAATGGAACTCGTCAAGGATCCGAACCTAGGAGTTGGAGCCTGCCTGGATCTCGGCCACTCATTCAGGTCTGGAAACGACGTAGCCAAAGAGATACGCAAGTACCACAAGTGGATTTACGACATTCACATCAAGGATGAGACCGCTCCGTCCAAGGCGGGTCACACCTGGGAAATGGGTCGCGGCCAGATGGACTTCGTGACAATCGTGAGGGCTCTCAAGAAGGTGAATTACCAAGGCGTCGTGTCCATTGAGATGGAGAAGAATAGCGACAAGAACCCTACCGCCAGCGTCGCCGAATCACTCGGCTATTTACGTGG
The DNA here is from genome assembly GCA_900316045.1 of uncultured Bacteroidales bacterium. Taxonomy (GTDB): domain Bacteria; phylum Bacteroidota; class Bacteroidia; order Bacteroidales; family UBA932; genus Cryptobacteroides. Next base: position 42,163 of record ONBM01000024.1, on the reverse strand, counting down.
CGTTTGCGATGCGATATATTAATAAATCTTATTCAGCATGAAGAAAATAATTTTCATTCTGGCAGCTATTGCGCTGCTGCTACCTTGCAACAATGTCGCTGCCCGCAAAAAGTCACAGAAGCCGTTGGCTGAACACGTTGTTTTCATCGGCCTTGATGGATGGGGGTCAAATCAGGTGAAAGATGACCTGGACCTCATGCCGACTGTTAAATCTCTGATGGATGATGGGTGCTACACATTCACTAAACGGTCAGTGATGCCTTCGGCTTCTGCCATCAACTGGGCTAGCATATTCATGGGCGTCCCTACCGAGATGCATTGCTACAATGCCTGGAATTCCGCAAAACCAGTTATTCCTGCTTATTCGGTTCAGGAAAACGGCATGCCTGTCACCATCTATACGCTTTTGAAGCAGCAGCGCCCGGATGCAGTTTCTGGATGCGTTTATGACTGGGATGGCATAGGTTACGTCTGCGATACCGCAGCCATGACTTTCCACAAGCTGTTCCCTGGCGTTGAGAATTATGCCGATATAGAGAAATACACAGAGGCCGCCGTGTCAGACATCAAAAGCCAGAAGCCAGCTTTCTACACATTCTACATCGGAAACGTAGACCATACTGGCCACGCATACGGCTGGGAATCAAAAGAGTACGATGAGTGCTTGAAACATGCTGACAATGCGATTGCCATGATAGTGAATGCTCTGAAAGATGCCGGGATTTACGATGATACGATAATTATCGTTACCTCAGATCATGGAGGGAAAGGTCATGGTCATGGTAATCTGACTCTTGAGGAACTAGAGACTCCGTTCGTCATCTGCGGGAAAAATATCTCGAATAAAGGCCAGTTCGAGAGATTCATGATGCAGTATGACGTGCCTGCCACGATAGCTTACGCCCTCGGCCTCCAGATTCCAGAAGACTGGAGAGGAAGACCGATGATGGAAGCCTTTAAGAAATAGGGAATTTACTTAGTTCCGAATATTCTATCGCCTGCATCACCCAGACCTGGCACGATGTAGGCGTTTTCATTTAGATGATCGTCTACTGCCGCAAGATATATGTCCACATCTGGATGTTCTTCCTGCACTCTTTCTATTCCTTCCGGAGCCCCCACCAGACACATCAGCCGGATGTTTCTGCATCCTCTATCCTTCAGCATCCTGATTGCGTCGCAGGAACTTCCTCCTGTGGCAAGCATTGGATCGGTAACTATCACTAGTCTTTCCTGAATGTCAAGAGGGAGCTTACAGTAATATACCACCGGATTGTGCGTTTTCTCATCCCTGTAAAGTCCTATGTGGCCGACTTTTGCGACCGGGACCAAGGTCTGCAGCCCTGTCATCATTCCGAGGCCTGCCCTAAGTATAGGCACTATGGCTAGCTTCCGGCCAGAAATCTCCTTACCCGTCATTTTGCTTATAGGCGTCTCTATTTCAACATCTTCCAGCGGGAGATCGCGAGTCACCTCGTAGCCCATCAGCATTGAAATCTCGTCCAGCAGCTGCCTGAAGTCCTTGGATCCTGTTTCCTTCTTCCTCATAATGGTCAGCTTGTGCTGAATCATCGGGTGGTTGATAATATGTAATTGGGTCATAGTAATTGAAAGATTTGTCAAATTTAAGCATTTTTTTGCATAACTTTGAAGACAGACTGAAAAAGTCTGAACTTAACAATTATTTTGTATTATGAAAGCAGCAATTATTGGCGCAAGTGGCGCAGTGGGACAAGAGTTCCTGCGCATCCTGGAAGAAAGGAATTTTCCGTGTGACGAACTGGTTCTCTTCGGATCCGAACGTTCCGCCGGAAGGACATATTCATTTAAAGGCAAGGACATCATCGTCAAGCAACTGCAGCACAACGACGATTTCAAAGGAATCAACGTCGCGTTTGCTTCCGCAGGCGCAAGCACTTCCATTGAATATGCCGACACCGTAACTAAATTCGGCACAGTGATGATAGACAACAGCAGTGCATTCAGAATGGATGCAGACGTGCCTCTGGTGGTGCCTGAGGTTAATCCTGAAGACGCATTGAATCACCCTAGGAACATAATAGCGAACCCTAATTGCACGACCATACTCATGGTAGTAGTTCTGAAGCCAATCGATGACCTGAGTCATATCGCGAAAGTTCACATTTCGTCTTACCAGAGCGCCAGCGGTGCTGGGGCGCAGGCAATGCAAGAACTTCAGCAGCAATATAAAGACATCGTGGAAACTGGCAAGACTGAACATGTAAGCAAATTCCCTTGCCAGCTTGCCTACAACGTAATTCCACAGATAGACAAGATGATGCCGAACGACTACACTAAAGAGGAGATGAAGATGTTCCATGAGACTCGGAAAATCATGCATTCTGATGTGAGGACTAGCGCAACTTGCGTGAGGGTTTCTTCATTAAGAAGCCATTCAGAGAGCGTTTGGTTCCAAACTGAAAGACCTCTGGAAGTCGACGAGATAAGAAAAGCTCTGGAGGCAGCCCCTGGAGTCACTGTGAAGGACGATCCTCAGAACTATGTCTACCCTACACCTCTGGAAAGCGCCGGGAAAGACGATGTTTATGTCGGCAGGATTCGTAAGGACTTGGCTGATGACAATTCTTGCACTCTGTGGCTCACTGGCGATCAGATTCGCAAGGGCGCAGCCCTGAATGCCGTCCAAATCGCAGAATACATGATCAGCAAAAATGCTCTGTAATGAATCCTGCGAAAGTTTTCATGAGCGGCAGTAATCGCCGCTTTTTTTATTCGGTTTTTGAAACGAGGGAAAAGGCTTTTCTGCTGGTGATGCGATAAGAAATGAGAACCATCGTGCCAGTAAGCACCCAAGAGACAGGATATGCAGACAGCAAGTGTCCAAGCCCCGGCCAGATGGGGCTCACGGCGTAAATCCAAACTATTCTCAATACGCAGGTGCCGAATATGGTCAGTATGGCTGGCTGCAGCGAATAGCCGAAGCCTCTCATGCAAGAGCCTGCAATTTCGTAGCTACAAGCCAGTCCCATCCACAAGGTGGCATATTTCAGCCTCTCGATTCCGAAACTTATTACTTGCGGGTCAGATGTGAAGACCCTCATGCATGCCTTGCCGTTCAGAAGGATGATGGCCGAGAAAAGGCTGGAAACTATCACGCTGAGCACCATGCAGATCTTGAACACGGTCTTGCACCTGTCCACCTTTCCGGCTCCATAATTCTGTCCTACGAATGTCACTGCGGCAGCATCGAACGCCGACACGAAGAAATAAGAGAAGAATTCATAGTTCAGCGCTGCGGCGTTTCCTGCCACCGCAAGAGCTCCGTATGAATTGATGGCTGACTGCACGAACACGTTAGAAATAGCGAAGAGCATATTCTGGAAGCCCGCAGGAAGGCCAACATTCAATATTCTTGAAAGTGACCGTGAATATGATTTCATGCCTCTTATCTTCAGCTTGAAGGGACCCTCTTCGTGGGTCAGCATCCAGACGATCATTCCGGCGCTAACGATATTGGAAACCGTCGTGGCAACGGCGACTCCTGCCACATCCATGTTGAAAACGATCACCATAACGAGGTTTAGGATGGTATTCAGTATGCCGGCGATTATGAGGATGTAAAGCGGACGTTTCGTGTCACCTTTGCTTCGAAGAATGGCCGCACCGAAATTATATATTAATATGGCAGGCGCTCCTAGAAGCACTATTCTTAGGTAAAGAGTCGCCTGGTCCAGCACGTCGGAAGGCGTATTCATCAATTTCAAGAGAGGCGAAGCTACCAAGAGACCTACGATCATGAGGATGAATCCAGCCACGAGAGCTATTACGGAAGATGTAGAAACAGCCTCGCGTATGCCTTCCTCATTCTTCTGGCCTATGTGATTCGCGATTATGACATTCGTTCCCAGCGAGATGCCGATGAAGAAATTCAGCAGCAGGGCTATCACAGGACCGTTAGCTCCAACCGCAGCCAATGCCTGGCTGCTCGCGAAATTACCGACTACCGCTATATCCACGGAGTTGAACAGCTGCTGAAGAATGCTGCTTGCCGCAAATGGTATGGCGAACCGAACCAGCTTCCCCATCAGGGGGCCGTTCAACATGTCTATCTGATTGCTTTTATTCATTTTGGCCGCAAAATTACAAAATATATGGTATCTTAGATTAGATTTTCTTTACTAAAACAATTTGAGAATGAGCATGAACGACAAACGCAGCATCAGAGCGGAGATAAGGGCTAGGGTAAAATCCCTTTCACCAATGCAGAAAAATGAATATTCTATTGAAACATGCCGTCAAGTGCTGTCCAGCCCACAATGGAAGTCCGCGAATCGAATCATGGCATTCTTGTCCCTTGCCGATGAGATAGACACTTCCCTGCTGCTGGCCGATGCCTCGAAAAAACTTTATGTGCCGAAGGTAAATGGCAATGACATAGATGTTTATGAATATTCCTCAGGCACTGTGGCTCCAGGTGCTTTCGGAATAATGGAACCCGCTGGGAATGCAGTACTGCTTCGCGACACGTCGCAACTGGATCTTGTCATTGTTCCCGGCATAGCCTTCACGGAATCCGGTGTTCGTCTTGGCAGAGGCAAGGGCTTCTACGACCGTTTCCTGCATAATGTCAGTTGCCCAGTCTGGGGCATCGCATACCCGCAGCAGATCGTCGATTCCATTCCAGCCGACCCTTGGGACATTCCCATAGACGGGGTATTTCACTGTTAATTGAAGACATAGGAACTGAATCAAGTTCAAGATGACGGGACGGGGCGTTCAGGATGAACGGCCAGTATTGCGCATCGGGATGAGATAATAACCAACTTGTCATCCTGACGAAAGTCAGGATCTAAATATTCTTAGGTATGATGATCCTGTATGTCTTTTTCTTAGCGTTGGTCAGCTTGTCGCTGCGAAGCCAGAGGTTGGCTTCCTTGAGCTGCATGTAGGATATTCCGTAGCGCTTCGCGAAGTCAACCAGACTGCTGATGGAATAATCAACCTCCACCACTTTCTGAGGCTCATAATATGGGTATTTGTCAGAGGCATCCAGCTTGAAGCCGAAAGCTGCAGGATCCTCGAAAAGCATCTTGGCAGCCAGCATCCTGAACATGTATCTCGAAGTTTCCGTAGGCAGCCACAAGTCCAAGCCGCTGGTCTGCTGCTGGTCGCTAAGCCTCCTGTTCGTACCGCCTTGGCCGCTATTGTAGCTGGCAGCCACCGTGAACCAGTCATTGAAGCTTGCATATGCTTTCAGAAGATACTGGCACGCAGCCCTTGTCTCTTTCTCGATGTCGTATCTCTCGTCCACCTCACTAGACACCTCAAGCCCATATTCTTTAGCCGTCGCCGGCATGAACTGCCAGAGTCCGGCAGCGCCGGCACTTGACCTGGCCTTCGGATCCAGATTGCTCTCTATCGCCATCATATATTTCAGGTCCTCAGGTATCCCATATTCCTTCATTATCGGCAGAACCTGCTTGAAGATTCTGTCGCCTCGCCTTAGCATAAGGAGAGAAACCTGATGGGAATATGCGAACGAAATCAGTTCCCTGTCCATCCGCTCGATGAGATCGCTTCTATTGAATTCAATGGTCTGCCCTGCGAAAGTCATCTTCTGGGGCACCTTCGGCGGCATAGGGTTCAGCGTTACTTTCTCGTCAAACAGATTCTGCCCGAACGCTGCAATGGAAAGGAGCAATATCGGAATTAGGAACAATATTTTTTTCATGGTGGTGCAAATTTACTAAAATCTTTGCTCCGGACGCAGCGAACGACATGTCATTATTATTTAAAAGAGCCAGGAAAATGGTATTTTTGCATCAAAGAATACGAGAATATGACCGAAGAAGTTAACCTTGTGAGAGATTTGGCTCTGATACTGATTTCTGCCGGAGTTTTCACCATAATATCCAAGGCGTTGAAACAGCCATTGATACTGGGCTATATCATAGCCGGATTCCTCATTGGTCCCAACATACATTTTTTCCCGGGAATATCCAGCACCGAAACCGTCCAGCAATGGTCGGAGATAGGAATGATCTTCATGATGTTCGGCCTCGGCCTGGAATTCAGTTTCAAGAAGCTGATGAAAGTCGGATCCAGCGCAATCGTGACCGCATTGACGAAATTCCTAGGTGTCTTCGTGATTGGCTTCGCGACCGGACAGGCGCTGGGCTGGACAATGCTTGAAAGCATATTCCTAGCAGGCCTTCTCTCGATGTCCTCTACGATGGTGGTACTAAAATCTTACCAAGACATGGGCATGAAAGACAGGCCGTGGGCAGGGATGGTTTTCGGAACCCTGGTCGTAGAGGACCTGATTGCCATCGTGCTGATGGTGTTGCTGTCCACCATGGCAGTTTCCCAGCAATTCGAAGGCAAGGAGATGCTCATGAACATAGCCAAACTGCTGTTCTTCCTCATACTTTGGTTCTTAGTAGGAATATACATCATTCCCACTCTGCTGGAAAAGGCAAAGAAATATCTCAGCGATGAGATCCTGCTGATAGTCAGCATAGGGCTCTGCTTCGGGATGGTCGCCCTTGCCACCTCGGTCGGATTCTCTTCGGCTCTGGGGGCATTCGTGATGGGATCAATCCTAGCTGAAACTATCGAGAGCGAACATATAGACAAAATCGTCGAGCCAATCAAGAACCTCTTCGGAGCCATATTCTTCGTCTCGGTAGGAATGATGGTAGCGCCTGCGCAAATCTCTGCCCACTGGCAGATCATCTTCCTTCTTGCGGTAATAGTCATCCTGACGCACATACTCTTTGGCGCAGCAGGCATAATCCTGACTGGCAACGGGCTTAAGAACGGGGTTTACACGGGATTCTCGCTTGCTCAGCTGGGTGAGTTCGGATTCATCATCGCAGGCGTGGGCGTGTCCTTGGGGGTCATGAGGGATTTCATCTACCCTGTGATAATCGCTGTCTCCGTGATCACGACTTTTACGACTCCTTTCATGATTAAGCTCGCAGGCCCAAGCTACAACCTGCTGAGCAAAAAGCTTCCGAAAAACTGGATAGAAAAGATGAATGCTGCAGGAAGCAGCGCAAAGGACACTGCGTTGGCGCACAATGAGTGGCACAAGCTGCTGAAAGCATACCTCACGCGCATTGTGCTTTACGGAGTTATCCTGATCGCAATCTACATTGGCAGCAAGATTTACCTGGCTCCGGCAGTGAAGCACCTCCTGCCATCCTGGGTCGGCACAGAAAGGAAAATCCTCGACGTAGCCATAACCTTAGCCGCCATGTCTCCTTTCCTGTACGGACTCGGGATTAATTCCGGATCCATCAACGAGTCTGCGCCTAAACTGATAAAGGAAAAGCAGAGCAACATCTGGCCCCTCATAGGATTGACCCTTGTGCGTTCGTTCATCGTGATCGCAATGGTGCTGGTAGTGATTTCATCGTATTTCCAGCTGGCAGGATGGACTGTTTTCGCAATAATCCTGGCAGGCCTCTTATTCATTCTTTTCGCCCGCCGCTCGATGCACAAATTCAATCAGCTGGAACAGCACTTCTTGTCAAATTACAATGAAAGAGAGGAAGTCGAGAGACGTTCGAAGCCAGTCTCCAATTCAGTGAGGCAGAAACTCGCTGATTATGGCGTGAACACCGTAAGCCTCACGCTGGCTCAGGAGTCATCGCTTGCCGGAACTTGCTTGAAGGATATTCCTTTCCGTAGCGAATCCGGAGCGAACATAATCAAGATTACCAGAGGAAGGAAAAACATAATCGTGCCGTCAGGCGATGTAATGCTCTTCCCTAACGACAAGCTGCTTGCCGTCGGCACAAATGACCAGATAGAAAAGCTGAGAGCCATGATTGACGCAACCATCCCTTCTCTTGACGAGCTGGAAGATACGGCGGACATCAACTTCGAAATAAAATCCGTAACGCTGACGGCAGATTCCTTCCTTACTGGGAAAACTCTCCGGAGCGCAAATCTGCGACGCTACCAGTGCATGGTCATCAGCGTCCTGCATTGCGAGGAGATAGTGACTAACCCGGAGCCGGACTTCATGTTCACCGAAGGCGACACCGTCTGGCTAGCAGGCGACCTTCAAAGCCTCGGCTGGATTTGAATTCCAGAATTCCTTCATTGAAAAAATTCAGACGGCTCCGAACCCATCCATAGCTCCAGAGTGCCTCGCGAAGCGATTTCGGAAAAATCGATGTGGGGCTCCGAAAGCGGCCTTCCATTAAGCCTGGCCTTCTGAATATTAATATTCTGCGATGAATTATCGTGGGCGATGACTGTGAACGATTCACCTTCGTAATACCGGTTATCCAGAGTAAATCACAGGATGTGTTTACTAGGATGTGAAGATGGAAAGTCGGGAATCTATGGCAGGATACTTTCGTAAGTATGCACAGAAGCGAATAGGAAAGGCATTGGGAAAGTATCCTGCAAATTTTTGACAGGGTACTTCCATGGGCAAATGTAAGATATTGATGATAAATATGTTCCCATCAACCATCATAGTATCATGCATTGCCATTGCTCCTGTTTTGTGGTGGCTTTGCTTGGTTGACAAAGTCAGCAGACAGAACGGCCTATATTGACACGGAATATTTATTCCCCGACTTGGCTTGGAATGTCGTCACATAATAATCACCATCTTTTATGGATTTAGAGGCGATTCTCCGGCCTGATTGACGGATCTGGATTCTACTTGATGTGCGCAGCACGCATTTCCCGCCTTTCTCGGAAAGTATGCTCGCATCGGAGAGCTTTCCATCTTTCCAGTCGATATCCACGACGAAGGCGCCACGCGCTCTCAGGCCTTTCACTGAACCGCCAGCCCATTCGGAAGGCAGCGCAGGCAATAGATGAAGCACGCCGTTCTGGCTCTGGAGGAGCATCTCTGAGATGCCGGCAATGCTTCCGAAGTTGCCATCGATCTGGAATGGCGGATGCGTGTCGAACAAATTTTTGAGCGTTGATTTAGAGAGAAGCTCTCTGAACATCTTGTAGGAATGATCCCCATCCAGGAGCCTTGCCCAAAAAGCTATTTTCCAAGCCTTGCTCCAGCCCGTTCCGCCATCCCCTCGCATTTCGAGAGTCTTCCTAGCTGCGGCGGCTAACTCTGGGGTGCTGAACGGAGATATCTCACGTCCCGGGTAAAGCCCATATAGGTGAGAGACATGCCTGTGATAAGGATCTTTATCTTTCCAGTCTTTGTACCATTCGTTGAGGTCTCCCTCTGCACCAACCTGAAGCGGCTGTAAGTTGTCTCTGTAATGAATCCACCTGGCTCGTGCTTCCGGATCGGTTCCTAACACTTCGCTTGCCTCGATCAGGTTATTGAGCAGATCCCAGCATATTTCCATGTCCATAGCAGTGCCCATGGTCACTTTGCCGATCTTGCCATTGTCATCGATGAAGGTGTTCTCAGGAGAAGTCGCAGGGGCAGTTATGTATTTGCCATCCCTCTCCACGAGCCAGTCCATGATGAAATCGCCACAGCCTTTCATGAGAGGATATGCCGTCTTGGCAAGATATTCCTTGTCCCAGGAGAACAGAAAATGCTCGTAGAGGTGACTGCAAAGCCATGGGCCAGCCATGACATAGTTGGCCCACACGGGGTCGCCATCCTTCTCCCCAACGGGTCCGGCAGCACACCAGATGTCGCTGTTGTGGTGCACGGTCCAGCCTTTCATGTCGTAAAGATTTTTCACAACCTCGGCTCCATTGACTGCGCAGTTGCCGATGAACCGCACCAGAGGCATCGCATTCTCGCTCATTGCCAACGGCTCAGCCGGCCAGTAATTCATCTGGACATTAATATTCGTGTGTATGTCGCTGCCCCATGCCGGATGCCTGTCTTTGTTCCATATTCCTTGGAGATTGCAAGGTACCTCGCTGTCCTCTCTGGAGCAGGAAATAAGCAAATAGCGTCCGAATTGGAAATAAAGCATTTCAAGTCCGGGATCTTTTGCGCCCTCTGAATAATCTTTAAGCCTGGCATCGACAGTCTTATTCCCTGGAACATAAGCAAGCGATCCATTGACATCCAGCGAAACTCGATTAAAAATCGACTGATAGTCAGCGACATGCGCAGAACGTAGCGTATTTAAGTCTTTGACCGAAGCATCATTAAGCATCTGCGCAGCAAGTGCGTCTTCATCTCTTCCCTCTGTGTCAGGACGATGGTCGAAGCCATTATAGCTAGTAGCTGCGCTTACGAGAATAACCGCATCCGAAGCACCGCTGACATGAAGGCCTGGCATGGAATACGCTTGGCCGTCGCAACTGACAAGCCTGACCCTGAACTCATAACGCATCCCTGTTTCCCCGTGAGGTCCTTTACGGTGAGCCGAAAATGGTTCTTTCCATTTCGTGTCCATGTCCCATCCTACTGCTCCTCTCACGATGAACTCATTCGAAGAAACGCTGCTTACTGAACAGCCATCCCACATGGATTCCCCATCCAGCCGGAACTCCAGTTTTCCCTTCTCCGAGGATGTCAAGTGTATGACGAAGACCCTGTCAGGATGAGAGACGAACATTTCCCTCGTGTATTTCACCCCATCAACGGTAAAGGTGGCCGTGGCGATAGCCCTGCCTAGGTCCAGGCAACGTGAATATTCAGTTATCCCGGATGATGAATCATCCGCAGAGCCATTCCTTTGCCCGTGATAATCATAGAACAGTCCTTTATTCTCCTCGGCTCCGAAAGTCTGCCTCAGATGCAGGCACCCCATTGGGAGGTAAGCCGCCACATTGGGCCCTTGAAGATCCTTCACCAACGAGGCAGCCGTCTCCCAGTCCTCGGCATAAAGAGCCTGCCGGACCTTCTCCAACTGCGCCCTGCCCCCGGTTTTGGGATTGTTCTCAGCGCCGATTTTGCCCCAAAGAGTTCCTTCGTTCAGCCAGATGACATCGTCAGAAACGCCACCGTAAACTGTGGCTCCAAGATGTCCGTTCCCCAAAGGAAAGGCTTCCTCGAATATCTTCGCAGGCTGGTCATAATTCATCACAAGAGATGCCGGAGTCTGCCCAAAAACAATACTGTTGCAAAAGACAACGGCAATGACAGAAAGAATATTCTTCATGATATCAATGGCATTAGGTGTTTTTTAGCTACGCTAAGATAGTAAAATTGATTGTAGGGGAAAATGCTCATGAATAATATTTCTTTTTTTACTCAGGAAATAGTAACTTTAATCTCGGAATTCACAAGAACGTTTTTAAAATAACGAATATGGAATATTCAAAAAAATTCTTTTTCACTATCGCCATTCTCCTGCCGGCCATGATTGCTGGCGCACAAGAAAAAAATAAGATGACTCACGAGATGACTGAGTTCTATTCTCCAGAAGTCCCTGTAGTCACGCCTGGGGCTACCATTGATGGCGGCGGTTTCACAGCTCCATCCGATGCAATAATTCTTTTCGACGGGAAGGACTTGTCTAAATGGGAAAGCGCAAAAGGCGGCGCTGCTCTATGGAAGGTTCATGACGGGGTCGTGACTGTAGATAAGAGTACAGGTGACATTCAGACTAAGGACAAATTCAACGATTTCCAGCTCCACATCGAGTGGTGCGTGCCTACAGACATTGAGGGTTCATCGCAGGCTAGAGGCAACAGCGGAATTTTCCTTCAGGGCATGTATGAAGTTCAGGTGCTTGACAGTTACAAGAATAAAACATACGTCAACGGCCAGGCCGCCAGCATCTACAAACAAGCCGTTCCGCTTGTGAACGCAATGCGTAAGCCTGGGGAATGGAATGTCTATGACATCATCTACAAGGCTCCGGACTTCAAGGAAGACGGTTCATATCGCAATTATCCTCGGGTCACAGTCATACATAACGGGGTAGTTGTCCAGAACGACACCGAAATTAGCGGCACGACAGAGTTCATCGGCCTGCCTCGCGTCGTAAAGCATGGCGCAGGTCCTATCAGGCTCCAGGCACATGGCGACCCTAGCAAGCCTATCAGCTACAGAAACATCTGGATACGCAATCTGTAATAATTGACATGATTAGGAAGCTAACGAGGCTGGCTCTAATTTGAGCCGGCCTCAATTTTTTTTACCGTTCTCAGCGTGAGCTTCGGCACGTCCGCCAGCCAGTCGAATGTGAGCCGGCCTCTTTTTTTTACCGTTCTCAGCGTGAGCTTCGGCACGTCCGCCAGCCAATCTAATGTGAGCCAGCCTCTTTTTTTTACCGTTCTCGGCTGCAGCAGCTATGACAGGCTCAGGCATACACCGAAACAACCGCTTGCACATCGCTCTGCCGCACATTCTACACGGAAAATACAGGAGGCGCAGAATGACGTTCATGAACACATGCTTTTCCCCATAAGCTGTTTCGGGTCAGATGCAAAAACCTGTGCTTAAGAACAAAATCACGAATACGTGAGAGCCTTAGGATGAATGCCTCCACGGATGCGCCACGGGTTCGGAACAAACCGCTACTATGCATCGCCGCTTCCAGAAATTGTAAAAAAATACGACATCGTTTCAAGGCCACGGGTTCGGCGGACGAATCCGACGGGCGGATCCCAACCAGAAAGCCATCGCAAGGGCACAACCGTCTCTGGAAGTGACATGCTATGTGGAGCGTAATGCTTTTGCCGCGAGAGGTGGCATGGACCTGGGATGGCAGTAGTCGATGTGGGCATGCAAACATCCATGATGACATGGAGGGGGTTTTCATGGCAAACAGAACTAGAGAGCATTGCGCATGATAATGGCTCGCTCGGCAAAAGCATTCGGAATGATATTCGTTCCTGACCATGGCGGTCAGCAATCATGATTGTCGTGGTCGGCAAGGGTTCAGGCAAGTTTCGAGAGCTTGCCGCTCGAGGGGCTCATGACTTGATGACCTGAATGCGCAGGATGAGGTTTTCGCGTAAGGCCGCAGTCTTTTTGCTTGCCTGCATCCCTGACGGATAGCCGGTCTCCAGGGGGTGAGCAAAACGTCTTCGTAAGCAATTGATTATCAATAGGGGTGCTGCTCACCCATATGAAAATCAGGCAGGGTAGGCAACTGACGTGATAGAACATATTGATAATCAAGTATATGAAAAACACCTCCTGCTCACCCTATCCATCGACTTTATCAGAGAGGACGGAATATATCAGGGAGTCGGAATTAGCGACGTGGCGGGTCGTACGGGAAGACTAAGTAGGTCGTGCAGGAACTGAATCGGGTTCGGGATTACGTGGCGTCGTGCAGGAACTGAGAATCGGGTTCGGGATGACGTGGCGGGTCGTACGGGAAGACGGAAGTGTTTGAATAGGATGGCGATTAATAAGCAATCACTTAAATTCGAGCATGTGTCTATAAGAACAATGCGAGGGCTGTCTCTCCCGGGACCCGTGTCACCATCGGAGAACCGTTCGGTCCAAGGTGATTACTTGCATTCTTGTACACAGAGTTTGGGACTTGGACCGAAGTCGCCCCTGTCGCAAAGCCTCCATGCTAATCACTCGGGAGGAGAAGGGAAAAATATTTTTGCAATTGGAACTCCCGGCTTGTCGCAAAGCCTCCATGCAAATCACTCAGGAGGAGTAGGGAAAAATATTTTTGTAATAGGAAATCCCGGCTTGTCGCAAAGCCTCCATGCAAATCACTCGGGAGGAGAAATGCTCCCGGGGCGTATGGATTGGAGTCGCACTGACTTTTGGCTGGCTGTTGGGACTGGCGAAAATCGGTCATCCACCACTACATCGCCTTGTACGCCATATCCACTCCCGAGTGAGTTGCAAGGGGACAGGGTGGGGAAAGATTATCTTCTACATAATCTTCATCTCGATATGCGCACAGGCCTCAGCAACTGCCAGCCCCACAGCGTGCTGGAGAAGGCGCAGAATGACGTTCATGAACACAAACTTTTCCCATGAGCCTCCAGGGGGTGAGCAAAACGTCTTCGTAAGCAATTGATTATCAATATGGGTGCTGCTCACCCATAGGAAAATCAGGCAGGGTGGGCAATTGACGTGAGCGAACATATTGATTATCAGGCATATGAGAAGCACCTCCTGCCCACCCTATCCATAGCAAACTGATCAAATGGGTGTCCCATTGCCTAAAAACAGAAGAAAACAAAGAACGCTAACTGCTGAAAACCAGACAATTAGCGTTCTTCCGATGTGCTCTGCTAGGGACTCGAACCCTAGACCCACTGATTAAGAGTCAGTTGCTCTACCAACTGAGCTAGCAAAGCATTTTTGGTGATCCGTTCGGGGCTCGAACCCGAGACCCCAACATTAAAAGTGTTGTGCTCTACCAACTGAGCTAACGAATCATTCCAACCTCGGGTCTTGCCTTTCGGGATTGCAAAGGTATTACTTCCTGATTAAATAAACAAATTTTTTCGAAGTATTTTTTATTCAAACAACTTCATGAATATTCTTTGCCGAGACCATGTTCAAGCCGACTGTCATCACGTCTGAAGGAGTGAATGGAATCAGGAGCCCTGGGCTTGGCGGCCTCTCTCTGGCGCTTGGCTGCGGCGGCGTCTCAATGGCAGCGACCTGCGGAGGTGGTGCGACTGCCTATCTCTAGCGCTTGGCTGCGGCGGCGTCTCAATGGCAGCGACCTGCGGTGGTGGTGCGACTGCCTATCTCTAGCGCTTGGCTGCGGCGGCGTCTCAATGGCAGCGACCTGCGGTGGTGGTGCGACTGCCTCTCACTGGCGGTTGGCTGCGGTGGTGGCTGGGAGGTCGAGGGCTTCAGCTAGGATAACGATTGGGTTCAGGACTTTGTAGCCTGTGGACATTTCAATCTGCCACTTGCAGGTATCACACTCGCTGCAGACGAAGTCTGGCGCAAGGGCACGAATCTGCTCAAACACAGGCCGTCCTATTTCTTGTGAATTTTTATAATTCTCTTTCTTGAAGCCGTAGGTGCCAGCAATGCCGCAGCAGCCGCTATCCAGCACAGTGAAAGCCACCCCAGGAATCATCTGCATGAGCCGCTTCGTGAATATGCTCCATCCTAACTTTTCCATGTGACACGGAATATGATAGGCTATGCGAGCGGCGTAATCTTTCTTGAATACCAGTATGACCTTACCTGCATCGATCAAATCAAACAAAAACTTCTCCACCAGAGTAATGCTGTCCCGAACTTTGGAATTGTCAACATCCAGCACGTGAGGATATTCATCCCTCATGGTGAAAGTGCAAGTGGAAGCAGTGGCAACTATAGGAAGCCCCTCGCCTACCATCTTCTCGAATACGGCGACATTGTGCTTAGCGTGCCTGCTAGCCTGTTTCCAAAGCCCATTCGCAATCATAGCCACCCCGCAGCACTCTTCATTCATAAGTTCCACCCCATAACCAACGGCATTCATCACTTCCACGAAAGCCTTCCCCACCTCAGGGTGCTGAAACTCAGTAGAACAACCATGGAAGAAGGCCACTTTCTTTGAATATGCAGCTTGCTTCGACCGTGCCTCTCGATTAAACCATCCAACGAAGCCGTGAGCCTTGTATTTTGGGAAAGTGCGATTCTTATCAATATCCAGAACCGCGTCCATCACAGCTTTCACAGGCTTGGCTGCCACCATAGAATTAACTATGGGAGCGAACGGACGAGCAAGATGCCCCATTATGTCGGTATTAGCAAGTATGGTATCACGGAGAGTCGGCGTGGCGGCGCTGTAGCGTCGCCTAGCAGACTGAATCAAATCAGCTATATTCACGCCAGATGGGCAAGAAACCTCGCAGCGTTTGCAGTTCAAGCAATATTTCAGGTTCTCATCGAAGAACATCTTGTTCTTCAAGCGAAGCCTCTCCTCATCAGGGCCGGCCTGCTTAGGACCAGGGAAGCGAGGATTCACTGGCACCACGGGGCAGTACGCCGTGCAAACCGTGCACTTGATGCACTGCTCAAAATTATTGAAGCTAACTTCTTTCTTCTCCATATCCTATCCTCCAATGATTTCATCAGCGACCCGCAGAGCGGTCATTATGGCCACGCCAGCGCCACTCCCCTCGCTCAGCGAATTGCACCCGCCGACCTCAGAACCAATAACATAAACATTATCGACCAAAGAACCATTCTTGAATGCCCTGAAACGAGAATCAGTCACGACTCCAAAGCCAAGATAATTCTGCTTTTCGAAGAAATTCTTATCGTACCACTCGTTCCTGTCAGGAACGAAATCCACGTCCAGCCCGAACACAGGCTCCTCAATCTTGCCTGGCGATGCGACTAAGCCATGAGCGAACAGATGTCCGCTGGCCAGCACGAAATCATCAGCCTCCAGCAGAGTCCCATCAAGGTTTCTAGTCTTGATGCTCGTTACAACGCCATCAGAAATAGAAGAACCGAGAGCCTCGTCCCCCATCAGGAACGTTCCTCCGATGTTCTCGAAAGCCTTTTTCAATAGTTTCTGAGTGCGGATGCCTGCAACGGAAGGTGGCATAGTTCCAACGAACAGCACATTGGCCTTTATCATCTCCCTAACCCAGTCACACACGAGAGGGTTATTCAAACCGAACACCTCTGGGAGCACCACGACATCTTCATCTTTCAAAAGCGAATGAACTCTCCGGCCAAACTCTTTCCAGCATTCTTCCTGCTCCATTACACGAGCTATATTGATAGAACGCATCTCAGTTGGATTGGCACGAAGATTCTCCACGACCTTCAGTTTCACCGACTCTATCCTGCAAGAAAGTCCCTTCTTCTCAAGCCCTTCAGCAATGAAGACGCTATTGAAATCCATGAAGCCAGCAAAATTGGCAATCAATGCCTTATGCCCTATGACCTCATCTGGAGATTTAAAAAACGGGATTTCCTCCAAAGCCAGCCAGGCCGGCTTGAAAGTCCCCATCGGAGTGAAACGCCAGCCGTTTGCACCATTGAAACCGCAAAGCTTGATGCCATACTTTCTGAAAAAAGGAATCACGCCGGCAGCATATTCCTTTATCCTCTCAATCCCTATCTTTGAATATGGGTGATTCTCCGGTAATTTAGGAATATCCAGAAGCGGCTCTTCAACCGCCGTACCGTCCGGAAGCCTCCCAAGCAAGCCGAAAGTGCCAGTAGAAAAGTGCAAGGCATTCTGCCCTGCAGAAACGATGAGACACTGCTTTCCTGCCTCTTGCAAGCGAATGCCGCAGACAAGGGAGGAAAGCCCTCCTCCAATTATGATAGCATCAAATTTCATTCTTAATCCTTATTCAAAACTTATTCTTCTAAGATTCATTCAATCCCAGCACTTCTGAATATACCCACTGCGTATATGCGCATTCCCGTAAGGTCCCTCCCCAAGCCACAGGATACATTCCTTTCCACCGCTCGTTCATGAACTGCTTCAAATCATTGCGCACAGCAACGACATCGCGATCCTTAGCCAGAATGCAGGCAGCCCTGCACCCGCAAAGCTCTCCCTGGCACGTTCCCATGCCCATTCGTGTGCGCCTGCGAAGATCAACGAGATTGTGAACGTCCATGTTCTTGATGGCAGAATCTATCTCAGACACAGGCACCTCTTCACACTCGCAAACGACGCTCCCCTCATATTCATCGGAAAGCGGAATGCTAGAGACATTAGCCCCAGCCCTGCCAACGGTCGCCTTTTGCGCCGTAGTAGGCATAGTCCACATATTCTTGAATATCTTCTCTATGCCTCCTTCCTCAGAGCCAGGAAGAGGGGTAGTTGCAGTCGCGCAAGGAACATCCAGACCCAGCTTCTTGCAAGCCATGTCAGTAGCCTGCTCAGCCATCAGCCTGTAAGTCATCAGCTTACCGCCAGTTATAGTCACTAAACCTTTAATTCCGTCGCGAGTCTCGTGATCCAAGCAGACTATGCCACGGCTGATATTCCTGCCGGTAGGATCATTGTCCGCAGAAACAAGTGGACGCACCCCAGCGTAAGCTCGCAAAATCCTAGTCTGAGCAAGCACAGGCGAGAGTTTCGCTCCCTCTGAGAGAAGCAGATTCACCTCGTCCGGCGTCACCTGCAGATGATCGCATTCCTCGTATGGCACCTTAGTGGAAGTAGTGCCAATCACGCACACGGTATCTCCCGGAACAAGGATGTCCGCATTTGCAGGCTTGCGGCAACGATTCAGCACGATTCCGTTGACCCTGTGAGCGAAAATCAGCAAAGCACCCTTCGCCGGATACATGCCAATCTTTGCCCCAGCCATCTCGGCAATATGATGCCCCCAGATTCCACACGCATTTATTACCACTGGCGCATGATACTCGCCAAGCTCCCCGGTCCTGTGATTCAGCACCTTTACTCCTCTCACGGTATCCTGGTCCATTATGAATCCTGTGACTTCTGAATATGTAAGCAAATTGGCTCCGTGGAGCTTCGCATCGTAGACATTTGATGCGCAAAGCCTGAACGGGTCCACCGAGCCATCAGGAACGCGCACTGCACCTATGATGGACGGATTCACAGATGGCTCTAGCCTCCTAGCCTCCTGAGGGTCGATGATTTCCGCCTTTATTCCAGCGTCTGTGCAGGCTTTCACGAACGTTGCCTGGTAGCCCAGGTCATCTTCAGGCAGGGTAATGAAAAATCCTGAAGTATCATCAACGCAATGTCGGGCTATTTTCTTCAGAATCATGTTCTCTTTTATGCATTCTGAAGCAGATTCTTTATCAGTGACAGCATAGCGTGCTCCGCTATGCAGCAAACCATGATTGCGGCCAGTCGCTCCGGTCGCAATATCGTTTCTTTCTATCAACAGAACTTTCAAGCCCCTAAGGGAACAGTCCCTTGCGGTTCCAGCACCCGTGATGCCGCCGCCTATGATTATAACGTCAAATTCCTGTTTCATTTTACTCCCGTATAACTCTCAATCTGCTTTCTCAGGCTTGCGCTCAAGCTCACAGGCTCCTCGCTGTCCGACCTATCCAGCCACTCTTTTGCCAGCTCTGGCTGCCCAAGCATGAAGCATGCAAGGCCGATGTTATAAGCTGCGCAAGCCCTCTTTTCCTTATTTTTGTTCTTAGTGAGAGGTAGCCAGTCGTCGATAGCTTCTTTCCATTTGAATGAGTTAGCATGCTCCGCACCATTGGTCCAAGCACTTTCAGCAGCATCGTAATATATTACGAAGAACTGATCCTGATGCCACGTAGACACGAAAGACTTTGCCGCCACCTGACCCGCGCTCTCGGCAGCGCTCTCAGTGCTATTCCAAAGCCTGCGATTCATTTCCTCAGCAGTAGCTTTTCCATTGCTGTACACATCTACGGCAAGATCCCTGTCGCCGGCGAAGCCGAAAACCTTATCTTCCTTATTCTGGGTGTCGTAGACGTAAACCTTCACGTTGAAAGGGAGCTTCGCAGCCGAGATGTACGATGAATCGGCAGAATGAATGCCCACCGAAGCATTTTTTATCGGCGAGCCAAAAGAGACATTTCCGAAAGATGGCTTATCCACAAGGAAAACGACATCCTTGTCAACATCCATGGCCAGATTCACCATTGAATCCTTCTGGGTGTAGTCAGTGCCTTTTTCATATTCAATGCTATAAAGGTCGATAACCTGCTCCCCATTGAAATAATCATGTTCCAGGGCAGATGCAAAGCCAGAAGAAAAAGCCCTGTTGAACGAAGAATCCCTTGGATCGGAGCCGTACAGATAAACGATGCCCATGGTCTTGCGAGCGAGGTCCAGCCCCGAAGCGGACGGTCCCCTCATCTCAGATTCCACCAGCAGCGCCTGAGGTGCGCATGCCGCCAGCATGAACATGCCAGAGAGCAGGATGACAGAAGCCTTTTTCATAATTTTAATCTCCTATTGGCTCGGCAGTCAGATCATACTCATCCGCGCCAGTTATTTTAACATTCATGAATATTCCGCAGAGTTCCTCCGGATCTTCGATTCCGGGGAATTTGTCCGGCGAATAAGTTACAATAATCTCGCCATCCACTTCCGGGCTCTCGTACTGGCTCCTGCAGATGAAAACCCCGTCGGCATAGTCATCAACGAGCACTTTTTCCACCTTCCCGACCCTGGACTGGTTGAATGCGAGTGAAATACCGCTCTGAAGCTCCATGAGCTCGGACAGCCTGCGTTGCTTTTCCTTTTTAGTGATGCGATCCCTGAAATTATTCGCATCGAAAGTACCCTCTTCCTCTGAATATTTAAAAGCGCCAAGCCGCTCGAACTTAGCCTCGGCGACGAAATCCAGAAGCTCCTGGAACTCCCGCTTGCCCTCGCCCGGATGCCCGACAATCATCGTAGTCCTTAGCACCACTCCTGGCACCTGCGAGCGTAGCTTCGCGATAAGATTCCTCGTCCACTCGCCATCAACGCCCCTGTGCATCTTATTCAGGACTTTATCTGAAATATGCTGAAGAGGAATGTCAAGGTATTTGCAGACCTTCGGGTTATCAGCCATCTCTTTCAGGACATCCTCAGGAAAATCGGCAGGATAGGAATAGTGAATCCTTATCCATTCAATTCCCTTGATTTTAGAAAGTTCCTGAATCAGTTTAGCAAGAGAACGTTTCCCATAGAGATCCAGCCCATAATATGTGGTGTCCTGTGCTATCAGAAGCAGTTCTTTCACGCCTTCGCCAGCAAGCTCGGTCGCCTCTTTCACGAGCATCTCGACAGGCATGCTCTTGTGAGCGCCACGTATGAAAGGAATAGCGCAATATGAGCACCTGCGGTCGCAGCCTTCGGAAATCTTCAGGTAAGCATAGGAGCGATGCTTCTCGGTAAGGTATCGCATCCGCTCATGCGAGCTGCCAGGCTCCACGCCTAAAGCCTTGACTACCGGGGCGAAATCCCTGGCGCCGAACCATTTATCGACTTCAGGAACCAGGGCAGGAAGCTGCCCCATGTAACGCTGCGAGAGGCAACCTAAAACGAATAACTTCTTCGCATTCCCAGCTTTCTTTCGCAAAGCGCCGTCAAGGATGGCCTGCACAGACTCTTCCTTGGCATCTCCGATGAAACCGCAAGTGTTGATTAAAAGGTAATCCACGGCACGATTATCCCCCTCCGGCACCACTTCGTAATCTTTCTCGACCTGGGAAAGAATGTGCTGAGTGTCCACAGTGTTCTTCGAGCACCCTAGGGTGATCACCTGTATGGATTTCCTTCTATTATTCGGCATATTCCTTATTCGTTAGCTTTATCTTCAGAAGTCGGAGCCTCTTCCTGGCCAGGAGCCTCATCCTTCTTCTCCTCCTCGAAGTCGAAGGATGCATATTTTGCAATCTCGTTGTACCAGTCGATGATTTTCTTCATGTGAGACACGTAGAAGCGGTCTGCGTCATAGTCAGGCACTGCCTTTTCAAAAAGTGCCTTCAACTCATCAGGACTGTCTTTTGAAGTTACCTCCTTCCCGTCAAGCACGTCCTTCAGCTTCGTAAGCACGTCTTTCAGGGAGACCTCTCCGGTCTTGGTGTATACGGAAATGTCGGCAAGTGTCGTGATTCTGTTCTTCAACCCGAACACAGTCCTAGACTTATCGCTCAGGGATTCCACGATGGCACCGTTGCGAGCCTGAGCCAGGTACTTGTAAAGGCCGTGCTGGCCAGATACAGAAATAATTTTTGTCAAATCAGTTTTCATATTCATTTAATTTTTAAAATTTTCAATGCGCTATCTGTTTCTTTCTTCAGGTCATCAATCGTGCCACCGTTCCTTATGATGGCATCGGCCTTCGAGATGTCGAATCTTTGTGCTGCGATTCGCTGGATGATGCTCGATTTTGGAACGTTATCTCTAGCCGCCGCCCTTTCCAATCTTAATTCCAGAGGAGCATCCACCAGAATTATCTTGTCCAAGTGCTTCATGAACTCCGGCAGGTCCATTACGATTGCCGACTCCATGGCAGCCGCTTTCTCCCCATTCGCTTCATTCATGGCCTTCCACCTTATGAAATCCCTCAGCACGGCAGGATGGACAATACCGTCCAGCTTAGCCAAGTTGTCTTTCGAAAAGAAAGCCAGTTCGGTCAGCTTAGCTTTGTCGAACTTCCCATCAGCCTTTCTGATGCTGCAGCCGAAAGCCTCCTCGATGGCATCCAGCAAGGAATCATCTGTCTGGTAAAGACGCTTTGCCGCAGAGTCCGAATCATAGACCGGAATGCCCTCTGCGGCTATGATCCTGCAAACTGCGGATTTCCCGCTTCCTATGCCCCCTGTGACAGCGAATGTTATCATTTTCTATCCTCCTCCACGCAATCGAACACCTCTGGATCCAGAGTATATTCAATCACCCCTTTAGGAATGTTCCGAGCCTTCGCTATGCATTTCCCGCCAAGAGACTTCTCGAAGTCGGAGTAATCGATGTAGAAGCTAACCACGTCGGATGGATCTTCTGAAAGAGGGAAAGTGCATTTATAAGTCACTTTCGCAGTGGATGGGAATATTTTCAATTCCTTTCCCACTGGAACGTTCCTGGCAATGATGGCTACGTCGTCTTTTATCTCGACGAAACGCGTCACATCCAATGAATAGTTCACCTCGGAGACCGACATGCGCACCCCGTTTATAGGTTCCAGCTTAACCGTGCCGTGGCTGCTGGAACGAATGTTCGAGAGCTCTATGGTCTTCGTGAACACCCTGTCCACGTGCTCCAGGTGGAACGGCTCACCGTAAATCGTTATGGAATCCGGCGTGACTTTCATGCCGTCCATGGCAGTGTATTGCGGCCTGAACGACAGTATGGTCTCCGCCTGCACTGGCACCTTTTTATTATTCTCGAACGGAAAGCGGAACTGGAACGTGTCTGAGACGAAAGACTCCAGCCTCACCCCTTCCCCAAAAATCTCGTTCACATAATTGCTCAGCTCAGCGGAAGTAATGTAGAAGATTTCCCCGTCCTTATGGTGCATGTCTTTCGGGTCGAACATTATCCGGATAGCGTTCCGCTTTGACATAGAAGAATTCCGCACCAGGCTGAAGCCGGAAGTGCGGCATCGGGCCACGATGAGGCTGGAATTAGAAGAAACGTTGGAATGCCCATCTATGTTGCAGACGGCCACCACCGGCACGCTCATAGTGCTGGAATAATTCAGCGACAGATTATGAATGAGCCAGACAGAGAAAGCGAGCAGGACAGAGAGTAAGAATATTACTGAGTCCCGGCCGTTGAGATGGGTCTTCTGCAAGAAGGCATGGAAACGTTCCTTCCACATTTGTTCCTCCCTACTTAGGCTGAGCGTCGGAATAATCCTTCACTAGCGAATTCTTATCGACTCTAAGCTTCACGTCGCCATCAACCTTGATGAGCGCTGACTTCTCGTTTATTTCATCTATTACTCCATAGATGCCCCCGACGGTGACGACCTTGTCCCCTTTCTTCAGGGATTTACGGAAGTTTTCCAATTCTTTCTGCTGCTTGCGCTGAGGCCTGATCATGAAAAGCCACAGGATCACGAACATAGCGATTATCATGATCCAGAACATCATGCTGCTGGTTCCTGCGGCACCCGGCGCAGCACTGCCGGAAGCAGGCGCCGAAGAGGCTTGAAGTAAGATTGTTAGCATTTTCATATTCTATAATATTTGTACAAATTTAATCAATTTTCGACGGTTTTCACTATCTCCCCTTCCTCAATAAGTTTCTTGACGAGCTTGTCCAGAAGCCCGTTCACGAACTGGCGGCTCTTCGGGGTGCTGTAGAACTTGGAGATTTCGACATATTCATTGATGGTCACGCGCAGAGGCATGTCCGGAAAGGCTTTCGCTTCCGAGAGACCCATCACGATTAGCTCTATGTCGGTGACGAAAAGGCGGTTGTCGTCCCAGTCAGGCACCATCTCCGCTATGCGCTTGAGGTATTTTCCGTAATTGACATAGGACGTGCGCAGCAGCTTGAACACGAAATCTTTATCGTTGTCAACCTTCTGCTTCGGATTGCCATGGCCTGCCTTCACCATGTCGCTCTTATAAAGCTCCGGAAGAGTCCACCTCTTGCCGGCGGCGAAATCTTTCATGGCGTTGCAGCACCAAGTCAATGAATATGCAAGATCATCATTCCACCACAGGGACATGTCTTCAAGGATCCTCTCTAGTTCCTCGTCGTCTACAAGTTCATCTTCGAAGATTCTCCTGAACAGAGCAGCGTCTTCTTTCAAAGACCTCTCCGGAGCATTCATATAGTCAATGAAATATTCCCTTGTTCTGACAATGTCATAGAGCCTCCTCAGGAAAGCATCATGCTGCTCCCAGGAGAGGCATCTTTTTGAGATGATCTTCTGAAAATCAGGATCCTCCGAGAGCAGAGGGGCGACTTGGTTCTCGACGAATTTCATGTTCGGATGCTTCTCTTCCTCGGTGGGATTGAACTTGGCAGACGTCTCCTTAATCCTTCTTCTGGCTTCTTCGGTCAGGGCCGGAATAAGGTCGAGCATGAAAAGATATAGAGTTCTAGTTGCTTCCAGAGATTCCTTTAGCTGGCTTTCCGCTTCTTCAAGCGTCATAGACTGATCCTCGGCATAGCTGTACAGCACCTTGAAAGCCTTTATTCGCAAAATGCGCCGGTTAAGCATATTCTTAATAAATTTTACGCAAATATAACATACTATTTTTAGATTTTTATTAAATTTGTTTGCTAAATGAAAACTCAGCGCAATATGTTTAAAGACGATCAAGAGCGGCCGAATTACGCTGACCGCAATTCAGAAGACGTTTTTTCGATTCCAGTGCGAGCTGGAAAGCGGACTTACTTCTTCGATGTCAAAACCACCAAGGGCAATAATGACTACTACCTTACCATCACTGAAAGCAAACGCAGACAGGAACAGGATGGCAGTTTCACTTACGACAAGCACAAGATTTTCCTGTACAAGGAAGATTTCGCCAAATTCCAGGAAGGCCTGGCACAGGCTGTAGATTACATGAAGAAGAACCTTCTGAAAGATACGGAGGAGGATGCTCCCCAGGCTCAAGAGACTGAAGAGACAGGCGAGCAGCCATCCGGCAATCCGCAGCAACAAGAAGGTAAAGACTTCACTAACGTTAAATTTGAAGAGCTCTAATCGACGATTAAGAAACTTCACTAATAACTTTTATATATGAGCAAAGAAATTTCTAGACGAGCTTTCCTGAAAACAGGGACTGCTGCAGCCGTAGGTCTAGCTATGGCACCGAACATCATCATCGCTGGAGAGAAAACTCCAAAGAAAGACAAGAAAAAGAAGCTAGCTCCTAGCGATAAGCTTAACATCCTAGGAGTCGGCATCGGAGGCCGCGGAGCCGCTGACCTCGCAGAGATGGAGACAGAGAACTTCATCGGGCTTTGCGATGTCGACTGGAAATATGCGGATCATGTGTTCAAGAAGTATCCGCAGGCAAAAAAATACAACGACTACCGCGTGATGTTCGACGAGATGCTGGACAAGGCTGACGCAGTAATGGTTGCTACGGCTGACCACACCCACGCAGTGATCGCTGCCGCAGCACTCGCCGCAGGAAAGCATGTCTATGTAGAGAAACCAATGACCCTCACCGTTTACGAGGCAAGGCTACTCACCAAGCTGGCGAAGAAAATGCGCGTAGCTACGCAGATGGGTAACCAGGGTGCTTCCAGTAAGGGCACCAGAAAAGCTCTGGAGTGGCTCTGGAATGGCGAGATTGGCGACGTGAGGAGAGTTGACTGCTTCACCGACCGTCCTATCTGGCCACAGGGACTTGAAAGACCAGAGAAAGTGGAAGACATTCCTTCTACTCTCAACTGGGAAAGCTTCATCGGCCCTGCTCCTATGAGGCCTTACAACTCCATCTACACGCCTTGGAACTTCCGCGGCTGGTGGGATTTCGGAACCGGAGCCCTCGGCGACATGGCCTGCCACATCATGCACGTCCCTTATAAAGGACTGAACCTCGGAGCACCTGCACACGTGGAAGCTTGCTCTACTTCCCTGCTTACCGACTGCTGCCCTAGCGCTGAAAAGATTAAATTCACCGTGAACGCAAGGGACAACATGCCTAAGATGTCTCTCCCTGAGGTTGAAGTACGCTGGTACGATGGCGGCTTCATGCCAGAGAGGCCGGAAGGACTGCCTGCCGGGTTCAACCTTAACATCAGCGGTGGTTGCAGCATATTCTACGGCACGAAGGACATCATGGTTGTCGGCACCTATGGAACAGACCCTATCCTCGTTTCAGGAAGGAAGCCGGAAGTGCCTCACCTCCTGAGGGAAGTCACGCTCTCTCACCAGCAGGACTGGATCCGCGCCTGCAAGGAAGACCCAGATTCCAGAATTCCTAGCAACTCAGACTTCAGCGAGGCCGGCCCATTCGTGGAAATGGTGGACGTAGGAGTCGCCGCCGTCAGGCTTCAAACCCTGAATCAGGTTCTTGACTATGATAGCGAGAAGATGGAATTCACGAATATTCCTGCCGACGCCACCATCAGGATCCTTGAGAAAGACGGATTCTCCATCCATGACGGACACCCGACATTCCAGAACAAATACACCGACCCTGTAAATGCCAGAGAGTTCGCTGCTCACCTGCTGAAGAGGGAATATCAGAATGGCTATTCTCTTCCAGCAATGCCTACTGATGTCTAATCTTTAATGAATATAACATATTAATAGTATGAAAAAGATTGTATATATCGCAGCTAGCGCTGCTATGATTCTGTCACTTGCATCTTGCAAGAACAGCGGCAAGAAAGCGAAGGAAGCTGCTTCCGTGGAAGCAGAGCCTGCGCCAACGGAAATAAAATATCTTTCCACTGAGGAAACAACCCAGGAAGTCAACAACGAGGGCGCACCTGCATACATCGCAGTCAGCAAGCCTCAGGTTGATTTAGCCTCCGTCCCTCAGGACGCAGACGGATATTACACGATATTCAACGGCAAGGATTTAGCCGGATGGCGTACTTATGGCCGCGACACAGTAACCGCCAGATGGACAGTTGAAGACGGTGCAATCAAATTATCCGGAAGCAACACTGGCGAAGGTCAGACTGCAGAAGGCGGGGACCTGCTTTTCGCTCACAAATTCAAGGATTTCGAGCTGGATCTCGAGTGGAAAATCTCAGAGGGAGGCAATTCAGGAATATTCTACCTCGCTCAGGAAATCGAGACAAAAGACAAGGACGGCAACCTTCGCTGGGAGCCTATCTACATCTCTGCTCCTGAATATCAGGTTCTCGATAACGCCAACCATCCTGACGCAAAGCTTGGAAAAGATGGCAACCGTCAGAGCGCATCTCTGTACGACATGATTCCTGCCGTGCCTCAGAACCAGAAACCTTTCGGCGAATGGAACAAGGCGAAAATCCTCGTTTATCAGGGAACCGTGGTTCATTACCAGAACGACGAGAAAGTTCTCGAATATCATCTGTGGACCCAGCAGTGGACCGACATGCTGCAGGCTTCAAAATTCTCTGAGAAGGCTTGGCCTCTAGCATTCGAACTGCTGAACAACTGCGGTGGCGAGAATCATGAAGGCTACATTGGCATCCAAGACCATGGAAATGATGTATGGTACAGGAACATCAGAGTTAAAGAATTGAAATAACGCCATGAAAAAGTCTTTACTACTAGCATTATCATGCGTTCTACTGGCCCTGCCTTCCTGCGCTCCTAAGCAGGAAAGTCAGGCACAGGCAGCTCCTAAGAAAGAAATAGGAGTCCAGCTCTACAGCGTCAGGGATGCTATCAGAGATGAAGGCTTCGACACCGTAATCAAGGAACTTGCTGGCATGGGCTACACCTACGTAGAAGCAGCCGGCTACAACGACAAGGAAGGAACCCTTTACGGTCAGAAGCCGGAAGACTACAAGGCTAAACTGGAATCCGTCGGGCTGAAATCAATGTCTACCCACATTGGGCACCCTCTTTCTCCTGAAGAGCTTAAGAGTGGTGACTTCACGGAAGCCATGAAATGGTGGGATAAGGCTATCGCAGACCACAAAGCTGCAGGATGCAAATACATCGTTACGCCTTACTTCCCAGTTCCTGACAACCTGAAGGATCTGAAGACCTATTGCGACTACTTCAACGCCATCGGCAAGAAATGCGCAGAAAACGGCATTTCCTACGGCTATCACAACCATTCTCACGAGTTCAAGAAGGTAGAAGACCAGGTCGTTTACACTTACATGCTCGAGAACACAGACCCTCAGTACGTATTCTTCGAGATGGACGTTTACTGGGCCGTTATGGGACAGGCCTATCCTGTCGAGCTGTTCAGGAAATATCCTGGCCGCTTCAAGATGCTCCACATCAAGGATCACTTCGAGCTTGGCGAGAGCGGAATGGTTGGCTTCGATGCCATATTCAGTAACGCTGAGACTGCTGGAATGCAGAATTTCATCGTCGAGCTGGAAGCCTTCACCGACGGCAACTGGAGAAACGGCATGAAGAAATGCGCCGATTATCTCTTGAACGCATCTTTCGTCAAGGAGACATATTCAAAGTAATCCCGACGCTTAAAGATATCTACGAAAGCCTGTGTTTCAAAGCACAGGCTTTTTTCGTTGCATGAGATTACATATTCTTTGGGATTTGACCGCCCCTGAAACATTGTTTTCTGAATATCTTTGCGTAAATTTGTTGAAATCCGAAAAAAATTATTCTAATGGGAAATAAACTTCAGGAACTTACGGACAAACTCTACAACGAGGGCCTGTCCAAGGGCAAGGAAGAAGGGGAAGCCCTCCTCGCCAAAGCTAACGAGCAGGCCGAGATGATAATCAGCAACGCAAGGAAAGAGGCTGCGGCCATAATAGAAAAGGCACGCAAAGAAGCCGAGGACTACAAGTCCAACGTCCAGAGCGACGTCACCATGGCAGCCTTGAAAAGCGTTCAGACGGTGAAGCAGGACATAGAGAATCTGATCGTAGAAAAAATCGTTGACGCACCAGTCTCAGACGTGCTTTCATCCGCTGATTTCGTGAAAGGCATTCTAAAAAGCGTTGCCGAGAAGTTCAGCACCCAGGAATCTGCCGACTTGAACGTCGTGTTGCCTGAATCGCTGAAGTCCCAGCTGGAACCTTTTGTCACAGGGGAACTGTCCAAGGCCATCGGCAAAGGCATCACAGCGCAATTCTCCAAGAAAATCAGCGGGGGCTTCACCATCGGGCCTAAAGATGGCTCATATTTCATCAGCCTGACCGACGAGACGTTCAAGAGCCTCATAGGAGAGTATCTGAAACCAGCTACAAAGAAGCTTCTGTTCGGATAGATGAAGAACTACGAATACATCATTGCAAGCCTCCCCGCCCTATCCCAGGACTGGAAGTTTCCGCAAGACAGGAATTTTTCGAGCTACATCGAAGAAATCAAAGCCTTGGCGGACGGATCCGATCGTAAGGCAATTGATGCCCTCCTGAGCGGCTTCAAAGACAAGAACCTGAATGAGGAATTCTATGGCAAAATGCTCTCCTGCAAAGACAAATTCCTTAAGGAATATTTCGCATTCGACCTGCAGGTGCGCAATGGCAAAGCCAGGTTTCTGAACAAGGCATTCGGAAGGAAAGAGAATCAAGACACCATCAGCTTGGAAACAGGCATAGAGTTCACAGAGGCGCCCAAGCTTGAGGCAGCCCTGGCGCAGACAGATTTGCTGGGCAGAGAGAAGGCATTGGACGACCTCATGTGGAATAAGATTTCCGATATAACCACATTCGACTATTTCGACATAGATGCCGTCCTTGGATTCATCGCTAAGTTGCACATCATCGACAGGTGGCTGTCACTTGACGAGCAGACCGGCAGGCAGATGTTCTCCAAGCTAGTGAGCGAAGTGCGCGGCACTTTCAAAGGAGTAGAATATGACCCAAGAAAAATAGAAGATAATAGAATATGAAGACAACAGGTAAGGTAACAGGCATAGTATCAAACCTCGTCACGGTGCAGGTGGATGGACCAGTGGCGGAGAACGAGCTCTGCTACATCACTCTGGACGGCACTCCGCTGATGGCGGAGGTCATCAAGGTGAATGGTGACAGAGCCTCGGTGCAGGTTTTCGAAAGCACCAGAGGCCTGAAGAATGGAGATTCCGTGGAATTCGAGGGCAGGATGCTGGAAGCAACCCTCGGGCCGGGGCTTCTTTCAAGCGTGTATGACGGGCTCCAGAACAATCTGGAGACAATGGAGGGCGTATTCCTGAAGAGAGGAGAATATACCGACCCTCTCGATCACGAGAAGCTCTGGGATTTCACCCCGCTCGCCAACACGGGCGACAAAGTTGTCGCCGCAGACTGGCTGGGAGAAGTGAAAGAAGGGTGGCTGCCTCACAAAATCATGGTGCCGTTCACATTCAAAGGAGAATATACTGTCAAGTCCGTTGTCCCTGAAGGCCAGTACACCATAGATAATGTCGTGGCAGTGCTGACAAACGAGCAAGGCGATGACGTAAATGTCACCATGACTCAGAAATGGCCCGTGAAGGTCGCCATCAAAGCCTATAGGGAGAAGCCTAGGCCGCAGAAAATCATGGAGACTGGCGTGCGTTGCATAGACACGTTCAATCCTATAGCGGAAGGCGGCACGGGATTCATCCCTGGGCCTTTCGGATGCGGAAAGACGGTGCTCCAGCATGCCATTGCGAAGCAGGGAGACGCAGACGTGATAGTCATGGCTGCCTGCGGAGAGCGAGCCAATGAGGTCGTCGAGATATTCAGTGAATTCCCTGAGCTCATAGACCCGCACACAGGCCGGCACCTGATGGAGAGAACCACTATCATCTGCAACACCTCCAACATGCCGGTAGCCGCTCGCGAAGCCTCCGTCTACACCGCAATGACTATCTGTGAATATTACAGGTCAATGGGGCTGAAATGCTTGCTGCTTGCAGACTCTACTTCCAGATGGGCTCAGGCGCTCAGGGAGATGTCCAACAGAATGGAGGAACTTCCGGGGGCAGATGCATTCCCTGTCGATTTGTCGTCTATCATTTCGAACTTCTACGCCAGGGCAGGAATGGTCGTGCTGAACAACGGGCAGACAGGAGCCGTGACATTCATAGGTACGGTCTCCCCTGCCGGCGGAAATCTCAAGGAACCTGTCACGGAATCCACCCAGAAGGCGGCCAGGTGCTTCTACAGCCTGGAACAGAACAGGGCAGACCAGAAGCGCTACCCTGCCGTGAACCCGATAGACTCCTATTCAAAATACCTCGAATATCCTGAAATCGCCGCCTACCTCGACGAACATGTGGAAAAAGGCTGGTCGGGCAAGGTTCAGGAGGCGAAAAACATCGTCCGCAGAGGCCGCGAATCTTACGAGCAGATAAACATCCTCGGCGATGACGGCGTGCCTGTGAGCTATCACGTGAGCTACTGGAAGTCGGAGCTCATCGACTTCGCTTTCCTGCAGCAGGATGCCTTCGACGAGGTGGACGCACTCTGCCCGCTGGAAAGACAGAAATTCATGCTTGACCTGCTTCTGGACATCTGCGACAAGGATTTCGATTTCGATGACTTCGAGAAGTGCCGCGATTTCTTCAAGGAATTAATCAACGACCTTCGCCAGATGAACTACACGAAGTTCCAGAGCAAGGAGTTCAAGGAATATGAAGACAGAATCTCTAAACTAGCGGAAGACAATGGCAAATAAAGCATATCAAAGAATATACACCAAGCTGGACGCGATCACCAAAGCTACGGTGACGCTAAAGGCAAGCGGAGCGTCAAACGATGAGCTCGCCTTCGTAGGCGACCGTTTGGGACAGGTCGTGAAGACCAAGAACGACTCGGTAACCCTTCAGGTTTTCGCAGGCACCGAGGGCATTCCGACCAACGCCGAAGTCACATTTCTCGGCGAACCCCCTACCCTGACTGTAGGCGAGCAGCTCTCAGGCAGGTTCTTCGACGCCTACGGCCACCCAATTGACGGAGGCCCTGAAATCGAGGGAGAGAAGAGGCAGATCGGAGGTCCTTCCGTGAATCCTTACAAGAGGCGCGAGCCATCGGAGCTGATTCCTACCGGAATCGCTGGAATCGACCTGAACAACACCATAGTCTCGGGACAGAAAATCCCGTTCTTCGCCGACCCTGACCAGCCGTACAACCAGGTAATGGCGGACGTGGCGCTGAGGGCGGACGTGGACAAGATCATCCTTGCTGGAATGGGACTCTCCAACGACGACTACCTGTTCTTCCGCCACTCTTTCGAGAACGCTGGCGTGATGGACAAAATAATATGCTTCATCAACACGACCGAGAACCCTCCGGTGGAAAGGCTTCTGGTGCCGGACATGGCTCTGACCGCCGCTGAATATTTCGCAGTGGATAAGAACGAGAAAGTGCTGGTGCTGCTCACCGACATGACACTGTACGCCGACGCTCTATCGATAGTTTCGAACCGCATGGATCAGATTCCTTCCAAGGATTCCATGCCCGGCTCGCTGTACTCAGACTTAGCGAAGATTTACGAAAAAGCCGTGCAGCTGCCAACCGGCGGTTCCATCACTATCATTGCCGTCACCACGCTGAACGACGGAGACATCACCCACGCCATTCCTGATAACACAGGTTACATCACCGAAGGCCAGCTGTACTTGCGTGCCGACGCTGATTCCGGAAAAGTCATAATAGACCCGTTCCGCTCCCTGTCACGTCTGAAACAGAGAGTCCAGAATAAGAAGACGCGCGAGGATCACAGCCAGGTCATGAATGCCGGCGTCCGGCTCTATGCCGACGCCCAGAACGCCAAGACCAAGCTGGAGAACGGTTTCGACCTTTCGGACTACGATCACCGCTGCCTTGCCTATGCCAAGGAATATGCCACCAGGCTGCTCTCCATCGATGTCAACATCTCCATTGAAGAGATGCTGGACACAGCATGGGAGCTCTTCGGCAAATATTTCACCAAAGCAGAGACCGGCATCAAGCAGGGCTTCATAGACAAATACTGGAAAGGTAAAGAATAATGGCTATTAAGTTTCAATACAACAAAACGTCCCTGAACAACTTGAACAAGCAGCTCAAGATGCGTCAGAACGCCCTGCCTACGCTTCAGAACAAGGAGAGCGCCCTGAGGCTGGAAGTGCGCAAGGCAAAGGACAGGAGCGAAAAGCTGATAGAGGAACTCGATGCCGCAATGAAGAAATACGATTACCTGGCAGCGCTCTGGAACGAATTCGACCCTGGACTCATCGCAATCACCGACGTGGATTTAGTTACGGTGAAGGTAGCGGGCGTAAAATGCCCTGAGCTGAAGGACATACGCTACGAGATACGTCCGTTCAACGCCTTCGTGAAACCGGCCTGGTACATCGACGGAGTGAGAATTCTGAAAGAGCTTTCCAAGTTGGGAATCGAGTCCGAGGTCTACCTTAAGAAGCGCGAAATACTGGACTGGCAGAGGAGGAAGACTACGCAGAAGGTGAATCTCTATGAAAAAGTCCAGATTCCCGGATACCAGGAGGCCATCAGGAAGATAAAGAGGTACATGGAAGACGAAGACAACCTCAGCAAGGCTTCTTCAAAAATAGTGAAGGAGCGCCATGCCGAGGAAGAAGAAATGGAGGAGGCAGGAATATGATAGATAGAATGACAAAATATTCCTTCGTGCTCCTAAGCGGCGGCGAGGCAGAATTTCTCAGGCAGATAGAGGCTCTGGGCCTCGTTGACATCACCCGCTCATCAAAGCCAGTGGACGACAGGTCTTCCGCCCTCGTTTCCAAAATCGGGGAGCTAAAGTCTGCCATCGAGAAGCTCGGGAAAACCGATTTCAGCAAGGATCCTGATTACGAGAAATTCTCAAATGCAGCGATCTCCGAGATAGAAAATCCTCTGGAAACATTCAAGCAGAACGAGGCCGACCTGTCTTCGCTCCAATCGGAGCTGTCAGAGGCGTGCCGCGAGCTTGAAAACAGAAAGGCTTGGGGCAGCTTCGACAAGGGAAAGCTGGAGGCCCTCGGCGAAAGAGGGGTTAAAATCCGCTTTTACAAGACTTCCATTAAGCATTTCGACCCAGCTTGGGAGGAGCAATTCCCGCTCCAGGTCATCTCGCGGAGCAAGGATGCGGTCTGGTTCGTGACCGCTTCTGACGATCCGGAATATTCATTCCCGATCGACGAAATAGCGGCTCCGGAAGGGGACGAGGTGGAAGCGAAGGAAAGAATATTGGATATTCAGGAGAGAGCAATAGCCTGCAAAGGCACTCTGCTCACGCTAAGGCAATATATTCCTAACCTTAAAGAAGATCTTGCCGAGGCATCCTCCTCGCTGCAGCTCTATCTTGCGGACAAAGGCTGCGGCAAGGCTGCCGAAGACAGAATCACCACATTCGAGGGTTTCGCTCCCGTGGAGAAAGACGCAGCTCTTTGCAAGGCATTTGACGACATGGACGTGCTCTACTTGAAGGAGGCCGCGACCAAGGCGGACAATCCTCCTATCAAGTTCAAAAGCAACAAATTCACGAATATGTTCACGGTCCTGACGGACATGTACGGACGCCCGGCCTATGACGAATTCGACCCCACCCCTTTCCTCTCGATTTTCTTCATGCTCTTCTTCGCGATGTGCATGGGGGATGCCGGTTACGGAGTATTGCTGGTCCTGATAGGACTGGCTCTTGGGAAGCAAAGCGGCACATCTTCCATCGGCAAGCTCGTTACGACCCTAGGCGCCGCCACGTTCGTAATGGGGATAGTCTTGCACAC
Organism: uncultured Bacteroidales bacterium; assembly: GCA_900316045.1. Taxonomy (GTDB): domain Bacteria; phylum Bacteroidota; class Bacteroidia; order Bacteroidales; family UBA932; genus Cryptobacteroides. The sequence continues at coordinate 7,653 of ONBM01000024.1, read as the reverse complement.
ATTCTTTGGCATGGACATTAGCCAGGCTGGCTGGGTTCCGGGATGGCTGAAGAAATGCATGATAACCGGCACCGTGTTCGGATACGACGCCCAGATGCTATTCTCCATACTCATAGGCATAGTGCACCTTAGCATCGCCTTCGTGCTGAAGACGATATATTCTGTTAAAAGGAATGGCTTCTTCAATTCACTCGGCACGGTGGGATGGACGCTTCTTATCGTGGGCAGCGTCATAGTCGGAGGCTTCGCGCTGCTGAACGTGATAGACGCAAACACCACCAAGACTATACTCATCGTACTTGGCATTGTTTCAGCCGTTGGAATATTCCTCCTTAACGACCTGCACCGCAATCCGCTGGCAAATGTGGGCATGGGGCTGTACGAGACTTACAACACCGCCACCGGACTGCTGGGAGACGTGCTCAGCTACCTTCGCCTTTATGCTCTCGGGCTTGCGGGAGGGATGCTTGGCAGCGCTTTCAACTCTTTGGGAATGAGCGTGATGGGAGGAGGAGCAATGGGCATGTTTTTCGGAGTGTTAATCCTTGTGTTCGGTCATGTGCTCAATTTGGCGATGTGCTGCCTCGGAGCATTCGTGCATCCGCTCAGGCTCAATTTCCTGGAGTTCTTCAAGAACAGCGGTTACGAAGGAACCGGCAGGGCTTACCGTCCGCTTGGCGAAAAAGCAGAAAATATTTAATATGAACAAATAAACATCTAATCATCATGAACTTAATTCTTGGTTACATCGGACTCGGCCTAATGTTGGCCCTCGCTGGAATCGGCTCCTCGATTGGAACGACGATTGCCGGCAACGCCGCTGAAGGCGCTCTCAAAGTCAATCCTGAAAAATCCGGAAACTACATGGTGCTTTCGGCTCTTCCTGCCACGCAGGGCATATATGGATTCGTAGCATTCTTCATGTGGCTCGGCAAGATTGGAGAAGCCAGCGGCGCAATGATGTTCGGCATCGGAATCTCGGTAGGCTTGGTCTGCCTGATCTCAGCCATTCGTCAGGGCATGGTCTGCGCCAATGGCATCGTGGGCGTAAGCCAGGGACACAACGTCTTCGTGAACACCCTCATCTACGCAGCCCTTCCTGAATTCTACGCAATCCTTGGTCTTGTCGGAGCCATCATGGCAATGTAAAGCATTGATGAATATATGGCTCTGATCAAATCAATATCAGGCATTCGCGGAACGATAGGGGGAAGGCCAGGTGAGGGCCTCTCCCCCATTGATATAGTTAAATTTACCTACGCTTACTGCGCTACTCTGCCTTCCAGGAAATCCACCCCGAACGGCGACCGCTACAAAGTGGTCGTGGGGAAGGACGCCCGCCTGTCCGGCGCCATGGTCGAGCAGCTCGTCGTTGGTACCCTGATTTCCTGCGGAGTCGACGTGGTCCGCGCAGGCCTTGCCTCCACCCCGACAACGGAAATGGCTGTGAAGTTCGCCCATGCCGACGGCGGAATAATCTTGACTGCCTCACACAATCCTCGCCAGTGGAACGCTCTTAAGCTCCTTAACGACAAGGGAGAATTCCTGACCGCAGCCGAGGGTCGGCAGATTCTGGATCTTGCAGAGAAAGAGGACTTTGATTTCGCCGGCGTTAACGACCTGGGAAAGGTCTGCGACTACGATTTCACGGACGATCACCTGGACGCTGTTCTTGAACTCGAAGCCGTTGACGTTGATGCGATTAAAGATGCTCATTTCAAAGTTGTCGTGGATGCGATAAACTCAGTCGGCGGCATTATCATGCCTCGCCTGCTAGAAAGACTTGGGGTCGAGTGCATAAGGCTCAATTGCGAGCCTACCGGCAACTTCGCTCATAATCCAGAACCCTTGCCATCAAACCTGACAGCTTTGAGCGAGACAGTCATCGCCCAGCAGGCAGACCTAGGCATTTCTGTTGACCCTGACGTAGACAGACTTGCATTCATTTGCGAGAACGGAGAGCCGTTCGTGGAGGAATATACCCTCGTAAGCGTTGCTTCGTACTTATTCGAAAGGGCGGCAGACATCGCTAAATGCGAGGGGAAGAAGCTCGCTGAGGTCACTGCTCCATACGCTCCAGTTTCCTGCTCCAATCTTTCATCCAGCCGCGCGCTGCGCGACGTTACTGAGAAATTCGGCGGGAAATACTACGCTGCCGCCGTCGGAGAAGTGAACGTCACTACAAAGATGCACGAGATGAAAGCATTGATTGGCGGCGAGGGCAACGGAGGCGTCATCTACCCTGCGTCTCATTATGGCCGAGACGCAATGGTGGGCGTGGCATTATTCTTGTCTAATCTGGCTCACAAGAGGATGAAGGCAAGCGAGCTGAAGAAGACCTATCCTGAATATCACATCGTGAAGAACAAGATAGAGCTTAGCGACAAGGCTCTCATAGATAAGATTCTGGACAGGATGAAAGATGTTTTCTCCTCTGAGGAGCTTTCGACGATCGACGGGGTGAAAATCAGCTTCGAAAAGGAGCGCAAGTGGGTTCACCTGCGTCGTTCAAACACCGAGCCTATCATCAGAATCTACGCCGAGGCCCCTGCCCAGGCCGATGCCGAAGCCCTTGCGCAGCAGGTCATTGGAATCGCAAAAGGGATTATCGACAAAGGATAGATTCAGTGCCCTCTCTTGTCATCCAGATTCTCCCTTTTATCCTCTTATCTTGATTCTTACTTTTATCGTCACCCTTACGAAAGTCAGGAACTAATCAAAACAAACAATGTTCTCATTCAGAACCACATCCCTGGAAAACCAGCTCGACAGAGCCTTGCTAGACGGCAAGGTAGGCTGCTTCTGCACCCAGAACTGCTGGGACACGGCCAGCCATAAATACATGTACGAACTGTTCCGGGGACGTGGAAACCTGGAAGCCCTCTTCACTCCGCGTGATGCGGAGCTGACCCCTGAAACCAACCACATAATATTCAGCATCGACGATCTTGACGGTCTAGACGCAGTGGTCGTTGAAATCCAAGACGTAGGTGCAAGATATTTCAATTACACTAAAGACGTTTTCACATTGATGGAAACGCTGTCTTTAATGGAGACCCCTCCAGCTCTCTACATCGTAGACCACATCAACCCAGCTGGCAGAATAGTCGAAGGCTCTATGCCTGACGGGAAGTCGGAACAGCATATTCCTAAAGTAGCGCACCGCCACGGCCTCACACTAGGCGAGCTTTGCAACATCTACTATTCCGAGCTCGGCGGGAAATTCGCCCTCCACGTCATATCAGCTCTGGCGAACGACGCAACCCGGCAAATTCTCCCTTGGACCATCGCACCAGCATCGGACATTCCAGGAATGTTCACTTGCTACATGTACTCCGGCGGAGGCCTTTGGAATAACACCAGCATTACTCCCGGAATAGGCACGGCAAGGCCATATGAATATTTTGGGGCGCCTTTCATCCGCCACTCCGCACTCGACGTCCTTCCTGCGCCGGCGGGGGTCCTGATGCGTCCATGCTCGTTCACCCCAGCGGCAGGCCGCTACGCTTGCCAGAAATGCTATGGCTACCAGATAATGCTCCAGCCTGGAGCGGAATATCATTCTCTGCTCCACACTCTTCAGCTGATAAGATATTTTCTGGAGAGATATCCTCAGTTCGAGCTGTTTGACGAATTCGAGGCAAAGCTGTCCGATCCCGGAATGATGGAATATCTTCATGGTGCCATCTCGTTCCAGGAGCTTAGGGAGCACGTCAAGATCGAGGAGCAGAAATGGATCCGGAAAGCCAAGCGATACTCTCTCTACGATGACCCTCCATACCGAATAAAATGAACGTATTAAAGCTAACCGCAAACTATATTTATGCAATTTTCATTAATCATCTTCGCATTAGCAATATCTACGCTGCTCGGACTAGTGATCATTCCGAGTATAATGATTATCTCTAAAAAGAAGAATTTATACGATTCAACTAACGTTAGGAAAATCCACAACGGCAAGATTTCCAGGCTCGGAGGCGTAAGTTTTTTCCCTAACTCGCTCATAACGCTCAGCATAACTCTCGCGATCACATTCTGGCTCTCCCAAGACGGGCTGATCAGCATTCCAACACACACAGACACCGCCCACTTTTACATCGAATTCTTGCTCATCTGCGCCAGCATGTCCATTCTTTTCCTGGTCGGGCTTGCAGACGACCTGGTAGGGGTACGCTACAGGATAAAATTCATATTCCAGATAGTCAGCTGCATTCTCATCATGACGGCAGGCGTTAGGATCACCGACTTCTGCGGCTTTCTGGGGTTATATTCCATTCCGACATGGCTAGGCATAGGACTTTCATTTTTCGTTATCATATTCCTAACCAATTCCATAAACCTCATCGATGGAGTAGACGGGCTTGCATCTGGGCTTGCCATCATCTCTCTCCTCGCCTTCCTGTTTGTATTCACTAAAGGCGGGCTGATATACTATTCCGAATGCTGCGCCGCATTACTTGGAACTCTTGCAATATTCTGGTCATACAACACCTTCGGCGACAGCGCCAAAGGCAAGAAAATATTCATGGGCGACTCCGGGAGCCTCTCTCTCGGATTCATATTGAGCTTCCTGCTGATTAAGCTGGACCAGAACGTCGGCTCGCCGAAGAATCCTCTCGGCTATGAGGATATGGTTCTGGCAGCCTCCACGCTACTGGTGCCCGTATTCGATGCGCTCAGGGTAGCCGGACTCAGGGTGCTGAACAGGCGGAATCCTTTCCTTCCGGACAAAAATCACATTCATCACCGTTTGAACCGCGCAGGACTCGGGAAAATGTACGCCATGATATGCGTCATCATTTTCGACATATTTTTCGTGGCTCTGAATTATGCCCTGGCAATCTTCCTTAACGTCACATGGATTCTTCTGATAGACGTCTTGGCATGGACGCTGGCGCACAAGATGCTCTCTCGCAGGATGAAGGCATACGAGGTAAAGAACCACATGGCTCACGACATCGCCGGCAACCAGTTTGCGATCAAGAATCCTGCCCATTACGGCATGTGCCTCGAGAGCAACTTCATCGTCACCAAGACCCCCGAAGAATCCGCCCTCCTCGGCAACTACGAAATCCACGCCCTCGAAGACCTCGAAGACACCGAAGACACAAGAGACCTCGGAGACGCAGGAGCGCCCACCCCGTAACATCCCCTAGACCACGCTTGCCACCAGCTTTTCAGTGACACGAAGACCCTGAAGACATCTTCAAGTAACATACACCAGGCCACGCTTGCCACCAGCCCTTCAGCGACACGAAGACCCGGAAGACATCTTCAAGTAACATCCACCAGGCCACGCTTGCCAGCAGCCCTTCCGCAACCCTTGCTGAAAATTTGCACATTCGGCGATTGTGCAATTGAGGGGCTCCAGCTGGGCATGGAGTGAATTTGCCCATGGTTGCTGCCTGGCTCCTGGAATATTCCCAATTGCAACGCCACAACCAGGCTTGAAACGTTAATTCAAGTGGGTGGTTATCGCCGAAATCCGCAGGAAATCATGAAATGCTAAACGATTGCCCGGTCCGAATCCAATTCCAGGCAGTGTTTCATCGAGTGTGTCCGGGGCCGGTCCCTCGGACTCTTTAGATATGCAAATATAATCAGTTTTCTTTTGGTTCGCCATCGTTGGCAACGGCCGAAGCGGAGCGAGCCATTTCAGCGAGCTCGCGCAGCTTCGGATCGTAGCAGCCGGAGGTCGCATATTCCGGCTGCGGTGCCGCCTTCTCTGGAGGGAACAGCGTTTCATCCAGATCAATTCTAGGCACCTGCCGCAGGTACGATTTCTTATCCATGGCTTTCCCATCAGCAGAAGGACAGATTCTTCGTTAGGCATCGCACCCCGCATCCTGGTGACCCGTCGGAAGTCCTTCTGGAGCCTCTCTATCCAGTTTGTTGTGTAGATCATGGCCTGGATGCGATGGTCATAGTTCAAGTATGTGAAGTACAGCTGGAACAACAATTTCAACAAGCGATGAGCAATTTTGAAACACACTGCCGTCTAATGCAGTCAAATATCTTGGTAGCTCTACTTTTTTCAAACTTGTACATTCCCTGTATTTGTATATCATCTTATATCAGTTGTTTACGTGTTAAACGGTAGAAAAGTGAAGACGTAGAGTCTGTGAGCGATAAAAACGTCGAAGATTTAACACTTTTAACTTTATGAAACCACAAAAAACACTAAAATAAGCAGAATTTGAGTTGTTATTATGACTTAAAGTGGATGCTTCCTTCGATGGAGATTATAAACTGCGACGGTCTGTAGCAGTTTTACTTTGAACAACCTAACTGGCTTTGGGGTATAAGTTTGAGGACGATGATAATATCATAATTTATATTACGCGCGTGAGAATACGTCAAGAGGGGAATCGCGAACTATTACCAATTCAGTCGTGTTGCTGAAGTGAAAGAGAAGGAATGAGCTATCGGATAACTACTTCGGAGCATAAACTGGTGCTAATTTGCTATCTCGGCATCTATTTTATAGTTAAATATACATAAAAACGTATCGTAATTACGAAAATGAATGATAGATGTGGTGTCCATTTCAAAAATTATTTGTTTTTTTGTAGCAAAATTACGATAATAGATAAAATATTGCAATATGATACGAGATTTTTGGGTAAAGAACTATCTTTCCATTCGCGACAAGCAGGAATTAAGCTTCGTGGCAAAGGGGCCATCTTCGGAACTTGTCACCGAAGTGGCTGATGGTGTGTTCTTGTATAAGTTAGGCATCCTCTATGGTTCAAACGCTTCGGGCAAGTCAAATATGCTGATTGCCATGAACGAGGTGTTCCGTCTGTTAGTCATGCCGAAGTCTGATGCGACAGTCGAAATTGGCGGTTGCATACCATTTGTGCTCACCAAAGATGAACCAACGGAAATGCACGTGTCATTCTATGCCGATGGTACCCGATATGACTACGATGTCAAATTCAACGGCAAGCACATCCTGAGTGAAACATTGTATTATTACCCAAACAAATCGAAATCGCTGTTCTATGAGCGTAGTTTTGTGGGTGAGAATGTACAGGCCGACATCAAGTTCGGTGCGAGTCTCAAACTGCAAGTCAAGACGCAGGAGAGCATCCGCGAAAACACCTTGAACAATCACAGTGTACTGTCCGTTTGCCGAAAGGCTGCCTTGAAAGAAGATATAGCTCCGTTCAATGCTCTTCACACCTGGATTATGGATAACTACCACGAGATAGATGGTGATGGGGATAAAGGCATTGTTGAAATCTTGAAAGATGCTTACAGCAATCCTAAGAAGCGTAAATTCTATAACACGATGCTTCAGAAGGCCGACTTGAACATTCTGGAATATCGTCCTGTCGTAGAAGACCGCATTGTACCCAACGATTTCCGCGAGCGTATCCAAAAGGAAAATATCCCAGAGGAGATGAAAGATGTTCTGTTGAAGCCCACAACAGATTCTATCACATTTTTGAACCATTCCAACAATGGCGACTTTGACATTCCACTCAGATGGCAGTCAAAGGGCACTCAGAAATACATCCGCATATTGGATGCCTTGTACGACCTGATAACGAGTCCTCATGTGTACTACCTTGATGAACTGGGCGAGGACCTGCACAACGACTTGTTGTACTACTATCTCAATGTCTTCATCTTCAACTCCGACAAGTC
>ONBM01000044.1 GCA_900316045.1 uncultured Bacteroidales bacterium | reverse complement strand
CAAAGAATTATTTATCCGTAAGTACATGATTATGAATATATTAAAGTTTAACCAATAAAATCGAGATCCATTTTTATTTGGATTTCAACTGGAAAGAGTTCTGGATCCATTGCAAGTACTGTCTGCATAGTTTCAGCACTTTAGCAACCCTTTTCTCCCCTATGTCATAGACTATTATGACGTACATTACCAATACATTTTAAAAGGTTTGTATTCCTCTATCCCAAGAATATCTTTTTGCAACTTATAGCACTCAAGCTTTATCAAATGCCTATAACTGACATTTCTCCCGAGCGTACGATGTCGTATAGTCTCATTACAGCGGTCCTCGATTTCTTTCACGAATATTTTCTTTCCTCTTTCGCTCAACAGGCACCTGTTAACGCTTTTATCGAAATCTTTCTCCGAAAGTTGACGCTTATTCAACACCTTAAAAATAACACGATCCACGATAATTGGCTTGAATATTTCCGAAATATCAAGACATAGCGAATAGCGCCGCTCTCCTGGAGTATGCAGAAAACTAATTGTGGGATCCAGTTGAGTTTGATGAATTGCTTTCAGAGTCTCAACATAGCACATCATGTTACCAAATGAGATTAGGGCATTGACTTCATTCTCTGGGGGCTGTTTGGTCCTTTCACCCATATCGAAATCATTTAGTATTTTGTCAAAACACGAGTAATACCTCTTGCGGATATTGCCCTCTACTCCCATTAATTCGGTTTCATCATAGGTCTGTGATACTGATTCCGCCAATGCACGAATCTTGTTTATTTCTTCGGAAAGCTCCTTATGTCGTCTATTATAATAATTAAGATTTTGAAGCATGTTTGCTGCTGCTCCCTGGATTAATTTTCTCGCTATTCCTATTCTGCGTTTTTTATTTAAATAAGCCTTGGCTTGAGCAATAACCATTTTACCAGAAAGCAAACCGTTCCTTGGCATAAACGACCCAGTATAGTTTTCATAATAGTCAAAGAAGTGAACCGGGATATTCCTCTGACCAAGATAATTATACAAGGCGCTATTTGCCGTCAGACTTCCAAACGAGTATATCTCATCAATATCCTCTATAGGTAGGAATCTATGCTGAGAAATATTTTCAGTACCTATCGGGGTAAATCGAATTGTATTGTCCTTCCTTTCAAGTTGCCCAGAAGTGAATAAGTAATAAACCTTCTTCATATACTATTCTTCTTTTTCTCCGGAGAAACAAAAATCAAAGTAACTGCAATTCCTGCAGAAAGTTTTTTTCTCTACTCGAGGACATTCATCACTACAAATAATATCTGCGATCTCTTCAAGCATATTCGTAATCTTCTCCCTGTCAGAATCTTCGAGCGCAACTCTAGTCGTTTCTCGTTGAGTAGGAAACTCAAGCATCCCTGTGACACCATTAATACCATGATGCTCAAATACATATATATAATATTTTAGCTGTAATATTGAAGCATTCTCCAGCTTATTAGATTTTTTTACTTCATGTATTACTTTATTTTTGGCATCATAATAATCTACCTTGATTCCGTCAATTTGAACTTCTTCATATTTTGGATTTCTCTCCGGATAAGACTCCTGGTGAACAAGGCGTCCTTCTAGTACAAGATCAGAATCTTGTTCCATCGTAATGCCCTTAGAGAAAAGCCAGAGTTTTCTATGGCAAACTAGATAATAATTGAAGTCAGTTCCGGTTATTTCCATGATTGATAAATAGCCAAGGCCCTCTGAATTAATATAATACAGAAGGCCTTTAGCTTTCCAACTATAACTGATTTTCGTAATCGAAGGCCATCATCTTATCGACGAGTTCCTGCTTTGCCCTTTCTAGGGCATCAGACTGTTCATCTTCTGTCACTACGTATCCTGCACAAGGAAGAGTAATGAACAAATCGGCTCCTGCATTTTTGTCAATGATTGGCTTAGCTTTAGGTTTGTCATCGGCATCATCAATCAATTTTGCACGGATTGCTGCCGCAATAGCGTTAGCGTTGTCACTAATTGCTATAGCCAAAGTCTCCATAGGGCTGTATGTTCTTGCTTGATTGGATGTTATCTGCCATTCAATCAAAGCATCGGCGATAGCAGGCATAAGCTTTTCGCGTTGCACCTTAGGCATAGTAAGAACATTCCCAAATACGCTCTTACCCAAAACCCATCCGCTTTTTTTCAAATCCTCCAAAGTCTCCTGACTAACTTCGGGTTCAATCTGGTTCTCCGAGACGCTAAACAATCGCCTTAGATCAACTGCAACATCATAGACAAACAAACCTGTCGCCCTCGAATTATCTGGTATCCATTTGCGAAGCAAGCTTCTGTCTTGGCCATTGAGAAGTTTGCTAATCTGCTCATCATCTAATTGATTACCATCAGGATCTCTAACAATCACTTTATGCACATTTGGCCTGTCAGAACGATCAAAAGAGATGTTCTCTTTCGGAAGAGATGCCAGCAATGGATGGAGTGGTGTCATTGCAGAAATGCTAAGGGGGCTTCTTCTCTTAAGAGTCTTCTCTGTCCCTCCTTTTCCTGATTTCATCCATCCTCCTATTAGCTGGTCGGCATACATAGGGTTACATAGCGACATGACTTCCCCTTCTTTCAAGGCACCCTTCCTGTCAACATCGAAGTAAAAAGTCGTTGGTGAGGGCTCAGCATGAATCAAAGATAGAAAGGCATCCATGATAGATCGCTTAACCTGTTGCCCGCTTGAATAAGGTACAGATCGGTTGAATTGAGGGTCAAAATAGTTTTTCTGACCGTCGGAAACGCAGAAAACGGTAAAATCCACATGGCGTAGTCCACGAAGATAAATAAAGGAATCTTTAATCATTTTGTGAGTTATTTTACAGATTTATTGATAATTGCATATTGGAACCTTACGAGCGTAAGAAAGTACGGAACATTATCGGAAGGCATGTCATTAACATCTTTCACAATTCCGACTAAAGAGTCAACATCGCTTACCATTGGAATGACATCGGTAATAGCGTTGATGAATTGTTTCTTGTTAATTGCCTTTAGAGCATTGTCAACGAGATTGCTCGACTTTGTGCTTATTTTTTTGTTATTGTCAGTGGAGGCCGCCATAAGCAAATCGGCCATTTTCTGGGATTTATCCCATAATCCTTCATTGTTAAGCATAGCTAATAACCAGGTTTGATAAACATTATAATTTATTTTTTGTTCTTCTGAGTTTGCTGATTTCGGCACAGTTCCTTTCCTCATATACTCTTCAATTCCCTTCGGCTTCATCGCTTCAACACCAATGACACCTTTCTTGCAGGACTTGCTAAAACCAATAGCCGTTCCCCACAATGTTTCCGACATCCTTACTTGCCCTGCACCAAATAACTTCTTATACAGCTCTAACGGCCTGCGAATTCCTGAGATATCAAAAGGGATGAATCCAATTGTCGTGTTTGTCTGACCAATACTATAGATGTATGCCATCGACTGGATCTTCTCATATTTGTTAAGAATTGCAATAAGAATCCGAGTCCAAGAGAGAAGAGACACGCTCAATATTTCTTTGCTGTTATCGTAAGGCATAAAATCAGACATAGGGCTCTCTGGACTAAAATCTGGATCTTCATAGTGTTTAAGCCATTGCCCATTCCATGTATTTATCTGATTTCCTTTCAATAGAGTAGTATGCTCAAGGGCTGCCCTATAATACTGCCACCCTTCATATATATCCAATAGAATATTTTTATCGAAGAACAGTATAGAAAAGCCACCCAAGACCCCAACGCCAAGAGCATCACCAAACCAAGAAAGATACGATGCTTCTTGACCTAACGAAATATTCATGTCGCTAAGCTGTCCCGATGTGGTCGCCATATCGTCAAGAGATGGGAATCCTCTGGCTATGCTTGAATCTGCTTCGCTTGAGTCCATCTTTTCAATTGTCTTGCAGTACCGATCTTTTCGTTTGTCAGGGGTTTCCCATTCTTGCTTCCCTGTAAGCATTGCATCCCAACTGATTTTAGGATTCTCTAAAGGGGCATTGCCAGCAGTCATCATGTATTTATGATGGTCGAAAAACAAAGGATAAAATTTCTCGATAAAAAAACTACGGGGATCGTATCGCGTACCGTATTTTTCATTATAGGCTTCTAGAAAGAGCCTTCCAACTGTTGCTGTTATCATGATTACAATATTTCGAAAGAATCGTAATTGCTGAATTTAATTTCATCCATCAATAGTCCTAGATGAGCATCGTAGGCCTTATCAGGAATTATAAAAGGGCGAGAACCTGACTCAATTTGTTCCAGATACTCATGTGCTATAGAATGATAGTTTACAGGTATTTCCAGGCTTGTCCTGTCCATATAGTTACCGTTCACATAAGCCTTCCTATCTGATTGAAGTATTCCAATGGCAGAATTTATCTCCAAAGCATTTAGTAGAGCAGATTTTGGATAATGTCGCAGAATCCTTAGTCGCCATGCTCCATCAAAGAAAGCGACTCCAGTATAATCAATGTTTTCCACGTCTGTCTCAGGATACACTTCATCTATGAACTTCTGAATTTCGGTTTCTTTCAGCATGTCTCCATTATCTGGCAGAACGCGAAATGTTCGTTCCAGCACATCCTCAGAATACGGAAGCGAGTTATTCTTATCACCATAAGGTGCTAACACATAGATTGGTTTGTAGTGCCCGATCGTTTCGCTTGTACGCTTTCTATTAACGCGTCCAAAACGTTGAATTAATGCATCAATGGGGGCACACTCAGTAACCATTGCGTCAAAGCTGATGTCGAGGCTAACTTCAACTACCTGCGTTGAAACGACTAGGCAAGGCGTTCCCGTTTCCATTTTGTTAAAGCAATGTGTCAGTTCATATTCAAGTTTTGATCTGTCGGCACGCTTGAAACGACTATGGATAAGCATAGATTTTACTTCTGGGTATTTCTCTAATAGCTCTTTGTATAGATTTTGGGCACGTTGAACCTGATTGCATACGATTAAAACTTTCTGGCCTTTGGAAATAAGCTCGTCAATAATTCCAAATTGTTCATTCCTGTCTTTCAATTTGGTTATTCTGTGTCTATTGAACGTAGTCAAGGTCTTGTCATCAAGTTTGACTACATATGTGTTCGCGGGTCCTCCTAATAAGGTCAATATCTTATCAAATAACGATGAAGGCATTGTCGCTGTACCTACATGGATACGACATTTTAGCGCAACGAGAATCTCGATGATTCGGAGTACTATGGCTTGTGTTGTATCAGAATATGTGTGAATCTCATCAAGTATCACATCACACCCTTTAAGGTCAAGCGCCATAGCTTCATAACCTTTTATCCCATAGACAACCGATGCTATCTGATGCGGAGTCATAACTTTCACTGATGCACCAACCATTCTTTGCATGATTCGTTCTTCTATTTTCCCATCTTTCAGCTTGATATTTGATGCCGCATGTAATAGGTAGACTTGTGCGTCAGTGTCCTTCAAGTCACCTTTAATTCTGTCATACATTGCGTTAATCGAAGCCTGAAATGGTAATGTATAGAACACTCGCCCCTTGCATCGCCGTAGCAGAAAGTCAGTTTTGCCAGCACCAGTTGGAGCACAGACTATTGTGTTCTGACGCGGATCATCAGCACTTAATAACTCAAGTTTCGCTAATGCGAAACACCTCTTAAGGAGGGCATTAGACCCGACAAAGTCCCTCCCCCGAGGGGAGGGATTTATGGAGGGGGTAACGTAGATATAAAAAGAAAGTGCGTTGGCAGAGGAGTGCAAGTCTTTTCAATGAACTTTAAATCAAATATTTAAGACTTGCGAAACTTGAGTTAATAAGGACAAAGGATACAATTCACTTCTTCTATCGTAGCACGAGAGATTTGGCTTTATGAATATTTTGTCTGCTGCAATATCTTCTTTAAACTCTAGCGCCGACGCCATATGATCCGCAGCCATAAGCAAGCCTTTCCAGAGAGAACAGTCACTCTCCCTTTTCTTTTTGCAATATTCAACGGCAAACTCATAATTCTCTCTCGCTTCAGTCATACTAATAGGATGAGTCTCTATCCCAAGGGACTCAAGTATCTCCAATGCAACCGGACTCCATGATGCAAATCCTTCAGAGTGTACATCGAAGCAATCTCCGTACTCATCAAGGTCAAGTAATCCCAGGTCTAGCGCATCTTTTACGACTGATTTGTGATGAGAAACGACCATCTCAACGACTTCACCTTTTTGCCCTTCTCTAACTAATGAGAGAAAGAGTAGTGAAGCTATCTCATGACGGAAATATGCTCCTGGTTTTGGACGGTAATTCGGCTTCAGCGTTTTTTGAAATATAGAGCTAGCCTTTCCGATGTCGTGCAACAATGCCCCATTGCGAGCCGTCGGTACATCAAGGCCTTCATTGGATGCAATGACAGAGGCTATGTCAGCGACATCTTTCAAATGTCTGTAAAGACTGACCGAACCATTCTTTTCGCTTTTCGCAAGTATTTCTTCGTGAATGTTCATTCTCCCATTAAAGTTTGTCCGTTATATTCAATCCATCCATACATGGGCTGATTATTGTCGAATCGATTGTATCCTACCAAGAAAGAAAGTGCAGATTTGCCGAACCTTAGCTCAAAACCTTTAAGGGATGAAAATGAGGCTTCATCCATTTCTCTAATTTCTTCATCCGGCAAGAGGACATCCTCATTCCTGCAGAGACATATATGCTGTTCCGATGCTCTTAACGCAGATTCTATTGAATCAAAAGCCAAATATAAAATTGGATTCAGAAGGATATCCCTTACAATGATCGATCTTGGTCTAATGTGACAGGTCTTGGTACTTTTCCAGCCTCTTGTTTGCGTAACTTCCTGCTGAGAATCCATTGTCTGGTAACTTAACTTGTGCCTGATTATTTTATGGATTCCTGCCACATCAAGAGTTTCCGGGAAAAGTTTTTTCTCTATGCCCTCTATTATAGAAGGCGTCAGAAATTGCTGACTAAACGTCTCTCCATCACGGACAGCAGTCCAAGGCTTAATGAAACCGAACTTGCCTCTATATATTACAACGTACATATAATAATCTATTAATTATTAATATATTGACCCAAAACCTATTCCTGTGCAATTGCCTATTCCCACATTCCAAGCGAACTCTTTTATTTCCGGACTGCCTTGTATGATTACCGGGCAAATGCTGGCTTTATTTCCGATACCATGGTAATGTACCAGCTTTAGCCTTTTATTAGCGTAAGAATTGTCGAAACGGATATTGAACTCACTATCTTGATCGATTCCTGCAAGTTTCATTTTAGACAGCAGTGTCTCTTTAAGGCATTCGTTTGATATCGCATCGTTGAAATTGTACTGATGCTCTTTGCCATTTTCATCTGTCCTCTTGATGAAAATCGGGCTCGCGCACTGAAAGACTTCTTGGCGAGAAAAGTCTGGTGTCTCAACAAGATCGACTTCTTTAACACTTAATCCGCAGAACATTTCCGGATCATTCAAAATTGATTTTATTACTTTTCTAATCACAGATTCATCGTGGAAACTAATAAACATCTGTGCCCCTTGCAAAAATGTCAGTCCTTCTTTAGAGAATGAAGCGCCATGAAGCCACGAAAAAGAGTACAATGACATTCTGCCATGTTGGTCATTATCCTGACCAATCCATTTATGCATGCACCCAACCAATTTCGATTGGTATTCAAACGGGACAAGCATCTCACTAGGTGATATTTTAAGTAAAATTCTCATACAAAAATATTTTGATTACTTATTTTGCCTTCGTATTTGGTAAAACTCAGTTCAACTTATGAAATGTGATTTTATTTCTATTCCACCAGCAAAAATAATTTAGTTTTGTACCAGAACACGGCACAAACATATTTTTTCGCCAGTTAAGTGCTACTTGTGGTTATTTTTTCTAAATATAGCAATATTATTTCAATCCACAGCTAGTTGATATTTGAATATTGTGACTTGCACAGAGCTTCACCTGATCTTGAATAAATATCCCCGCCTGTTTCTTCACGCTTGGTAAAGTCATTTCGGATAAGTTTCACTATATTTGTCATTTGTTACCGAGAATAATGGCTAATGAACGAACATCGATTAAAGCAAATAGTTACAATATTTATGAGTATTCTATTATCCGCTTGTGCCGGACAGTACAGGGCTAGCGCAGGCAACTGCGATGCAGGCTCGCTCAAGGCGGACGGTCAATGGCAGGAGATAAAGGCCGGAGACATCCCTGGGAATGCGGTGGAATTATTCGCCAAGGACTGGATGGTCCTTGCTGCAGGCAATGAGGAAAAGATGAATGCCATGACCATCTCATGGGGCGGCCTGGGCCAGCTGTGGGAGATGCCTGTCGTGACCGTCTACGTGTCAGGAAGCCGTTATACTCACGGATTCATGGAGAAATACGACCATTTCACGGTCTCACTTTTTCCAAATGACAAACGGAAAGCCCTGCTCTACATCGGGAGCCATTCTGGCCGCGATGGCGACAAGCTCAAGGATGCGGGGCTCACGCCAGAGTTTACCAATGAAGGCAACCCATCATTCAAGGAGGCAGTGATGACGATTGAATGCAAGAAAATATATTCCCATACATTTGAGAAAGAGAAGCTGCCGGAATCTGTCCGCAGCATGTATGGCGATGAGAGCAGGATGAAACTCCACACGATGTACATCGGCCAGATCGAACGAGTTTGGGCAAGAAAATGACAGTTGTCGCATGAAATCTCTCAAGGAACTTTTTCGGATTGGCAAGGGGCCGTCGAGCAGCCATACCATGGGGCCGCAGAGGGCGGCGAAAGATTTTCTCGAAAGGCACAGGGATGCAGCGAAGTTCGAGGTGACCCTCTATGGCAGCTTGGCGGCGACCGGTAGGGGCCACATGACCGACATTGCCATTAAAGAGGTGCTGGAACCAACGGCTCCAGTGGAAATAGTCTGGAAGGCTGGCATATTCCTGCCATATCACCCTAACGGCATGGAATTCAAAGCTTTCAACCGGGAGGGACACACGCTCGATGACTGGACCGTCTACAGCATAGGCGGTGGCGCGCTCTCGGAAGGAAAAGAGCCTGACCGTTTCTCTACGAAAGAAGTTTACGATATGAACAGCCTCTCCCAGATAATGAACTGGTGCGACGACAATGGCAGGAATTATTGGGAATATGTCGACTTGTGCGAGGGTTCGGAGATTTGGGACTATCTGGAGGAGATTTGGATTGCGATGAAGCAGTCCGTGGAGAATGGGATAAACCACGAGGGGCGGCTCCCAGGACCTTTGAACTTGGCTCGTAAGGCAGCGACATATTACATTAAAGCCACAGGCTACAAGCAGACGCTTCAGACCAGAGGACTGGTATATGCCTATGCCCTAGCAGTAAGCGAGGAAAACGCTTCTGGCGGGACGATAGTCACTGCGCCGACCTGCGGATCCAGCGGAGTGATGCCAGGGGTGCTTTACCACCTGGCTAAAGGACATAATTTCAGTGACATAAAGGTTCTGCATGCCATAGCGACGGGCGGAATAGTCGGCAACGTGGTGAAGCAGAACGCTTCTATTTCAGGTGCTGAAGTGGGTTGTCAGGGAGAAGTCGGGGTAGCCTGCGCGATGACTGCAGCAGCTGCCTGCCAGCTTTTCGGCGGAACTCCTGCTCAGATTGAATATGCTGCCGAGATGGCTTTGGAGCACCATTTAGGCATGACCTGCGACCCGATTTGCGGGCTGGTACAGATTCCTTGCATCGAGCGAAATGCCTTTGCTGCGACCAGGGCGCTGGATGCTAACCTTTACGCTGCTTTTTCCGACGGCCGTCACCGCGTGTCGTTCGACCACGTCGTGGAAGTGATGAAGCAGACAGGCAAAGACCTTCCTTCTCTGTACAAGGAGACCAGCGCCGGCGGCCTGGCCAAAGACTTCAAAGACACAACGGAGAGTGCCCTCTCCCGATGGCGTGAGCAAGGTAGGCAAGACAGGCATTAATATTCAATAACTTACAAGGGCGTTTGCTCACGGCCTCAATTTTTGGGAGGCGTAAGCAAGAGGTTTTTGGTAGCTCCTCAGTATCATATATTTACGAATAGGGCTTGCTTACATCCTTAGCGCATTGCATATAATCAGAAATTTAGATAGATTTGCAATCGTCTATGGGGCAATACATAGGTCTAAACTTCAAACTATATGGATGACATTCAGAAATCATGCTGGCACCTTTGTTCGGGAGAGCTGATGAACAACTTGATTTTCAAGACTTTTGACGATTACAAATTCGGAATGAATAGCATTCCGATAGCACAATTGAGCACAGGAGTTGTCATATACTGCTTCACTTTGATGAGTAACCATGCGCATTTTCTCCTATTTGGCACCAGGAATCAGGTCATAAGATTTTACAATGAATGGAAATCACGGGTTGGTAAGCATTTAGTTAACACCTTACGCCGTTCTTCCCCATTTCAGGAACTGAAACCGACACTCGTGAAGGTAACCGGCCCGGAAATGTTCAAGACTGAAGTTGCCTATATCTTACGAAACCCACAGGCAGCAAGAATTTGTGATCCGTACACCTATTATTGGAATACCACATATCTTTATTTCAATCGTCGCATACTCACAAGACCTGCAATGACAGTAGGTCAGCTCAATTCCACGCAGATCAGGCAGACACTTCTAACCAGGAAGGCGCTCCCCTCGCATTACAAGATATGCGACGGAATCATTTTACCTGAATCATACGTGGACATACCGTCAGTTGAGAATGCTTTCGGCAAGGCTACTGAATTATATTGGCTGTTAAAGGATTGGAAGACTGAGCAAAATGCAGCTGCAATGGAAGGAGAGCCTGAAAATGTGACATACAGCGATAACGAGATACTCGATTCTTTACATGAATATTTTGCCGGCCTTGGAGTTTCGGGATTTGAAGATATGAGATATAATGATAAGTGTAGATCCGTGCCTATGCTGCGGAATAGATTCGGATCTAGTGCAAAACAAATCTGTCGTTTGACCCTGCTTGACCGAAATGTTGTTTACCGGTATGGTGGCTTTGCCAGCATCAATGTTGAGCGTAAGCAAGGTAGGCAAGACAGGCATTAATATTCAATAACTTACAAGGGCGCTTGCTCACGACCTCAATTTTTGGGAGGCGTAAGCAAAATCCATTTGGAAGCCTTGAATATCAAACACTTACAAAGACGACTTGCTTACGTGGTGAGTGGTAGGGCTGACGGGGCGGTCTCTTACGGCGTTAGGTAGGCGGGTGCGGCTGCCTGGTGGACTCGCAGAGGGCCTCCGCCCACGCCTGGTCGCGCACAGCAAGGCGCCGTGGGCTGCTAGTTGGAACAACAGCGGGGTTGCCTGACGAACAGGGCTAGTGAATACCTTGATAGGTAGCTTGGGCGGCTTTGTAGGAATCGAGGGTGCCGATGTCGTAGCGGTGTCCTGGCATTTCCATGGCACGGATTGGGACTTTGGTGGAGAGCCAGGCAACGAAACTGCCTGGCGCATCGACTCCGCAGCCTGCGGCCATGCCTTCGGGAATACGTGCGACATCCTGCCTGCGATAGAAATAGAACGGAGGACAGCACCAGTGGGAGCGCGGCACTGCTGGCTTTTCTTCCATCGACAATATCAAATCGTGATTATCGACCTCTACGACTCCGCATTTATGCAGCTTGGCCTCGGATGGCTCGTAGTAGCGCATGATGCAAGAAGTCCCTGCCGCAATGGCATATTCAATGAACTTAATGAGACTGAAATCCAGCAAGTTATCCCCTGCCATGATAAGGATGTCGTCGTCGAAGCCCGTCTTCTCCAAGGCATACTGAATATCTCGCACCGCGCCTAGGCGGGTCTCGTTTGCCGTGGTGCCATCGTCCACGACAGTGATTTTCTCGCTACGCCCTGACGCCCACGTTTCAAAATGTCCGGCAAATTTATGGTTGGTGACAACAGCATATTCATCAATCTTCCCTGATGCCGCAACATCATCTATCAGCCAGTCCAAAATTGTCTTGCCGCCGACATCGAGCAGCGGTTTCGGGAAATTCTCCGTGAGCGGGTACAGCCTTGTCGCATACCCAGCAGCCAAAATCAAGCACTTCATGTTTTACACTCTTACGCCGTCGGCGGAGTGGCATAGGTAGGCGCCGTAGCGGCCACGTAGGGCAGGGAAAGCATCGAGATATTCATCTTCTATCTTCCTGAATATGCTCTCTTCATATGCCGGATCAATCAGAGCCATGCAGCAGCCTTTGAAGCCGGCGCCGCTGAAACGCCCGCCATAAATGCCATCCGTGCGCGTCATTATTTCATATATCTTTTTAAGTTCCGGAGAGCCGGTCTCCCAGTTCTCGATAGAAGAACGTCCGCTCTCGAACGACAATCTGCCATATTCCTCGATGTCTCCCCTCCTCCAAGCCTCAGCCCCCCGCTGAACCCTGTCATATTCAGTGTACCAATGCTCAGCGCGCTTCCACCAATTCCTTGGCAGGCGGTCGCCAAATTCATAGAATACCTCGACTGGCACGTCCCTGAGGAATGTGTCCTCGAATTTTCCATATTCCATTCCCGAATAGGCCTTCAATGCATAGGCAGCGCTCCTGCACTCGTCCACCCTCATGTTGAATTTGCTACCAGCTAGGCTGCGCTCCACGCCGCTGAAGAATATCGCAATCTTATATGGCTTCATCGTTGGCGAAGCGGGAATCAGCTCATATGAATCATCCTTGGTGTCCAGATACAGCAGATGCCCTTTTCGCGATAGCACCTCGCAGCTCTGATCCAGTTTGCCGCAGGACACCCCCACGTACTTGTTCTCTGCCGACTTTGCCATCATTATCAGGTCATGATCATCCAAATGAATATTATTCACCTTGCAGAGAGCCTGCATGAAGGATATTATCACTGCGGCAGAAGAAGACAGGCCTCCGATAGGCAGAGTACCCTCAATTACCCCACGCAGGCCAACGCTGAGCGGATAACGATAGCTGAGTTCCAGCGTAGCGCCGCGCAGATAATCTGCCCAGTCGCCTTGCTTGGACTCAGGCACGGCTCGCACATGCCATTGAGCGCGCTTGGGAAACTGGAGTGAGGCCAATTCTATGACTCCGTTCTGCTTGGGCGAATAGGCGATATGAATGCCTCTGTCTATGGCGAAACCGGTAATTTTTCCCAGTTGGTGGTCCGAGTGCGCCCCGATGGGACACACCCTGTAAGGACAAAAAGAGAGACCCTCAGGCTCCTGCCTGTACGTCTCCCTAAAGCGATCTTCGCACTTCATTAAAGCCTTTCTCTGATGGCCTTGGTCTGCTCTTCGTAGCCAGGCTTCTCAAGAAGAGCGAACATATTCTTCTTGTAAGCCTCAACACCAGGCTGGTTGAACGGATTTACGCCTAGCAAGTAGCCGCTCACGCCGCAAGCGAATTCGAAGAAGTAGAACAGCCCGCCAAGGTTATATTCATTGATCTCTTCTATTGAAACCTCAACCTGAGGCACTCCGCCGTCGATGTGAGCCAGCTTCGTTCCCAGCTGAGCCATGGCATTGCAATGCTCCACGTGCTGTCCGGCGAGGTAATTCAGCTGGTCAAGGTTCTGAGGATCAGAACCGATGATGACGCTTCTGTTAGATTTCTCGATGTTCACGACTGTCTCGAACATGACCCTGTCGCCATCCTGAATGAACTGGCCCATTGAATGGAGGTCGGTAGTGAAATTGACCGACGCAGGGAATATTCCTTTCTTGTCCTTGCCTTCGGACTCTCCGTAAAGCTGTTTCCACCATTCTCCAAGATATTGGAACTTAGGGTTGTACGAAACGAGGATTTCAATCTTCTTTCCTAATTTTGAATATAACAGATTCCGCATCGCGGCATATTCAACCGCAGGATTTGTCTCGCTCTTCACCGCGAGGGCCTTTTCCATCTCAGCTGCGCCAGCAAGCATGGAGCGGATGTCGAAACCAGCCAGCACTATTGGCAGGATTCCTACAGGGGTGAGCACGGAGTAACGGCCACCTACATTGTCAGGAACGACGAATGTCTTGTAGCCTTCCTGAGTGGCGAGGGTCTTTAGGGCGCCCTTGTGAGCATCGGTTATGGCAACAATCCTGCTTGCGGAATCCTCGTAATTCTTTTCAATATATTCCTTGACGACTCTGAAAGCGACGGCAGGTTCGGTAGTGGTGCCAGACTTGGAGATGACCACGGTAGCGACATTCCTCTGGGCAACCAGGTCCATGAGATCGGCCAGATATTCCTCGGAAAGGTTGTTCCCTGCGAAAACGACTTCAGGATATTCCTTAGCGCCGCTCAGTTGTTTCGCGAAATTGTGCGACAGCGCCTCAATTGCGCAGCGTGCGCCAAGGTAAGAGCCTCCGATTCCTATCACTACCACCAGATTCACGCCTTTTGCTTTCCACTCGTCGCGGACAGCCTCGCAATCCTTAATCAACGATTCCGGAGTCTGGCTTGGCAGGTGTTTCCACCCGAGGAAGTCATTACCAAGTCCGTTCTCTTTGTCAAGCACATCGTAGGCAGCAAGTGCCTTGCCAACATATTCCTTATAATCCGCAGCGTTTACGAAGGAGCTGCAACCTTTCAAATCAACTCTAACCATTTTATTTTGAAATTATAATATTTTCTGCTTCATTTAGGCAAATATAATGATTATCTTTGTAAGTGTTGACAATAAATCCATATCGAATATGTCTAAATTTACTTCTATTTTAACTGCAGCCACTGTATTGGTAATGGCTGCATCATGCTCCACGCAGAAAATCGCAGTGACCGCTCACAGGGGATACTGGAAATGCGAAGAGGCAAAACATGCCGAGAATTCAATTGCGTCTCTGAGGACTGCTCAGGAGCAAGGATTATGGGGATCGGAATTCGATGTTCATATGACAAACGACTGCGTGCTGCTGGTCCATCACGATCCGGACATCGACGGGGTTAGGATCTGGGATGCCAATTATTCTGACTTTGCGAGCAGCAGGCTTAAGAACGGAGAGAAAGTTCCAACTCTTGATGAATATCTCACGCAGGGAGAAAAGAGCGATAAGACGGTGCTAGTCATGGAGTTAAAGAAACAAGGCGACAAGGCTCACGAGGATTACATGACGGATCAAGCCGTGGAGGCGCTCAAGAGGCACAACCTTTACTCGCCGGACAGAGTGATATTCATTTCTTTCAGCCTCAACATCTGCAAGAGACTGGCTGGCCTCTGCCCAGGCTTCACCGTGCAGTATCTGGAGCAAGACATGAGTCCCGACGAGCTCTACCCTCTCGGAATCAATGGGGTAGACTATCAGTTCAAGGTGTTCGAGAAACATCCTGACTGGATCAAGCAGGCTCGCAATCATGGCATGAGCGTGAACAGCTGGACCGTGAACAAGGAAGAGGACATCCAGAAGATGATCAACATCGGCGTAGACTGCATCACTACCAATGAGCCTCTCCTCGTCCGCAAGTTGCTCGGCAAGAAAGAGAAGACGATTAAATAAAAGACGACTGGCTATTTTACTTCGAGAAGCTGATTCCAGTCCGTAGAATATAGCTTCGAGCAATAATCGCGGCGGATGCCGTCCGCAAAATGTCCTGGACGCTGGGCTGCCAGCCTCAGGACATTTTTCCCGCTTTTATTGACCATGTCCATCACCCTGGAAATCTTATCGACTCGCTCTCTTTCTTTGATGTCGAAATCGAAGATGGACTGCTGGATTTCGTTAGAATTGACGATATCCATGACGATGACTCCGGCTTTCTTATATTCATAACCGGCTTTGAATATCATGCGGAGAGCCTTTTTCGCAGCTCCGACTATTTCTTGCGTACTGCTGGCAGGAACCGTCAGACGAATGCAAGCCTGAGGATTGTACTGCGCCAGGTCCTCCCTGAATCGATTGGTCAGAAGGAAGACTCCGACGGAATATGCTGCAGTGCCTTCTAGGCGTAGTTTTTCCGCGCATTTACCGGCGAAATCGGAAACCCTCTGGCTGATTTCCTCGAAATCTGTTATCATATTCGCAAAAGACCTTGACGTGCATATCGTCTTGCGCGCCTCGTTCTTTTCTTCCTCCACCATCCGAATGCCTTGCAATTCGTGCCAGGTTTGCTCGCCTGTGATTCCCATTCTAGCCTGCACCCATTCGGCCGGCCTTTCGACGAAGTCCAAAGCAGTCCTCACCCCAACGGCTTCCAGCTTCGGAGCCAATCTCCGGCCTATTCCCCATACATCGCTTATTGGAGTGAGCTTCAGCGCTTTCCTCATCTTTTCAGTCGTGTCTATCATGCAGAAGCCTTTGTAACCTTTGTATCGTTTTGCAAAGTGGTTCGCAACCTTTCCCAGGGTCTTGGTGCTGGCGGCGCCGATGCTGACAGGGATTCCTGTCCACTGCCTGATTTTCTTGATAAGGCTGCGGCATATCACAGGAAGCTTTTCAACAGAGACTCCGTCCATATTCATAAAAGCCTCGTCTATTGAATATATTTCCAGCTTTGGAGCTGTTTCTGCCAATATAGACATGACCCTGGCGGAAAGGTCCCCATAGAGGGCATAGTTCGAAGAACGCACCGTCAGCTTGCCCTCATCTGCTAAATATTTCACCTTGAAAAACGGCGTGCCCATCTTTATGCCCATAGCCTTGCTTTCATTGCTGCGAGCCACCACGCAGCCATCGTTGTTGGAAAGCACGACGACAGGCCTGCCTTCCAATTCCGGCTGGAACGCCCTCTCGCATGAAACGAAAAAATTATTGCAGTCCACTAAAGCGTACATAGTTCCATACACTAATCTCCAGCCAAGGCGGCATGCCAAGCCGAATCATCTAGGCATGATGCGTCACCTTCTTTATGACGTAGGTCACCACTCCCCAAATAGTGAAATCATTGGCATCAGTGACCTCTATCGGAGGATATTTCGGGTTGGCGGGCAACAGCCACATTCTCTGATGCTCCAATATGTCGTAAGAGACTCCGGGCTTTGAAGCCTTTTTTGCATGGCGCTCGCCATAGCCGTCCACGACATGATTTTTAAAGGAAATATATTTAAGGGCAAATTCTCCGTCAATGAAGCAGACCGCCATGTCGCCTTCAGATGGTTCCAACGACTTGTCAACCACCAATATGTCGCCTTCCTCGACTCCGGCATCAATCATAGAATCACCGACGACCTTCGCAAAGAATGTTGCAGCCGGATGCTTCACCAGCTCCCTATTGAGATCGATGCTGGCATTCATGTAATCTTGCGCAGGTGACGGAAAACCGGCGTGCACTCCCCCTTCGACGAAAGCCACCTCATGATTTTCGGCAGGCGCTTCACGACCCAAATCGACTGGGGAAGCGCTTGCCCAACCCTTATCCGGAACAGTTAAATTCTTCTTCACCATATTCACAAATTTCGACATTTTTTATGAATATGTCACATTTCCTTTGACTCTGACATCTTTCGCAGGATACTTTGGAAAGCATGGTCTGAGGGGTGCCGGTGGCATATTCAGAAAGTACCCTGCAATTTTTTCGCAGGGTACTCATTTGATGAGGACTGAGGAAGGGTTATAGCGCCGGGACGATGTACTTCCAAGCGAGGGAGAGGGCTGCGCTGCCGTCGGCCTGGCTCTGGTCATTTATAAGTGGCAATAATGCGCTGGAAGTCAGTGGATAGTCCGTAGTTATGGCGATGACCGCTTTCTTTTCCGGAATGATGGCAATGTATTGCCCGAATAAGCCGGAGCAAAGCCAGCCGTCGCGAATCCTCCAGATCTGATAACCGTAACCGGTGGCGCTGTAACCGTCACCAGAGAAGTTGACCTGAGGCGACATGGCAGAAGACACCCATTCAGAAGGAATGATTTGACTGCCGTCCCATTTGCCTCCGTCCATCAGCAAGCGTCCGAACGTAATCATCTCGCCAGTGGTGAGATGCAGGCCCCATCCGCCAGCAGAATAGCCTTTAACCTTGTCCCACGTAAGGGTAGAGCCGAAACCAAGAGGTTTGAACAGCCTGCTGTCAAGATATTCATGAATATCCTGTCCCGTCCTCTGGCGAAGAATTTCAGCAAGGAGGCAAGAGGCGAATGTGTCATAGACGAAGTCATCGCCAGGCTCTTCAGTAAAATCGGCGTCAAAGAATAGCTGCGGAATGGTTTTATCAATGTCTTTCAGAACATCTGTGAGAACCTCTGCCAAATCTTCCGAATAGTCATGGCCAACTTTGAGATATTTCAGCAATGACAATGAATATGTTTTTGCGGCTGTGACCACGGCATCTTCGGAGTGCCCGTCGGTCATCGTGAGCAAGTCTTTAATTGTCAATTTATTGACCCGTTCCAATTCTTCGCCGGCAATGCCAGAGAGAGAAATTTCTTCGGAGAACATCGGAGCCACTTTGTCCGAAATGGAAATCTTTCCCTCACTCACAGCCATCCCGATCGCCATTCCAGTGAAGGTCTTGGTGACGGACCACATCTGGTGCCGAGTGTTCGATGAGGTGCCATTGAGCCATGCTCCTGAAGGCTTGTAACCTTCCTGCCAGACCTCTATGCCGGAAAGATATTCGTAAACAGAAGGTGCATCTGCAGCCATTTTTTCAACAGCGGCCTTCAGTTCAGGCTTCTCCGTGAGCTCGCCTTTGCCAGGCTCTGGTTCATCCGAATCGTCTTTCTGACAGCCTGCCAGAACCATCACTGTCAAGATTGGCAGAAGGAAAAAAGACCTCCAGAGTCTCATGCTCAATCTCCTAAATCTTCATCGGAATTGCGGCCAGATCTTGGCGGACGCTCATCAGAACTGCGTCCACGCCTAAATGGCCTGTCGTCACGGCGGTCGTCGAAGCGGCGGCGCAGCCTGTCATCGAAACGGTCATCGAAGCGGCGGCGCGGCCTGTCATCGAAACGGTCGTCGAAGCGGCGACGTGGCCTGTCATCGGAACGGTCATCGAAACGGCGGCGCGGCCTGTCATCGGAACGGTCGTCGAAGCGGCGGCGCGGCCTGTCGTCGGAACGGTCGTCGAAGCGGCGACGTGGCCTGTCATCGGAACGGTCGTCGAAGCGGCGGCGCGGCCTGTCATCGGAACGGTCATCGAAACGACGGCGAGGCCTGTCATCGGAATCCTGCGTTTCTCTTTCAGCTGCAGGCTCATCAGCCATCTTAGCCGGATCAGTAGTAACTGCTTCGTCTGATTTCTCAACTGTGTCCGCTGTTTCCTCAGCCACGACATCGGTCACAGCAGCGACAGCGCAGTTGATGCCGTCAATCGCTGACGAGACAATGCCGCCTGAGTAACCTGCGCCTTCGCCGGCAGGATAGAGCCCCGGCATGGCATCAGCCTCATATGATTTCGGATTTCTAGGAATCCTGATAGGAGACGAAGTCCTGGACTCGACGCCAACCAGAAGGGCATCCTCCGTATGCTTTTCATCATATTCAATTTCAATGATTTCCTTTTTCTCCACCTCAGGCTCTTCAGAGGCAGAGGATTCAGAAACGGTAGGAGCATCGTTCTTAAGCTCTTCAGAGGCAGAGGATTCAGAAACGGTAGGAGCATCATTCTTAAGCTCTTCAGAGGCAGAGGATTCAGAAACGGTAGGAGCATCATCCTTTAACTCTTCGGAAACAGAAGCACTATCAGATGCCGCATTGGCAGCATCTTCTCCTGGCTCGGCAACGACCTTTCTCACTCGCCGGCCAGCGTAGAACACCTCTTTCAAAGCCACCTGCAGTCTCCCCGTGATGTATTCAGGAAGAAGCTCGTGAAGCGGAGCTGATACCACGCCAGGCTTGTAGGATGTCTCCGGCAGGTCAGCCGAAACGACCCCGTTGCAGAAATCCTTCATTCTCTGCGCAGGAGCAGCCATAGGATTCTCAGCTTTGCCTTGAACATATTCCCACATCTTATGCTCGATGCTGTGCTGCCACTCCAGCCCGGCGAAGGCACCATATTTCTGGTATTCCTCAGGCACATCCTCAGGATTTATCTGAACCACGGCACCAGCGTTGGCGAAGCGTCCGCTCCTGGAAGAATTTGACATTCCGTTCATCACGATGGTCTCCGGATCCGTGGCAGACGGCACCAAGATTCCGCCCGGGCACATGCAAAACGAATATACTCCCCTGCCATCGACCTGCTTTGCGAATGAATATTCCGCAGCAGGCATTCCCGTCTTCCACTGGCCGTGATAACGAATGTCATTTATTGCCGCCTGGCTATGCTCTACTCTCACGCCCATCGCAAATCCTTTAGCCTCAAGAGGCCATCCCTTTGATGCGAACATATCATAAATATCTCTCGCCGAATGACCCGTAGCCAATATCACCTTATTCGCACAATATTTCACGACAGAAGGTTTCCCGGCCTTTGTAAGGTTCAGGCTGTCGAGAGCCTTGACAGTAATGGTGCCGTCTTCCTTCCTTGACATATCGGTCACTTTCGTTCCGAAATGATACTCGCCTCCATGCTCTACGATGCACTGACGAATGTTCTCGACTATTTTAGGCAGCCTGTCTGACCCTATGTGAGCATGCGCATCCAAGAGAATCTGAGGATTCGCCCCGAATCTCACGAGCTGGCACAGCACCTCGCGTATGTCTCCCCTCTTGGAAGATCTTGTGTAGAGCTTCCCGTCGGAGAACGCTCCTGCGCCACCCTCGCCGTAGCAGTAGTTCGAGTCTGGATTCAGCACGCCCTCCTTCGAAAGTTTCGCCATGTCGAATTTGCGCTCATGCACGTCCTTTCCTCTTTCCAGGATAATTGGCTTGCGTCCAAGCGTCAGAAGTTTCAGAGCAGCGAAAATGCCAGCAGGGCCGGCTCCGACGATTATCACCGGCTCAGCCTCATGCACGTCTTTATATTCAGGAATCTCGTATGGGTGATAAGACTCGCGCCTATTATCATAAACTTCTATCTTATAGCGGTAAACGACCTCGTCCCTGGCATCTATCGAGCGTTTAGCAATCACGCAGGTATAATCCGCATTAGGGAACTCCGGCTGGAAAGATTTAGTAGGATCGATAACATTGATTATGGCGTTTCCACGGAGCATCAGCTCCCTTGCAGCCACAATCCTAACGTCGTCCGGCCTCAGGTCTCGCCCTATGCGGCCGGTCATTTCAAACTCTTTCATATTTTAAAAATCAGCTATTCTTGAAACTGGAGCCACGTCCAGCGGGGTGCGTTCCCCGTGAAGATAATGAAAATACCCAGCTATGGCAATCATAGCAGCATTGTCTGTAGTAAACTTGAATTCAGGAAGATATGTGTTCCAGCCACGATTGCGGCCTTCCTCTTCGATGCGATTGCGTAACCCGCTGTTTGCTGAAACGCCGCCGCCGATGGTTATTTCCCTTATGCCAGTCTGTTTAGCAGCCTTAATGAGCTTGCTCAGCAATATGTCAATAAGAGTCTTCTGAAAGCTAGCGCAGATGTCCTCCTTGTTTTTCTCCATGAAATCCGGATCTTCTTTCAGCTGGTCTCTGACAAAATATAGCAGAGAAGTCTTCACCCCGCTGAAACTGTAATCAAGCCCCGGAATCTGAGGCTTGGCGAACTGGAAACGGTCAGGGTTGCCCGATTTTGCCAATTTGTCAATAATCGGGCCTCCCGGATAGCCCAGGCCCATCATTTTCGAGCATTTGTCGAAAGCCTCGCCAACGGCATCGTCTATCGTCTGCCCCAGAATCTCGTAATCCAGAGGATTGTCAACCCTGACTATCTGCGAATTACCGCCTGAAACCAAGAGGCAGAGATAAGGAAACGACGGATGCCTGTTTTCCTTGTCCGGCTGCTTAATGAAATCTGCGAGAATATGTCCTTGAAGGTGGTTGACCATGATTATAGGAATATTCAGGGCCACGCCGAGTGCCTTTGCGAAAGAAGTGCCTACCAGAAGCGAGCCCAGAAGCCCCGGGCCCCTAGTGAAAGCAATTGCAGTAAGGTCCGTGGGTTTTATTCCCGCCTTGGCTAAAGCCTGGCTGACGACAGGCACGATGTTCTGCTCGTGAGCGCGGGAAGCCAGTTCCGGCACAACACCGCCATAATCCTTATGCACCTGCTGGCTTGCGATGACATTCGACATCAGGAAGCCATCCTTGATGACGGCGGCAGAAGTGTCGTCGCAGCTCGACTCTATCCCAAGGATGTAATCAGACATATTCAAAGAAACTTTATCGTCGGCAAATATAGAGTTTTTTTTGCTATTTTTGCTTTTTGTGAGAAGGGGTTTTAAGATATTCTGGCTGGTAGTACTGGCAATAGCAGCTCTGCTTTTTGCCATCGTCATTCTCATGCAAACTTCCGCCGTGCAGACCTTTGTCACGAAAAAGGTCTTAGAAGGTCTTGAGAAGAACCTCGGCGCTAAAATAGAATTCTCCAGAATCCATCTGAAGCCATTCAATGCGATAGTCCTGAAAAATGCAGCAATAATAGACCCAGCCCCTGACACCTTGGAAGGAGAGGTTCTGGACACTGTCGCCAGAGCAGAGACTATCACAGCCACATTCTCACTGAAAGGGCTTTTCAAGAAAGAGGGTCTGCACATAGGGAAAGCCACCGTCAGCAATGCCTCGTTCATGCTGGTCACAGACCAAAGAGGCTCGAACATCAGCAGGGTCTTCAAATCTCAGAACGCCCCCAAAGATACTGTCAAAAAGGAGCCTGGGAATATATTCGATGCCAGGGCTGTAGAAATAAATAATTTCAGGTTCCGGCTAATTAATCTGAATAATCCTGGCATAAAAGATTTCGGCATAAACTGGAAAGACTTGGACATAACTGTCCACAAACTTGAAGGTAAGAAGGCCTCATTTGCCGGTGGTTACATGGAGGGCGAGGTTACCAATCTGGCTTTTTCCGAGAAAAGCGGCTACGATGTCAGCTTCATGCGTGGAAAGACGAAGGTCGGGCATCAGCAAACGGTAATCGACGATCTGAAAATCGCAGACAATTATTCCGACCTTTCGTTCAAGCAGTTCACGATGACTTTCGAAAAAGAGAGGCCGTTCTTCGATTTCCTCAACAGGGTGCAAATCACTGCCGAAATGGAAGAGAGCAGGCTGGATTTCAAGAGCCTAGCCTACTATGCGGAAGCCCTGAAGGACAAAAATATGATAATGGACATTCACGACTGCAAGGTAGATGGGCCGATTAGCGATTTAGTCGTGGATATCCTAAAGTTCAATGAAAGGAACTGCGGCATTAACGGCACCTTGCAGGGTCGCCTGACGGGCCTGCCGGAGATTAATGATTTCAATCTTAATTTCCTGGCCAGGAACTTGAATTTCACGTCTAAAGGAATAGAGCAGGTGCTGCACGGATGGGCGCCAAGGGCAAAGGCAGCCATAGGCAAGTTCGCGCAAAACGAGGGGCTGACATTCAATGGTAAAGTGAGCGGCATGCTGGACAAGCTAGCGATAGATGGGAAAATCACTACGCAGAAATCTGGCAGCCTGACGGCTGACATAAGGTTCAACCATCTGATAACAAAGAGCCAGCCTATGCAGATAGGTGGAAATGTAGCCACTAACAATCTTGACTTAGGGCGAATACTGAACATTCATGCTCTCGGCCCAACGACATTGCGCACATCTATGCAGGCAGACTTTGGCTCTGGAAAAACCGCAGTGAGGATAGACACCCTGCAAGTCAAAAGGCTGAATGCTCTTGGTTACGACTATTCTAACATCATCGGCGCTGGAACATATTCACAAAATGCATTCGACGGCAGAATAATTTGCAGCGATCCTTATCTGAACTTTATCTTCCAAGGAATATTCTCCCTTTCAGACAAGACTAGCAACGGAGTATACAAGTTCTTCGCCGACATCGGCTACGCTGACCTGGAGAAGATGAACCTAAGCAAATTCGGCATCAAGAGAATATCTGGCCAGATAAATGCCAATTACGTAAATGTAGAGAGGAAAGACCTCATAGGCGACCTGGATTTGAATAATCTCGTGCTGGAGAATGACTTGGGGACATGCCAAGTCGGGGACATCTGCATGAAATCCCATTCTTCGGACAATATTTACAGGATGAACATCACCTCCGACATTCTGACTGCTAATTACGTGGGGGACAAGCCATTGACCAGCATTGCCGGAGACATCATGCAACTCACTGTGCAAAGAGACCTCCCTGCCCTGCTAACGAAGGCATACGACAGCTGGCATGGGGAAAAATATTCAATAGAGGCATCTCTGCACGACAAAAAGAATATCATCAATTCCATCTTTCCTGGCCTTTACGTCGCCGACAGCACTTCTCTTAATTTCGGCGTGCAGGCAAACGGTTCAGTGAGGGCGAACCTTCGATCGCCTAGGATTGCGAAGGGGCGTAACTACCTCAGGAACCTTGACCTGCTGCTAGACAACTCGAACGGCAGCATCAATGGCACGATGACTAGCGCCGAGCTCAATGTCGCATCTCTTAACTTCAAGAATAACAACATGATGATCTATGCCGACGACAATCATTTCGGGTTCGGCATGACTTACGACAATCTGACCGAAGAAGACAATAGAGGCGAGATGTACCTGAGCGGAGACCTTCTGAGAGGCGAGAAAGGCGAGCTGATAGTTCACGGCCAGACTTTGCCTTCGAATATCTATCATGATGGGGAAGGGTGGAGCGTGGCGCCATCTTCGTTCGAAATCAACGGGAAAGACATTCATCTTGGCAGGATATCCGCCGTGAGCAATAACCAGAGCATCTCCATCGAGGGAGGCCTGTCACAGACAAAGAAAGACACTCTGAGGTTTGAACTTTCAAATTACGATATAAAACT
Source organism: uncultured Bacteroidales bacterium (assembly GCA_900316045.1). Taxonomy (GTDB): domain Bacteria; phylum Bacteroidota; class Bacteroidia; order Bacteroidales; family UBA932; genus Cryptobacteroides. The sequence continues at coordinate 15,346 of ONBM01000044.1, read as the reverse complement.
CTTAAACAATTTATTCGCTCAGGACATCGGAGTTAAAGGAATTGCGACAGGCAAAGTCTATCTGATTTCGCCACGCGAAAGCAATTCCGGACTTCTGATAAATCTAGCCTGCGATTCTCTGAGCATAGGTGGCCATGAGTTAGGCACTCTCCATGCCGCCAGCGTCTTGGACAACAGCCGCGACAGGCTTAATTTCATAGTGAGGAACGACCTTGGCGGAAACAGGAATATAGACATTAAAGGTAATTATGGCATGAGGGATAAGCAGATTGAAGCCACCATAGACTTAGCAGACTTCAATCTTGGCTATGCCAGTCCTTTCCTGGCCTCGGTTTTCAGCAAATTAGAAGGGAATGCATCAGGGAAAATCACTGCGAGAGGAACGCCTGACAAACTCAATCTGACAAGCCAGGATGCAAGGTTTGACAATGCCTTGCTTCAAGTGGCTTTCACGAAGGTACCATACAGGGTGAACGGCCCTTTCCACTTAGATGAAACAGGACTTCACTTCGACAATGACGAGATAAAAGATCCATATAATGGCACTGGAGTGTTGTCTGGAGGCCTTCTTTTCAATGGATTGAAAGATTTCCACCTAGAGACGAAGATTAAGCTTAATCAGTTGCTTGCCTTGAATACGACAGCTGCCGACAATCAGTCTTTCAACGGCAAAGTGTTCGCTAGCGGTGATGTCTCAATCAAGGGACCTTTCAACGCCATATTCATAGACGTAAATGCCAGGACTGAGAAAGAAGGCACTTTGCATATTCCTATCGACAATGCCTCGAATGCGAAGAGTAGCGACCTGCTATCTTTCAAGGAAGAGGAGAAGCATGAATATGCCGACCCATATGACCTGATGATGAACAACCTTGCTACCAGCCAGAAGAAGAGCAATGACTTTGGGGTCAGGCTGAGGATAAACGTAAATCCTGGCACAGAAGCCTACGTCGAGGTCGATAGATCTGCCGGCAACGTGCTGACTGCCAGAGGCGTAGGAAATATCGACATGAATGTAAGGCCATCCAGGGATGTTTTCACTCTCAATGGGGAATATACGATAAGCCAAGGAAACTTCCATTTCAATGCAATGAACATTGCCCAGAGAGATTTTTCCATTACTGACGGCAGTTCCGTAAGGTTCAACGGAGACATAATGGATAGCAGGCTGGACATCACGGGACTGTACACGACAAAAGCCTCCGTGGCTACGTTAATCGCTGACACGACAACCGTATCGGCCAGAAGGACAGTAAATTGCAATATTGGCATCTCTGGCAGTCTAAGGGAGCCATCTCTCAAATTCTCCATCGAAATCCCAGATCTGGATCCCACGACCCAGGGGAAGGTCGAGAGCGCACTCAACACCGAGGACAAGGTTCAGAGGCAGTTCCTGTCACTGCTGATTTCAAATACCTTCATGCCAAACGAACAGTCAGGCGTCGTGAACAACACAGCCTCGCTCTACTCTAGCGTAGCTGAAATAATGGCAGGCCAGTTGAACAGCATTCTTAATAAACTGAATATCCCTCTAGATCTCGGCCTTAACTACCAGTCAAGCGAAAGTGGAACGAATATTTTCGATGTGGCCGTGTCTACCCAGCTCTTCAACAACAGAGTAATCGTGAATGGGGCTTTCGGCAACAGGGATTACGACAATTCTGCGACGCAGGGTAGCGACGTCGTCGGTGACATAGACATAGAAATAAAGCTGGATAAGCCCGGACGGGTTCGCCTGACGCTATTCTCCCACTCTGCCGATGACTACACGAATTACCTCGACAATACCCAGCGCAATGGCGTTGGTCTCGCCTACCAAGTTGAGTTCAACAAATTCGCAGATTTCATCAAAAGACTCTTCACAAAGAAAAAACGTAGCGAGGCTGTGGAGCCAGAGAAAGAAAAAAAGGTTATAAAGATTGAAAATTAATGAATATATGGCATTCGGAACACTATATTTGATTCCTTCCACTCTGGGAGACTACGATCCTGCTTTAGTGCTGCCCGCACCAGTGCTGGAACGCCTTAAAAGCATAAAGCGCTTCATAGTCGAAGAAACAAGAACCGCCCGCAGATTTCTTTCTGCCGCTGGGCTGAAGGGACACATTGGCGAATTAGAGTTAAGGGAGCTGAACGAACATACAAAACCTTCTGAGATAGAGGGCTTTATGAATATGTTTTCAGATGCTTCCGGGAATCCTGCCGATGTCGGGCTCATCACCGAGGCCGGCCTGCCAGCCGTCGCAGACCCAGGAGCCCAGATAGTCGCGCTCTGTCATATTCATAAAATCAAGGTAGTGCCCATGGTAGGACCTTCTTCCCTGATGCTTGCTCTCATGGCGTCAGGCCTCAACGGGCAGAGCTTCGCCTTCGTGGGCTACCTCCCCGCCAAGACAGAGGAGCGGAGGAGAGCAATCGCCGAAGTAGAAAAAAGGTCATTGCAACTGCATCAAACGCAGATATTCATCGAGACGCCTTATCGTAACGATTCTCTTATGGCTGACCTACTGCAGAGCCTCTCCCCTGCCACAATGCTCACCGTAGCGGCGAGCATCACAGCAGATAATGAATATATTGACACGAAGCCTGTGCGGGAATGGCGCAAGATGCCTGCGACCATCGGCAAACGCCCTTGCGTATTCCTGCTGCTTGCTAATAAATAAAAGAAATGGATAAAGAAGGGAAAATAGAGCTCATCGGCATGGAGTTCCACGCATTTCACGGATGCCTGCCTGAAGAGCGGACGAACGGAAACACTTTCGTGGTGGATTTCGTAGGATATCTCGACATGAAGAAAGCATTCAATAGTGATGATCTCAAAGATACCGTAGATGTCAATGAAGTCTACGAGGTTATAGCAAAAGAGATGGCGACTCCGTCCAACCTCCTGGAAAATGTCTGCGGGAGAATAGTCAAAGCCATAGAGAAGTCATTTAATTTCTGGCCTTTCAGCGTCACGGTTTCTAAGAAAAATCCGCCTCTCGAAGGACCGTGCGAATGGTCGAAAGTCACTATGGGTGAAGGCCTGCAAGAAGGCCCCGAAATCTTCAACAGATTCTAGTCCATGGTGAACAAAATCGCTTTCCTTACGCTCGGCTGCAAGCTGAACTATGCAGAGACATCCACCTACGAAAGGGGGTTCGCAAAGAACGGCCTCGAGGTGGTTCCGTGGGAAGAAAAGGCCGACGTGTATCTCATCAATACCTGCTCAGTGACAGAGAGGGCGGAGAAGAAATGCAGGAATATTATCCGCAAGATGCACCGGATATCTCCGGAAGCGAAGCTCATCGTAACCGGCTGCTATGCCGAGCTGCACAAAGAGGCTCTCCGGAAGATAGAGGGCGTGTCGCTGGTGTTCGGGGCTAAGGAGAAAACCGAAGTCGTTCCCAAGACGATGGAACTGCTGAAAAATCCGTTCCATAGCGTCCATGATGCTGAAAAAGAAGAAGCACCATCTCAACCTGCTACCCCATCCGACAGCGACAAGGCATCTGTAGCCGAACGCCTTAAAGCAATCGACATGGCCAGTTTCCTTGAGGCATATTCGACTGGCGAAAGAACCCGCTCGTTCCTTAAGGTTCAGGACGGGTGCAATAATTTCTGCGCCTACTGTACCGTACCCTATGCAAGGGGCAATTCCAGGAACATTCCGATAGCCGATGCCGTAGCGCAAGCCCGCCAGATAGCCACCTCCGGAATAAAGGAGATCGTAATCACAGGAGTGAACACTGGGGATTTCGGCAGGACTACAGGCGAAACTTTCCTGGACCTGCTTAAAGCCCTAAATGATGTGGAAGGCATAGAGCGATATAGAATCTCGTCCATAGAGCCGAACCTGATTACAGAAGGAATCGTGGATTGGATAGCCTCCGGCACGAAATTCCAGCCTCATTTCCATATTCCTTTGCAATCCGGCTCCGATGCTGTTCTCAAGCGCGTCGGCCGCCATTACGACACAGAGTTTTTTGCTGAAAGAATAGAATATATTCGTAAAAAAATGGATCCGGCTCCTTCCGACAAAGAGAAGCCATTCGTCTTCTTTGGCATAGACGTGATCGCAGGCCTCCCCGGGGAGACTGAAGATTTATTCGAAGAGACATATTCATTTCTCAAAGACCGCATCAGGCCAGCCTTCATCCATGTATTTCCATATTCCCGCAGGTTAGGCACGGTGGCATATTCATGGAAAGACCAAGTCCAGGATTCGGTGAAAACAGATAGGGTCGCTCGCCTTGAAGCGCTCTGCGCCTCGCTCCATGAAGAGTTCATCGCCAGAAACAAGGGGCGTCGCTCTCAAGTGCTCTGGGAATCAGACGTGAAAGACGGCCTCATGGGCGGCTACACCGGCAATTATATTCGCCTGCAGCGCCCATTCGACTCTTCGAAAGTAAATACGGTGGAGGACGTTATCATTCAATAAGATCAGTAATCAAGACTAAGGTTGCCGGAAGGATCCGTTAAAAATCTGATCCGGAATCAAAAAATTATAAAAGACATGAGAAAAAGCGTATTAATTGTCATTTCATTGCTTCTGTCTGCCGCAGCTTTTGCGCAATTGAAGCCAGCCGGGACACAAGGCTCCCTAAAAGGGATAACCTATTACGATGCCTCCGAGCTTCCCCTGTTAGGAAAAATAGAAGAGGCTTCACAACCTCGATGGTCGCGAATTCCTGAGTCATTGTTCCCAAGCTTGCGCGAGCCCTTGGTCTATCTGGGCCAGAATAGCGCCGGGATGGCAGTCAGGTTCAGAAGCAATTCCACAAGGATTGCTGCCAAATGGACGGCAAAGAATAATTCATCGATGAATCACATGACCGACACCGGCGTAAAAGGTTTGGATTTATATTGCCTGGAAGATGACGGGTGGCATTTCGTGCGAAGCGGAAGACCAACCGGCAAGACTACGGACGCATTCATCATAGAGAACATGACTGCGAAAGAACGGGAATTTATCTTGTATCTTCCTATGTACGATGGACTTACGGAATTATTGATAGGGATAGACGACTCCGCCGGAATTTCTGCCCCTGCCGTCGATCTGCCGTCCAGAAAGAAACCGGTGGTTTTCTACGGCACGAGCATAATGCAAGGCGGATGTGCATCCAGGCCCGGCATGGCTTCCAGCAACCTCATCGGCCGGAAATTGAACCGAGAGACCATCAACCTTGGCTTCAGCGGCAACGGCAGGCTAGACCTGGAAATCGCCAGGTTCATGGCAAAGGCCGATGCCGGAGTCTATGTGCTCGACTTCGTGCCAAATGCCTCTGTTCACGAAATCGACAGCCTGATGGTTCCGTTCTTCAACATTTTGCGCGAGGCTCACCCAAACGTGCCTGTGATATTCATTGAGGATCCTATCTACCCGTTCAGCGCATACGACGCAAAAATAGCAAAGGAGATAAGCGCCAAGAATTCAATGCTGAAAAAGAAATACGACTTGCTGAAGGGAAACAAGGTTAAGGGAATATATTACATTTCCTCTAAGAATATGATAGGCGATGATGGCGAGGCCACAGTGGACGGCATTCATTTCACCGATCTAGGCTTCGAGCGCTACGTCGATCTCGTGCTTCCTGTCATCCGTAAAGCGCTGAAATGAAAATTCTGTCGTTTCTGATGCAAGGAATCCAAATTCGTGGATTTCATAGTTGGGTTAATAAACCTAAACTTTACGCCGAGCCATAATGGCTCAATTTCAACATCAGTACGTTTCATATACAACTCGGATTGCTGTGACAGCGACCCGAGTTTTTTTGCGCCCGATTCAGCGGAATTGGCTATCTTTGCAAGAAATTCACGAATAGAAATGAGCATGAGCAATGAATATTCCGACGGCGCGCGCCTGACTTTTCTTGGAACCGGAACCTCGCTGGGGGTGCCTATAATAGGGTGCCACTGCGGCACTTGTTCCTCAAAAGATCCAAGAGACAAGCGTTTCAGAGCATCCGCATTCGTTGAATATGGCGGATTGAAGATTCTCGTGGATGCCGGGCCGGATTTCAGGATGCAGATGCTTCGCGCGAACCTGAGTCATCTGGATGCAATATTGCTCACTCACAATCACAAGGACCACACTGGCGGCCTGGACGATGTAAGGGCGCTGAACTACATCGACCGCCGCGCCGCTGAAATCTATTGCGAAGAAAATGTGCTCCGCGACCTCATAAATGAATATCCTTATGTGTTTTCTTTCCCGAAATACCCCGGCTCTCCAGAATGGCATCTGCACATGATTGACGAGAAGCCTTTCCTCGTTTTCCCGAATGCGGAAGACAAGGAACTCATCTGGGTGCACGATGTGGGGTATCATTACAGGCTGGCTGACGGAACTCTCGTTCCCACTGCCAAGAAGGTCGAAGACATGTACGATGAAGCCCGGGGCGTGCCTGAAAACGTCGTCTCAGGCATATTGAAAAACGAAGATTTCGATGGCTCAGCCCTAAATGGAAATGCGCCCGTGATTCCAATCAGAGGCCTTCACGATAAATTGCCGGTGCTCGGGTTCAGGTTCGGAAAGATAGCATACATCACCGACATGAGCAGCATTCCGGAATCTGAATTCAGCAAGCTGCACGGCCTGCGGCACGTCACGCTTAATACCGTAAGTTACAACAAGCATCACTCGCACTTCAGCCTGGACGAGGCCCTCGAAATGGCCGACAGGATTGGCGCCGAGCATACATGGCTCACCCACCTGTCAATGTCATTTCCCCCATACGAGCAGTTCGCTCAGCAGCTGCGCCAACTATGCCAAGACCGTCACATCCACTCCGACGTCCTCCCAGCCTACGACGGCCTCATGATCAGCTGATATAAACAGTCAGCGAATGGCGCCGGTAGCCGAGGTATTTCCGGTAACCTCAACGAAGATTCAATTTTTATCCGTAAATTAGCTCAGGTATTTAAATGTGTAATAGAAATGAGAATATTTACGAAATTGACAGAATTAATCGGGAATACTCCCCTGCTGGATGTTTCCGAACTTCTTGACGGAGGCAAGTCAAGACTGCTGCTTAAACTTGAACTGTTCAACCCGGGCGGCAGCGCAAAGGACAGGATCGCGCTGGCAATGATTGAGGATGCTGAAAAACGTGGCGTGCTGAAGCCTGGCTCAACCATTGTCGAACCGACAAGCGGGAATACAGGAATCGGACTTGCCTGGGTTGGGAAGGCCAAGGGATACAAGACCATTCTGACCATGCCAGATACCATGAGTATCGAGAGGAGGAACCTGCTGAAAGCGTTCGGCGCGGAAATAGTACTGACTCCTGGCTCGCAGGGCATGAAAGGGGCTATGGCAGAGGCAAACAAAATCTGCAGCGAGACCCCTGGAGCCGTCATCCTCGGGCAATTCACGAATATGGCCAACCCGGCCGCCCATGAGAAAACGACAGGAGAAGAAATCTGGAGAGATACCGACGGGAAAGTCGACATATTCATAGCTGGAATTGGCACTGGCGGCACAGTAAGCGGCACTGGCAAAGCATTGAAAGCACATAACCCCAAGGTTGAAATAATCGGACTTGAGCCAGCGTCGTCAGCGGTGATTACGACAGGGGTAGCAGGACCACATAAAATCCAAGGGATAGGAGCCGGCTTCGTGCCAAAGACATTCATGTCTGAATATGTCGATAAGGTGATGACGGTTAAGGACGAGGATGCCTTCAATGGAGCAAGAATCCTGGCACGCAGGCTTGGACTCCTTGTCGGAATCTCTTCAGGAGCGGCCTTCTGGCTTGCTTCATCTATTGCGAAAAAGCCTGAGAATGATGGCAAAACCATCGTGGCCCTGCTTCCGGACACTGGCGAAAGATACTTGTCCACCACTTTGTTCCAATAATCTCATGGAAGATACTCTAAGGCGGCTTATAAAATTCATGAACAGGATAGCATTCCCCGGAATATTCGGGGAAAGCAATCCTGAATCTGACAAGCTGTGCGTAGAATCCATAATCATAGGTCTGTCAGACAGGGGCAAAACAGACATCTTCATGTCAAGGATTCCTGAAATCTGCAGGCTTCTGAATACGGATGTAGATGCAGTGATGCACAATGACCCTGCCGTAACCAGCAGGGAAGAAGTCATCGTCTGCTATCCTGCAATCAAGGAGATGGTCCACTACAGGACTGCCCATGAGCTGCTTGCGCTCGGCATTCCCACCGTGCCCAGACTGCTCACGGAAATGGCTCATTCAGCAACAGGGATAGACATTCATCCCGCCGCCGAGATCGGGGAATATTTCGGCATCGACCATGGCACGGGAATCGTTGTTGGCGCGACAAGCATCATTGGAAGTCATGTAATGCTATATCAGGGCGTTACGCTAGGTGCCAAGAATTTTCGCCACGATGAGAAAGGAAACCCGATAAACGAGCCACGTCACCCTATCCTGGAAGACAATGTCACGGTATATTCAAACACATCAATACTCGGGCGAGTCCGGATAGGGCACGACACCATAATAGGTGGAAACGTCTGGCTTACCCACGATGTTCCACCTCACTCTCGCATTCTTCAGTCGCAGGCTATCGTGGAGCCGCTTTTCAACTGCGGAGCAGGAATCTGACGATGACGCTGCCTTAAATCTTAGCCAGCGATAATTATTTTTATTTTTTTAATTTATAATTTGTAAAAATAAAATTTGTGATTATATTTGCATTCGAAAACACCAAGGAACAGGCTCTGTGCTGAATGCAATGCCACTCCTAAGGTGAATAAAATAAATGTTAAACCCGGTGAAGTGCTAACTCCACGTAGCCATAAAAATTTAATGCAATGCAAACAATCATCAATTCGCAAGTTCCTGAATTTAAGGTTAACGCTTACCAGAACGGGTCATTCAGAACTGTTTCCAACGAAGACATCGCCGGCAAATGGGCCCTGTTCTTCTTCTATCCGGCAGATTTCACTTTCGTATGCCCTACCGAGCTGGTAGATCTGGCCGGTAAATATGAGGAGCTCAAGAAAATGGGCGTGGAGGTGTTCTCCGTAAGCTGCGACACCCACTTCGTGCACAAAGCCTGGGCAGATGCATCGGACAGCATAAAGAAAATCAACTACACAATGCTGGCTGATCCGCTAGGAGTTCTGGCAAAAGGCTTCGGAGTATTCAATGAGGAGGACGGAACAGCTTATCGCGGCACCTTCCTCGTGAATCCTGAGGGTCAGATAAAGCTGGCTGAGATCCAGGACAACAGCATCGGACGCAATGCAGACGAGCTGCTGCGCAAGGTTAAGGCCGCCCAATTCGTGGCATCTCACCCTGGCGAGGTTTGCCCTGCCAAATGGGAAGAGGGATCCGAGACCTTGAAACCTAGCATAGATCTCGTAGGTAAAATTTAATTACGACACTAAGGCAGGCTTCAATCAAGACAAAATGGTTGAAGCCTTTTTAATCTTAACATGATATATGATTAGTCAAGATATTCTGACGCAGGTACGGCAAGTATTCGCCGACCTCTCGCAAGATTTCACATTCCTGGTGCATGCCGGCAAAGGTGACGAAAAAGGGGCGCAAATGCATGAATTCGTAAACGATGTGGTTTCAGCATCGCCTCGCCTGCACAAAACCGATGATGAAAACGGAGAGCTCTCTTTCGAGTTGCTCAAAGGGACGGAAGCGACTGGGATAATATTCAGGGGCATTCCGAACGGACATGAGTTCTCTTCCCTCTTGCTCAGCGTGCTGAATGCCGACGGAAAGGGGAAGAACCTTCCTGACGAAAGGCTGAAAGAAAGAATAAGCCGCATCAAAGGGCCGGTCCGTCTGCAAACCTACGTGTCGCTCACATGCACCAACTGCCCGGATGTTGTTCAGGCACTCAATGCTATTACTCTGCTGCGTCCTGACTTCACCCATGAAATCACAGACGGGGCCCTCTTCCAGCAAGAGGTAGAGAATCGCGGCATCCAGGCTGTGCCGGCAGTTTATGCCAATGGAGAGCTTATCCATGTGGGTCGTGGTAATCTGGGCGATTTGCTGCAGGAGATGGAGGATAAGCTAGGAAGCGAAGAGTCTGCCGGCACAGCGCATGTGGAGCTGCCTTACGATGTGGTTGTCATAGGCGGAGGCCCGGCAGGAGTTTCTGCGGCAATATATTGTGCCAGAAAAGCTTTGCGCGTGGCACTCGTTGCAGGAAGGATCGGAGGTCAGGTCAACGACACCACCGGCATAGAGAATCTGATATCCGTGCCTCATACCTCTGGAAGCGAACTGGCAGCGAACCTGCGCTCCCACCTGGAAAAATACGACATTGACATTTTCGACAACCGGAAAGTGGAAGGAATCGACCATGCCGATGAGAGGCTGAAGCACGTGAATGTCAAGGGAGGAGAGACCTTCGTGGCTCCAGCAGTCATAATAGCCACAGGAGCAAGCTGGAGACGGCTTGGCGTTGAAGGCGAGAGCACTTATCTGGGACACGGAGTCCATTTCTGCCCACATTGCGACGGTCCATTCTACAAGGGTAAACGAGTAGCGGTGATAGGAGGCGGCAACTCCGGCATAGAAGCGGCGATAGACTTGGCCGCGCTGGCATCGCATGTCACGGTGGTGGAATTCGCCGACGTGCTGAGAGCCGATGACGTGCTGCTCGACAAAGTCCGTTCGCTCGGCAATGTCGATATCCTCGTCTCCAGACAGACCATGGAAGTGAAAGGGAATGGAGAGAAGCTTACGGCAATCACCTTGAAAGACCGCAAGACAGAGGAACTCTCCGACTTGGAGGTAGATGGAATCTTCGTGCAGATAGGACTTTCACCGAACAGTGATTTCGTCCGCGATTTGCTGCCTCTCAGCGCTCGCCGGGAAATAATCATAGATGACCACTGCAGGACTTCCGTAAAGGGAATATATGCGGCCGGCGATGTTTCCAGCGTGCCTTTCAAGCAGATCATCATATCTATGGGCGAAGGCGCCAAGGCTGCACTGTCTGCCCACGAAGACTGGATGCGAGGACTGCTCTAAGAAACAGCACTAGTTCAGGGCAAGCAGAGATTTGAGTTTTGGAATGATTTCCAGGTCGGCTGGCAGCCAACTGACAGTGTCCAGTTCTGAAGCGAGGAGCCACTTGGCAGATTCATGCTCTAAGAGCTCCAGATTGCCCGAGACCATGCTACATAGATAGAGAAGAAGGGTTATGTGAAAGTCGGGATAGTCATAATCGACTGTCCCGACATATTCGTTTACGTCTATCTCGGTCGCAAGTTCTTCCTTTATCTCCCGCTTCAGAGCTGCCTCTGGAGTCTCACCAGGCTCGATTTTACCGCCCGGGAATTCCCAAAAGTCCTTATACTCACCATACCCTCTCTGTGTCGCAAAGATTTTGTCGCCATCGCGAATCAGGGCAGCCACTACCTCAATGCGTTTCAACATATTCATTTATTTTGAATTGCACACTTTCGGTAAAATGAACAGGGAGCCGAGCATGCCTATGAGACCGATGCTCCAATTCCATTCTATCGGGAGCCTGAAGCCAATCTTGTCGATACAGATGAAGCTAAGCGTCACGCCAGTCATGAAGCAGGCTGGGAGCATGGTGAACAAGTAATATGCACCCTTCTTGCTATTGTGCAGGTAGACTGTCGCAGTCCAGAGGGCGAATACGGCCAAGGTCTGGTTCGACCAGCCGAAATAACGCCATATCCTGTTGAAGCCGTCCGCATCTGCCACATTGTACCACAGCAGAAGAGCTGCCAAGGCGAAAAGAGGAATGCTTATCACGAGTCTTTGAGGAATATTCTTCTGTGGAAGCTTGGCCGAGTCCGCGACTATCAGCCGGGCGCTCCTGAACGCAGTGTCTCCGCTCGTGATCGGGGCTGCCACGACGCCCAGCACAGAGAGTATACCTCCGACGATCCCGAGCCAAGATTCCGACACCCTGGTTACCACGGTAGGAGCTGCTGCGGTAAGGTCGGAACCACATTCCGCGGCTCCGCCATCGAAAAAGAAGTAGGAAGATACCGCAGCCCAGATGAGGGCAACCACTCCTTCCGTGATCATCGCGCCGTAGAAAATAGGACGGCCTTGCTTCTCGCTCTCGATGCAGCGTGCCATCAGAGGACTCTGTGTGGCGTGAAAGCCGCTCAGCGCTCCGCAGGCAATCGTTATGAACAAGCAAGGGAACACCGGCTGATCCTTCACTCCGACCGAAGGTCCCATATTCCCAAGGCCATCCCAAATCTCAGGGATTGAAGGCCATTTCACGAACAGCCCAATCATCAGAGCTATAGCCATGAACAAGAGGGCGAAAGCGAAAACGGGATATATCTTGCCGATAATCTTGTCTATCGGCAGCATGGTCGCGAAAATATAATAAATGAATATGACGGATGCCCAAATCAGGATGACCTTGGAGCTCCCGTCGCCAGCTATGTCGCCAAGGACCAGGGCCGGGCTATATACGAACACGGTGCCGACCAACAGCAGAAGCACCAGTGCGAAGACAAGCATGAATATCTTGGCTGTCTTTCCCAGATACAGGCCGACCAGCTCCGGCAGGCCGGCCCCATTGTTGCGCACCGACAGCATGCCTGTCATGTAGTCATGCACGGCTCCTGCGAATATGCAGCCGAAGACTATCCAGAGATACGCGGAAGGCCCGAATTTCGCCCCCATTATGGCTCCGAAGATCGGACCCGTGCCTGCAATGTTCAAGAATTGGATCATATACACTTTCCACGCCGGCATGGACACATAGTCCACGCCGTCGGGATGAGCCTTCGCCGGAGTGAGTCTTTTCGGATCCGGCCCGAAAACTTTTTCGATTATCTTGCCGTAAATGAAGTAGCCTGCCAATAGGGCTAGCAGGCTTGCAATGAATGACCACATAACGCTATCTTACTACTTCAGTAAATTCAGGCTGTGAGCCTTCTTCTTTTCCAACCGTAACATAAATCGTTGCTGTCATGTCCTTGCCTTCGCGATCCTTGGACTTTGCAACGAACTGGTAGTCTGTTCCGTTGGATGTCTCGCGCTTCCCCACAGTCACTGGCGTGCCAAGAGGCATTGGATAGTCTCCGCATGCAGCATTGAAGACGGCCACGTCCTCTGGCGTAACTTTCTGCTGTTGAGAATATTCCGGGAGCTGTTCAGCCTCGCCTTTCAAGATTCCGCTGAGGATCAGGAATCTGGTGATTTCCGCAGGGGCCTTGTCGATTCTCTTTGCGCGAACGCCATAGCTAGGGAGAATAGTCGAATTAGGAAGAGCAGCCTTCAGGTCAGCTTCTGCGCTAAAGCGTCCGCCACTGCCGAATGTGCAGAACGGCACGATGACTTTGCCATCAAGATTGACCTCTTTCACGAAAGCCTTCACCGGAGGGGCATAGGTGCCGAACCAGATCGGATAGCCTAGATAGACAGTGTCGTAGGCGGCGACGTCCACTCCCGGAGACTTAAGAGCCGGGATCTCGCCAGTCTCCATTTCTTTCATGCATCGCTCGATGGTCTCGTCGTATGTGCCATCGTAAGGATTCTCGACCTCGATCTTTATCAACGTGTCCAGGTCAAGTTGTTTTGCGAATTCTTTCGCTGCTTTCTCAGTCCCTCCGGTCTGTGAATAGTACACGATCACGCTCTTGCGTGGCTGGACCGTCTCCGTAGCCTTTTTCCCAGTCGATTTACACCCAGCCAAAGCCAGCAGGACGGCAAACATAGTCATCGATTTCTTCATATTCCCACTCAATTAGTTATTAATTACATCACAGGTCTTTTTCCTGTGAGAAACAAATTTAACGAATTCCACACACCCACGCAATTAATTTGACTGGCTTCTCGAATGATAGCAATTCAGGAATACCGGCTAAAACCAGGAATAAGAAAAGTGCCGGTCAGTAATTTTACTGCCAGCACGATTATATTTCGTAATAGAAGACTTGCTACTAATCCTAGAGTACAGGCACGTTCATAAATAATATTATACCCTAATGAGAAGTTCGTATAGGCTCCTTTGCAAATGTATCCGGCCTCAACCTCGGCCGCAAAGCCCTGCCTGTAACTCGGATTCAAATAATCCTGACCGAACGCAGACAAGCAGACAAGAGACAGGATAATCAAAATTGCTGTTTTTTTCAAAATAGTTAATAAAAGCATAAAGTTATGTTATATTATACATTTTAATATATAACGCACAATCTTTTGAAATCCGTCAAATTATAACCAAGGAATATTGATGTTTTCAATCTGTCAGAAATGTTTTTCATATTCTATATGAGAATTAAAGCCTATTATAATATGTGGTTTACAAAAGTAGAAATAAATTGCCGTAGAGCAAAATAACTGGCAAAATTAAAATATCAATACTCATACCTCCTCATGAATATTTTGCACTTACTGCATTATAGAAGATCCCAATACAATAATGCTGGGCAGGAATACCTGCTCAGCTAATAAAGTGTATCGTTTCCCAGACTATCCTAGAATCTATAGAACACACCAATAGTGCACATATCATCGCTGAAACCAGAGTTCTCGATCTGCGCCCAGTCGTAACCAACCTTCACTCCGAGATGGCGATATTCTACTCCAATCGCCGGCCTGAAGAAATGTCCTACGGCTTGGTCGCTAAAATCCGTCAGAACACCGACCTTGAAGTCAAAGAACGGGCTTACAACCTTATCCAGGAAACTATACCTGGCCTGAATGAAGGCAGGAACCATCGTATGTAGTTTTCCATCGAAGTCATGTCGCTCGTATCCGCCTCCCAGGCCGACATAAAGGCCATGAATGACATTACATCCAGAAGATATGTCGAAATATCCTCCATTGTCAGCATAGCCAGACTCTACCTCAAAGGAAAAACCTTGCCTGTAACTCGGGTTCACATAATCCTGACCGAACGCAGACAAGCAGACAAGAGACAGGATAATAAAAATTGCTATTTTTTTCATAACAAGTTAATAAAAGCATAAAGTAATGTTATTATACGTTTTAATATATAACGCACAATCTTTTGAAATCCGTCAAGAAAATTTCAAAATAAGATTAATAGAAAACTTAGATAGGTACTTTGGGTGAGAAGTTGTAGCCGTCGTTCCTGTGCTGCCAATAAAATTGCTCGCTTGCAGAGTACATTATCAGGTAGGCACACCTTAAGACAGACTCCCCTGCCACTGAAATTGCATTCGGATTCATTGGCACTTTAAGATCGAAACTCTTAACTTGTCTGATGTCGGCTCTTGGTGAACGATCCTCAGATTTGTCCGAAACAGAAGAAGCATTTTCAACGTTTCCGTTCAGTTGTATAGTGTCTGGAAGTTTCGAGAGTCATCCCTGATATGCCTTGACATTGAACAGATGGAAATTTCCATGGAACGTTAAATCCTAGGCCTGCAAGTTCATTGCAAGCA
>ONBM01000025.1 GCA_900316045.1 uncultured Bacteroidales bacterium | reverse complement strand
GTGCGCGAGATGAGAGTCGAACTCACATGTCATAATTGACACTAGCTCCTGAAACTAGCGCGTCTACCATTCCGCCACCCGCGCTTGGGGAATGCAAAGATACGAAATGTTCGGTTAATTCCAAATTACTTGTAATATTGTTTGTAGACGCGATCGATGACAGCTTTCTTTGATGGGCAGGATTCTGCGAGGTAATCAAAGTAAGTCTCTATGTCTCTTACGTTTGAGTTCAGGGCGAAGAACATGTCTTTCTTGGTGATGCCTTTCTTTTGCAAGTCTTCAAGTGCCTCCGGATGGAACCAGAGATCATCTTTTTTAGCTACGTCTCTGCCATAACGCTCCTTGTAAAGAGAATATTCCATGAAGTATCCCCACATCTCGCTCACTCCGATTATCCCTTCGTATTCTCCTTTGCCGCTGCCGTACATGTCCCCTGTCATCGCAAGGTTAGCCAGCATCCTTTCTGTCAGCAGGCTCCAATAATCCTTCCCTACTCTAGCGAAATGGGAGGCGTGTGCCAGCTCGTGCATCGTGACTGAAAAAATCTCATCGTACTTGTAGTCCTTGTCTCTTGTCCCGATCGTGATGTCAGGAGCAAATATCCTTATAGCTGAAACATAATATTTCAGGTATTTCTTGAGGAGGGAATTGTCTAGCAGAGTGCCATGGTGCATCATCATGGCGCAAGATGGCTTGATGAGGTCCAGAATCCATATTCGCAGGTTCTGAGGCGGAGGCGTAACGCCGTATGAAGAACATGTGGTGTAATATTCGTAGGCTGCATTGTTCACGACGCATCTTCTGAACACTTTATCTCCGGATTTCGTGTCAATCGTTACGCTTTTGCCAGAGGGGCTGCCCTTCCCTAGGGTTGACGTAGATGCCGTGACTAGAATCTTATTGAATCCAATCTTGAAGCCGGCCTTGTTCTTGAACCGGATGCTGTAATGAGGCTTGGAAGAGAATTTCTTGTTCAGCTTGTAGTGTCCCTTGTCATCGGTGTAATCTTGGCCGAATTTCACGAACACTCGGCCGATGACTTTAACACCGCATACTCCGAATGTCCTGCTTTGCGGGAATTTGTCATCCACGATTTTTATGTAGCCCTCAGGATGCACTTTGCGCCCCCTGGTATCAGGAACGAGCATGTCACCGTTCCCTGTCTGCTCGAAGGCGGTTCTCTCGACATTGTCCCAGTCGATGTCTTCGAGTCCTTTCGTGACCATTCCATCTTTAGGGATGTAGCACTCATCGAGGATTTCGTGCCTGATTTCTTCAGGAAATACGAAATCGGAAGGCACAACGGCATATTGCCAAGATACCTCGTCCTCAGGAATGGACGGGTCGTGATAGTAGTCCCCCTCTGTCTTTATTTCGTAGTCTAGCGGGTAGTCGAACAGCACTGCTCCAAGCGAGTCCAGGGTGTTCAGGTCTTTCTGGCCGTCAGGCAAGAACCTTACATACATGTCAGTCGCAGGTACTTCTAAGTCGGCTCTTGTCGGGTAGAGAGCAGAGATGGCAGCGCTCATGTTTTTCACTGTGTACGGATTTTTCAGCTTCCGCCCCAGCTCGATCATTTCATGGGAAACTGCTTCCTCTTTCTGAATAGGCGTGGCGGACTCCTGCGGAGTCCAGTTTTCTTCGTTGCAAGACGCTATCATGAGCGCCGACAGCAACAGACTAAATACTTTTCTCATAGCGATAAATAGTTAAGATTGTTTCGAAGGCAAATGTATTTCAACTTAGCCGGTGACAGAAAATATCACCGGCTAAGTTGAAAAAACGCAATTTGAATGGCTTGGAAAGAGCATTTTCCAATGCTGAAAAATCGCAGAAAAATGTTTTTGGATTTTGCAAATGGCTAAAAATGGCCTTGTGGCCTCACGGATTATTGATTATCCGTTGAATTCTTGTTCAGGCTGCTTTATTTCCCATATTTTCGCGTTTTCTGACGAAAAAATTTTGATGCCAAGAAAATAATTTACATTTTTGCTAAGCGAACTAACGAATAATGTTGAATCTATTTCATATTCATTGCCATCATTGCCGCTCGAATCGGGAGGTAAGCTGACTGTGAGTATCTGAACATAAGATATTTATAAAGACTTGCTTCCTTCATGGGCGCAAGTCTTTTTTTATTATCAGCTATATGATTAGAATTGCTATTCAGGCCAAGGGCCGATTGAGTGAAGACAGCCTCAGCCTGCTGCGAGAGGCAGGAATCGATGTGGATGACAGCAAACGCCAGTTTCTTCTGCGTTCCTGCAGCCATCCGGCGGAAATTTTATTTTTAAGGGATGATGACATCCCTCAGGCAGTAGCTTTGGGCGTTGCGGACATAGGAATCGTAGGCTACAACGAAGTGCTGGAGAAAGGCGAGGACGTGGAGATTATAGATAAGCTCGGGTTTGGGAGTTGCAGGGTTTCACTGGCTGTGCCAAAGGGGGAGCATTACGCTGGGCTTGAATATTTCAACGGCAAGAGAATAGCCACATCTTACCCGAATATTCTGTCTAAATTTCTGAAAGAAAAGAATATAGATGCGAAAATCAGCGTCATTGAGGGGTCTGTGGAAATAGCCCCTGCCGTCGGGATGAGCGATGCCATTTTCGACATCGTTTCCTCTGGTGGCACCCTCGTCAGCAACGGCCTGAAGGAAGTCGAGAAGGTGGTCTTTTCCCAGGCGGTGCTGATAAAAGGGAAAAACGTCAGCAACGACAAACTTTCAGCATTGGAGCAGATAAAATTCCGCCTGAATGCAGTGAGAGACAGCAAAGGTCTTAAATATCTGCTTATGAACATTCCGAATTCGCAAATCGAAGAGGCCATAAAGATAGTGCCTGCGATGCGAAGTCCTACCATCCTGCCTCTGGCGCAGGAGGGTTGGTCCTCGCTGCACTCGGTGGTGAAAGAGAATGTGCTCTGGGAGAAGATTGAGCAATTGAAGCAGGTAGGCGCCGAAGGAATATTGGTTCTGTCAGTCGAAAAAATGGTTCTATGAATATATTTAAAGTCATTAATCCTCCGCAGTCTGCGTGGGACAGCCTGACGAAGCGTCCATCCGAGCAGGATTCTGACATCGAGGAAGGCGTCAGGGATATATTGAGAAACGTTCAGGAGCGGGGAGATGCTGCCCTGCGAGAGTATGAAAAGCGCTTCGACGGGGCTTCGCTTTCGGGCGGGTTCAAGGTCTCCGAAGAAGAAATCGCAGAGGCGGGCGATCTTGTGCCAGAATATCTTAAGCATGCCATCGCTACGGCATATTCAAATATCCTGAAATTCCATATTGCTCAGCTGCCAAAGGAAATCAGGGTGATAACCTCGCTTGGCGTTACCTGCGTGCAGAAGTCCGTGCCTATCAATAAGGTCGGCCTCTACGTGCCAGGGGGCAGGGCTCCGCTATTTTCCACGGTGCTGATGCTATGCATCCCTGCGAAAGTCGCCGGTTGCGAAGACATCATTCTGTGTACTCCTCCCTCTGCTGAAGGCAAGGCAAATCCCTGTATCATACATGCCGCCGCCCTCTGCGGAGTGAAGAATATTTACAAATTGGGTGGTGCGCAGGCTATTGCAGCGATGGCTCATGGCACTGAGGGCTTCACGAGGCGAGATAAGATTTTCGGACCGGGCAATCGTTACGTGATGAAGGCAAAACAGATAGTAGGAATGAGCCAAGTGGCAATCGACATGCCTGCAGGACCTTCCGAAGTGATGGTGCTGGCCGATGAAACATCGCAGCCGTCATTCGTGGCTGCCGACTTCTTGTCTCAAGACGAGCACGGGCCGGACAGCCAGTCAATCCTTGTCTGCTCCTCTGAAATCATCGCAGAAGCCGTTGAAAGCGAGATAAATCGCCAGATGACCAGACTGAGCCGTCAGGAAACGATTGCCAAGTCATTGATGCACAGTAAAATAATCGTGCTTCCGGATCGAGAGGCGATTGCAAGGTTCGCCAATGAATATGCCCCAGAGCACCTTATAATTTCCATGCAGGAGCCTTGGGCGATGGCAGAGAAGATTTATGCAGCCGGCAGCATATTCATAGGAAATTATTCTCCAGAGAGTGCTGGGGACTATGCTTCAGGTACGAATCACACCCTTCCGACTAGCCGCTGGGCAAGGTCTTGCAGTGCCCTCGGGGTGGAATCCTTCATGCGCAGGATGACCATTCAAGAGTTGTCGAAGGAAGGTTTGGAGGGCATTGGCGGTGCCATTGAGACCATGGCTCTTGCGGAGGGACTGGACGCTCATGCAGCTGCGGTGAAAGTCAGGACTGAAAAATGATGTTTTTATGAATATATTGAATTTGATTCGCCCTTCAATCAAGGCGCTGAATCCTTATTACACGGCAAGGGACGAATGTGGAGAAAACCGCCCCGAAATATTCCTGGATGCGAATGAAAGCCCGTACGATAACGGCATCAACCGTTATCCTGACCCTCGTCAGAAGCAGTTGAAGGCAAAGATAGCGGCAATCAAGGGAATTTCTCCCAATCAGCTTTTTCTGGGCAATGGAAGCGATGAGGCGATTGACTTGATGTACAGGATATTTTGCGCCCCTGGCGAGGAAAATGCTGTTCTGATGGCTCCCAGCTATGGAATGTATGAGGTAGCAGCCGGAATGAATGACGTCGCAGTCAGGAAGGTCCAGCTGAAACAAGATTTCTCGCTGGACGTAGATGGAATGCTTTCTGCTGCAGATTCTCGCACGAAACTCATGTTCGTTTGCTCCCCGAACAATCCTACCGGCAATTCGTTCCCGCAGGAAGACATCGAGAAACTTCTGAGAGGTTTCGGCGGAGCCGTGGTCTTGGATGAGGCGTACATAGATTTCTCTAATCGAGGAACCTTGGTCCCTCTTATAGAAAAATACCCGAATCTGGTCGTCCTGCAGACGCTATCCAAGGCTTGGGGGATGGCTGGCCTGAGAATCGGTCTTGCGATTGCCATGCCGGAAATAGTGGCTACGATGAATAAGGTGAAGTACCCTTACAATATTAATATCCTGGCTCAGAAGATGGCTCTGACTAAGCTGGACGAAGATGCTAAGAATCGCAGGGTGGTGGAAATAATCGGGGATAGGTTCAGAGTCGAGAAAGCTTTGGCAGAGTGCCCTAAGGTGCAGAAAATTTATCCTAGTGATTCGAACTTCATTCTGGTTAAGGTTACTGATCCCGAAGGACTTTATGCAAAGCTATTGCAGAATGGGATAATCGTCAGGAACCGCTCGCAGGTGAAAGGCTGCGAAGGCTGCCTGCGAATCACCATAGGCACCCCATTCGAGAATGACAGGTTGCTGGATGTGCTAGGGGTTGGTCCTGGAAAAGATAGAAATGGCGTTGAACGTCTCGGGGAACGTCATGTCAGGCTGACAAGGAAAACGAAGGAAACCAGCGTGTCTCTGGAACTGGATTTGGATAAGGGCGGCATTTCTGAAATTTCCACCGGCCTCGATTTCTTCGACCACATGCTGGAGCAGATTCCTCATCACGGAGGAGTGTCGCTGAGGGTAAAGGTCGAGGGTGACTTGCAGGTCGATGACCATCACACGATAGAGGACACGGGAATAGCACTCGGCGAGGCGATTAATGCTGCGTTAGGCGATAAGATGGGCATTGCTCGTTATGGCTTTGTTTTGCCTATGGATGACTGCGATGCTGCCGTGCTGATGGATTTCGGAGGACGCACGGAATTTCAGTGGAAGGCTGAGTTCCACCGCGAGAAAGTTGGCGACATGTCCACCGAGATGTTCATGCATTTCTTCCAGTCGGTATGCACTGGAGCGAAGTGTAACCTGCATATCGAGGCGAGGGGCGGGAATGAGCATCACAAGGCCGAAGCTATATTCAAGGGATTTGCCAGAACCCTTAGGATGGCGGCCGCGAAGAATGAATTCCCTTATGAAATACCTTCTAGCAAAGGAATATTATGATAGCGATCGTTGATTATAAGGCTGGGAATATTCGCTCTGTAGAGAATGCCTTGAAGCGCCTGGAGGCAGATTATCAGGTGACGTCGGATCCGGATGCGATCAGAACGGCTTCTCACGTGATTCTGCCAGGGGTAGGCGAGGCCTCGAATGCGATGCGCTTTCTCCTGCCATTGGTAGATGTCCTTAAGAGCCTGACTCAGCCTGTTTTAGGAATATGCATCGGGCTCCAGCTGATGTGCGCTTCCAGCGAGGAGGGCCCAACGGAGTGTATGAATATATTCGATTCCAAGGTACTGCGTTTCAGGCCATCAGAAGGAGCAAAAATTCCTCACATGGGCTGGAACACCATCGAGAATCTTCGCAGCCCCCTCTTTAGAGGCATTCAGGAAGGAGCTTTCGTCTATTACGTGCATTCCTATTATCCTGAATATTCAGATTCAGAGACAGTTGCATCGACTTATTTCGCAGGCGTCACCTTCAGCGCAGCGATGAATAGAGGCAACTTCTACGGCACTCAGTTCCATCCGGAAAAGAGCGGCCCGGTAGGTGAGAAAATCCTTGAAAATTTTTTGCGGATATGCTGAAGTTCACTGTAATACCTGCTATCGACCTCATTGGCGGTAAATGCGTAAGGCTTACCCGCGGAGACTACGGCAGCGAGAAAGTTTATTCTACGAACCCCATCGACGTGGCAAAGGATTTTGAGGCCGTTGGGGTAAAAAGGTTTCACCTTGTGGACCTTGACGGGGCAAAGGCCTCGCAGCCTCAGAATCTGAAGACTTTGGAGGCAATCGCCTCGCAGACAGAGCTGGAAGTCGAATTCGGTGGCGGAATCAAGTCGCATGAGTCCTTGAAATCGGCTCTGGATGCAGGAGCAAGCTACGTCGTCTGCGGCAGTGTGGCCGTTACCAATCCTGAACAGGCTAAAGACTGGATGGAATGCTATAAAGGAAAGATAATCCTCGGTATCGACATCAAAGACGGTGTTGTCGCTACCTGCGGCTGGCTGGAAAAATCGCAGCTCACAGCGGACGATCTGCTGAAATCCTACGACGGATTGGTTTCAGAAGCTGAGATTACTGAAATTTCTCGTGACGGAACCTTGCAAGGCATTGATGCTAAATTTTATGCAGGAATTCAGAAACGCTTCCCGAATGTGCGGATCATCGCAAGCGGAGGGGTGTCCAGCCTTCAAGACTTGGAGATGCTAAAAGACGTTGGAATTAGCGCCGCTATAGTAGGGAAGGCGATTTACGAAGGTCGAATAAATCTAAAAGAAATATGTTGGCGAAGCGAATAATACCTTGTCTAGATGTCAAGGACGGCGAGGTCGTGAAAGGAATCAATTTCGTCGGCCTCCGGGAGGTCGGTGACCCAGTTGAGATGGGTGCTGAATATTCAAGAC
The DNA here is from genome assembly GCA_900316045.1 of uncultured Bacteroidales bacterium. Lineage (GTDB taxonomy): Bacteria > Bacteroidota > Bacteroidia > Bacteroidales > UBA932 > Cryptobacteroides. The sequence continues at coordinate 19,986 of ONBM01000025.1, read as the reverse complement.
AGGGAGCAGACGAATTGGTGTATCTGGACATCAGTGCTTCGTTCGAAGGTCGGAAAACTTTCACGGAGCTCGTTTCTGCGATTTCTGAACGCATAAATATTCCGTTCACGGTCGGTGGGGGCATTTCGTCTTTCGGCGATGCCGCAAGGCTGCTGGATGCTGGTGCCGATAAGATTACCATCAACACGGCTGCCGTGAACGATCCGTCACTGATTACCCACATCGCTTCGCACTATGGTTCTCAATTCGTAGTCGTAGCGATTGATGCCCGCAAGATTACCGAGGAGTCTTGGCAGGTAACTACCCAAGGGGGCAAAGTGCTGACCGATAAAGAATTATATTCATGGGCAAAAGAGGCGGAGGATAGGGGAGCGGGGGAGATTCTTTTCACTTCCATGGATCACGACGGTGAGAGAAAAGGCTATGCCGTAAATGAATATGCCAGATTGTCGGAGCTGCTCTCAATTCCCGTAATCGCCTCTGGAGGAGCTGGTTCCGTGGATGATATGGCGGAAGTGCTGACGACCGGCAAGGCAGATGCAGCCCTAGCTGCAAGCATATTCCATTTTGGAGAAATCAAAATCCCGGACCTAAAGCGGCAGCTGGCAGAAAGGCAAATTCCTGTGAGAATATAAATATTAATGAATATGTTGAATTTTAATGATTTGAAGAAAGGCCCCGATGGGCTGGCGCCTGCCATCGTGCAGGATGAATTGACGCTCCAGGTGCTAATGCTCGGCTGGATGAATGCCGAGGCGCTGGAAAAGACTCAGGAAACAGGCTTGGTGACGTTCTGGAGCCGCTCTCGTGGCCAGCTCTGGACCAAAGGCGAGACGAGCGGGAATTATCTTCATTTGGTTTCGCTCTCTCCTGATTGCGATTCCGACGTTCTTCTCGTGCGGGCAAAGCCGGACGGCCCTACATGCCACAAAGGCACGAAGACCTGCTGGGGCGATGCAGTGCCATCCAGCACCGGCTTTATCCGTGAGCTTGAGTCTGTGATTCGTGGCCGCCACGAACAGATGCCTGAAGGTTCGTACACTGTTTCGCTTTTCAAGGCAGGGGTTCCGAGGATGGCGCAGAAAGTAGGTGAAGAAGCTGTAGAGACCGTGATTGAGGCTGTCAAGGGCGATGACGAAAGGCTGATTTACGAGGCGTCTGATTTAATATATCATTTGCTGGCGCTCCTGGTGAGCAAAGGTTATGGAATAGCAGATTTAGAGAAAGAATTGCAACGCAGACATGGATGATATTCTTAAATTTTATATATTTTTGTCCTTTGAAATAGGGTAAAAATCATTAACGATGAAAAAATGTCTATTATTCTTGATTCCGCTGATGCTTCTAGCCTCGTCATGCGGGACGTCTAATCCTGAATATCTTTTGTCCAGCGGAGCGAAGGTCCTTCAGGCCGCAACTCTCACTGATGCGCAGATTCAGGCTTATGTCGGTCAGTATGTGACTCAGCTCGATGCTGAGAATAAGGTTCTCCCGGAGAGCAGCCCTTACGTGAAAAGGGTAAGGAACATGACGAAAGGACTTACTAGCGTAGATGGCATTCCGCTCAACTTCAAGGTTTATCAGACCAGCGATGTGAACGCTTTCGCTTGTGCGGATGGCAGCGTGAGAATTTACACGGGCCTTCTAGACTTGATGAGCGATGATGAGGTTTTGGGCGTCGTCGGCCACGAAATCGGCCACGTTGCCCTGAAACATTCCAGGAAGCAGTTCCAGCAGGCGCTCATGACTTCGGCAGTGAGGGATGCAATCATATCGACTGGAGGCGATGTGGCCGTGCTGACGGCTTCTCAGTTAGGAGACATCGGCGAGGCTCTCGCAAGCTCTAGCTTTTCAAGGAAGCAGGAGTCGCAGGCCGATGATTACGGGTACGATTTCTTGAAGAACAGCGGAAAGAACCCTTGGGCTATGGCAATGGCTTTCGAGGAATTGCTCAAGCTTTCTGGTGGTTCGACGGGTAGCGGCACTCAGGCAGCGGCCGGCAGCTCAGTCACTTCTCTTTTCTCATCCCACCCTGCAACGCAGGTTAGGATTCAGAAGATGTCTGAAAGAGCCACGAAAGATGGGTATGTGCGCCCTTCTGCGAAAAAATCCACCAGCGCCGCGACTTCATCGACGAAGAAAAAATAATCAATGCTTGGGCAATATAAGAAAGACCGGCTTTGCTTCACAGCAGAGCCGGTAATTGTCTTGTTGAATAAGAATTTAAGTATGAAAACTTATAACTAATAACCAACTAAAATACTAACAAGAACATTTTATTTAATGCATATTTTGTGCCACACGGCAGAAAATCATTACTAATGTAGTTATAATTTCTTATATTTGCAAAAGAAAAATCAAAAAACTAAGAATATATGCGTAAATCTTTTTATTTGTTAGCTGCAGTTCTCTTTATGGCTGCATGCGGACAGCAAAAACAACAGGAGCAGGCTGCCGATATCCTTCCGGCAGAGAATTTCGACACGACCATCAACAACATTCCTGTGAAACTGTACACCCTCAAGGCTGGAGACATCGTGCTCCAGGCTACTAATTTCGGAGGCAGGGTCGTAACGATCTTTACCCCTGACAAAAACGGAAAGAAAGAAAACATCGTTCTTGGCCGCAGGACCATAAGGGAATATGCCAATCCTGACGGAGAACGTTTCCTCGGCGCTTGCGTCGGCCCTGTGGCGAACAGGATCGGCGGAGCTAAATTCGTCCTCAATGACACTACTTACAATGTGCCTGCGAACGACAATAAGATTAATACGCTTCATGGTGGTTTCTACGGTTTCGACAATGTCGTCTGGGACGTCAAAGATTACAATGATTCTACTCTCGTGCTTCACTATCTTCGTCCGGATGGCTTCGAGGGCTATCCTGGAAACCTGGACGTGACGATGACATATTCAGTGAACAGCAATGATGAGTTTAGAATCGACTATGTGGCAACCACAGACCACGATACTCCGGTGAACATCTCCAATCACCCGTTCTTCCATCTCCAGGGCGATGCAGACGGAACCGTTCTCGACTATGTCATGTACGTGAATGCCAGCGCCTACACGCCGATTGATTCGCTCAGCATTCCTTTTGGGGAAAATGCGAGCGTCGAGGGAACCCCGTTTGACTTCCGTGCTCCTACCAGAATCGGAGAGAGAATCGACAATGACGACCAGCAGCTTAAAAACGCCCGTGGCTATGATCACAACTGGGTGATTGACCGTAAGGCGGAAGGCGATGCCGAGACGGCCTGCACCGTGTGGGACAAGACATCCGGTCGTCAGGTTGAGGTGCTTACCGACCAGCCTGGCATCCAGATTTACACTGGGAACTTCTTCAATGGAACCGGCGGGCCGGCAATCAATGGCAAACCTATCGAGTATCGTACCTCCATTGCACTTGAAACCCAGCACTTCCCTGATTCACCTAACAGGCCGAACTTCCCTTCAGTGACGCTGAAGCCAGGTGAAAAGTACACTCAGGTCTGCATCTATAAGTTTTCAGTAAAGCCAGAATAAGCTTTGCAAAGATTTGAATCTGCCGCTCCGGTTCCATGCAAGCCGGAGCGGCAGATTCGTTATTGCCTTATTGTGAGCGACTCTCTCGTCCCGGAGGCTTTGCCGAGAGGAGCCAGGCATCCCTGCTTCAGTAGCCATCCAATTCGCCGGAAACAAAATAATATCGTTTTTTCGTGCGTTTATATTAATATTTTTGCTAATTTTAGATGAGAAACCGGTTTCCATGGGAGTGAAAACTCAGGTTTGCGTTATAATATCACACAACACACTATTTATAAACTAATCATCAATTATCATGAAGAAGTTTTTGTCGAGACTCTTCTTTCTCGGGACATTCATGCTGTCTTGTATGACTGCAATGGCAGCGCCTGGCACGATTGGCAATCTCGCCCAGGAAATTTCTAACATCAGTCAAGGGAAGCGTCAGCTCGTGGTCACGGTCGTTGACAAGAATGGACCTGTGCCGGGCGCGAACATTCTTATCAAAGGCACGTCCATCGGTGGAAACACCAACATGGACGGTAAAGTGACGCTAGAAGGGGTTCCTGACAATTCCGTCCTATCCGTCTCTTTCATCGGGTACGTGACTCAAGAACTCCGCCTTGCCGACGACCAGACATCGGTCAAGGTTGTCATCCAGGAGGACACTCAGGCTCTGGACGAAGTGGTCGTCACCGGTTACAGCACCCAGGTGAAGAAGGACATAACCGGCTCTGTCACTGTCGTGAAAATGGATGCCTTGAAGGAAATTCCGGTCTCTAATTTTGCGGAAGCCCTGCAAGGCAAGGCTGCAGGCGTCACCGTCCTTAGCGGCGGAGGTCCTTTGGGCGAAACCACCATCCGCGTTCGAGGCATCGGCTCAGTGAACGGAGCCGATCCGCTCATCATCGTAGATGGCGTTCAGGGCGTGAGAATCAATTCAATCAATCCGAACGACATCGAGTCTATGCAGGTTCTCAAAGATGCGTCTGCAGCGGCAATCTATGGGGCGAAGGGAGCCAATGGCGTGATAATAATCACCACCAAGCAAGGAAGCCGCAATGAAAAGGCGCAGGTGTCGTACAACGGTTATTTTGGCGTTGCCACCATGGCAAACAATGGCTATGATTTGCTGAATGCGTGGGAGGCTATGGAATTTCAGGAAGAAGGCCAGCGTAATCTGCTTACGCACAGAGGAATCGTTCCGGCTCCTCATGAGCAGTTCGGCACCATTGGCCCGGATGGCTCCGGTCACCTTACCATGCCTTATTCTATCAGGCCTGCCGGCCTTACTAAAGAACAGGTCATCGAAAGGTTCGGGAGCCTTGATGCCTGGAGAGCATCCTATAAAGATAATGGCACGAATACGTGGTGTCTCTCGGCCTATTATCAGATGCTGGAGGACGGCAAATCCGAGAAGGAGGCCAGGAAAGGAACCGACTGGTACGATGAGATTGTCCGGAATGGCTTCATCACCGATCAGCAAGTTTCCATAACTGGAGGCGGCAAGAAAGCCACGTACGCTGTCGGCCTAGGCTATATGAACAGGGAGGGAACCATCAAGGAATCATGGTTCCGGCGCTATTCACTTCGCGCGAATACCAACTTCAACGTGAATGAATATTTCAGCATTGGCCAGAATACGAATATGGCCATAATGGAAAATTCCGGCGAGCGCGGACGTCAGTCTGATGACAATGCTTTCTCCTACACATACGAAGTGCAGCCGTGGGTGCCAGTCTACACCATCGGGGGCGATTATGCCGGTTCTGTCAACGCTCAAGGAGGACGTGCAGAGAGCGCATTGGCACAGGTGGAGAATGGCAAGGATAACAGACGCCGTTTCTTTGCCATGCAAACCGCCGTTTATGCCGAGCTTAGGCCGCTGGCAAGCTTGAAAGAAGATTTGACTTTCAGGACTCAGTTCAGCTCCCGCCTGTTTGGCTCCTGGGATTATTGGATGAACAAGCGTACGATCATGTCCAATAAGGAAGGAAGCAACACCAACAGTTTCTACGAGCAGGCGAACTATTTCTTCAATTGGCAGTGGACCAACACTCTTACATACCGCAAGACCATAGCGAAGAATCACTCGGTCAGCGTGGTTTTGGGAACCGAGGCTCTGAAGGATGGCATAGGCCGCTGGATACAAGCCTATCGCACCGATTATCCATTCGAAGATGATCCGAATACCTGGGTGATAAACAATGGCTCGACGGCTAACCTCGGCAATAGCGGCAGCGTTAATGACCGGTCTACCATGTTCGGCATTTTCGGCAGGGTGGACTATTCTTATAAAGGAAAGTACCTTGCCACGCTGACCGTGCGCAGGGATGGCTCGTCTAAATTCTCTTCCAGAAACCGTTGGGGGACCTTCCCTTCCGCTTCGATAGGATGGCGTATTTCCGATGAAGATTTCATGAAATGGAGCGAAGGCTGGCTGAGCGACCTGAAATTACGCGCAGGGTATGGCACGACCGGCAACTCTAACATTGGAGCCTACAACTGGGCTTTCCAATATGGCACGGGCAACAATTATCTCTATGCCATCGACGGCACTGATTCCGGTGCATGGCAGGGATTCGGAGTCACGAACCTTGGTGACCTGGATGCTAAGTGGGAGACTGCCAAGATGTTCAATGCCGGCTTTGACTATAGCCTCTTCAGGCATCGCTTGTCTGGAGACTTTGACTATTATGTGAAGAATACTTCCGACATGCTCATAGATGCGAACTGGTCAGCCCTGGCTGGCAATGCCAGTTACCCTAGCGTGAACATCGGCGACATGAAGAATACCGGTTTCGACTTCAACATCACTTGGAGAGACTCTTTCGAGGATTTCAATTATAATGTAGGGCTGAACCTTTCTCACTATAAGAATAAGATCACGGAGACCGGGCAGGAATCCGGAATATTCAGCTCCACTCGTATTTCCAACATGAACGTCATGATGAAGGGACATGCGATAGGAATGTTCCATGGATACAAGACTGATGGAATTTACAAGAGCGTGGAGGATGTACAGAATTACAAGAACGACAAAGGGCAGTCCATCATTCCTTACGGTGCCGATGCGGATAATTTCAACGCCAAGGAATATGTCGGCCAATTCAGAGTCAAGGACGTGAACAATGATGGCAAGATAACCGCTGCGGATCGTACTTTCATCGGCAATCCTCATCCGGACCTCACCGGTGGGTTCAGCCTGGGAATGTCTTGGAAAGGCTTCGATTTCAGTACCTATCTGATGTTCTCTCTTGGGAACGATCTTTATGCTATGTATAAATATTTCACTTATTACGGCGCTCTTCAGGCGGCGTATGCTAAAGATCGTAGGGACAAGTCCTGGGATCCGGAGACAAATCCTAACGGAACCCTCCCTATGTGGGCTACTTCCAATGGCGACAGCACCCTGGACATCGAGTCGAATTCAAGCTACATCGAGGATGGCTCATATCTCAGGATGCAGACGCTGACATTCGGCTACACCCTTCCTCAGAATCTCGTGAAAAAGATTAAATTCGAGAAGGTGCGTTTCTACGCCCAGGTCAGCAATGTCTTTACCTTGACAAAATATCCCGGACTCGATCCTGTGGTCCGTTTTGGCGGCGAAAGCTCGAATGACCGTATGATGGGCACGGACTATGGCTCTTACGGTATGCCACGCCAATTTATTCTTGGCGCCAACATCACTTTCTAGCTCATTTTATGAATATGAATAATTATTGCAAAATGAAAAGAATTATAATATATGCCATCTTTGCTTTCGCATTAGGCACTTTGTTTTCTTGTTCCGATTTTCTGGAAGAAAAACCTGTCGTGAACAAGAGCGAGACAGACTTCACCAATAAGGAAGGAGTCACCCAGCTGCTGACCGGAATGTACGCAAAACTCTATGATGACGACTATTTCGCCCGCACCCTTAGCAATTATGCTTACGGGGACATCATGGGGGGCGATGCCAACAAAGGGTCGCAGTTCAATGACCAGCCGGATTTCACCGCGCTTGAAATCTACACTTTCACGCTGGATAATTCTTACCTATCCAGCAAGTGGGCAGGTTGCTACAATGGAGTTTTCTTCGCGAACAATGTCATCAAAGTGGCCGGCTTGTGCAAGGATGACTTGTCCAATATTCAGGGCGAGAGCAAAGATTTCTACACCGAGACGATTGCCCAGGCCCGCTTCATGCGTGCATTCTGGCATTTCGAAGCTGTCAAGCTTTTCGGAGCCGCTGTTCCTTTCGTGGATGAAGAGGCAATGAAAGCCAGCACCAATCCGCAAGTCTCGAACGTGGATGATAATGGCAATTACATTTACATTTGGGATAAAATCGCGGAAGACCTGCAATTCGCTTATGAGAATCTTCCGGACACTTGGGCGACTGAGCAAGGGCGCGTCAACAAATGGGCCGCGCAGGCTCTGTATGCCAAGGTCAGGCTTTATCAGTCTTCTCCTTATAACGGCAAGAATGGCAATTCCGATCATTGGAAAGATGCTAGAACGGCGCTGGAGGATGTCATAGCCCACGGAAAGGATAACAAGGGACAGAAATATTGCCTTGCCGACACATACGAGACTTTATATACTGCGGGAAAATGCGATTGGACCGGAGAGTCCGTATTTGACATCCAGATGACTATCTCAGGTACCGTCGAAGTAGTCTCATGCATTAACGGGACTGCCCATATCGGTCTTTCTGGTGCATTGGGTACCGGAGGCTGGGGATTCTATCAGCCTTCCTACGACTTCGAGAATGCGCACATAGTCGATTCGCAAGGTCTGCCGCTCATGGATGACTCTTATCGTAATCATAAGGCGCTGACGATGCTGGATGAGAATAACGTTCCTCATACCGACCTTGATGTCTACACCGACCCTCGCTTGGATGTGTCTTCTGGCCGATTCGATACCCCTTACTTGGATTGGTCGGTTCCTCAAACTACGGACGGATGGGTTCGCGACGTATCCAATGGGGGAGTTTATCTGAACAAAAAGAATATTCCTCGTAAGGCTGACAAAGGCAGCCTGTCCATTTCGACTACGACCTGCTCTTCGGCTAAGAATTTCCATCTCATACGCTATGCAGACGTGCTGCTTTGGTATGCCGAGGTTCTTATTCATGACGGGGAATATGCAGAGGCTGGAAAATATATCAATATGGTTCGCGCTCGTGCTGCCAATGACTATGTGAGGGCCGTGGATCCGAACACCATGGAAGAGAGTTCTTCGGCCTATGTCTTCGATGACATCGTGGATGGAACGAAAAAGACAGGTGCCGCGGCTAATTACCGTCTCGGTCTCTATCCGGATTCCCAATTCACTACTGCGGAAGGCGCGACGCTGGCTCTTCGATGGGAACGCCGCATCGAGATGGCGCTCGAAGGCCACAGGTGGTATGACTTGGCTCGCTGGGGCATTATCGGAGATGCTCTCAACGATTATGTTAAATTCGAAAAGACGTATCTTGCCAAGTATGCTTCCTGCAGTTATAATTCCAATTGGGTCATGATGCCTATCCCATATAATCAAATCAGGAAGATGAACGGGCTTCTGGTTCAGAATGAAGTCTGGAAGTAGACGGAGCTGTCATTGAATAACGTTTGCGAGGGCGGCAGATAAGCGATTATCGGCCGCCCTTCTCGTTCACGGCAATCGTGAAGCCGACTGATAACGAGTTTCCTTTATCATCCACCACTGTGACTGTGTGCCTGCCAGGCGCAGGCGTAAGGCTCAGCTGGTGGATGAATTGCGTCTGGCCGACATATTCATTGTCCAGATGCCAGAAAATCTTAGCCGATGGCAGCCTGTGCGCAAGATTGAATGTGATTCCAGCAATGGAGCCGTCAAGCTGGCGTGGGATGTAGATCGTACTGCCGCCTTCTGGGTAGATGAATTCCATGAGAGCATAATTCTCGCTGTCCTCAGGCAAGTATGGAGCATATTCGGGATGGTTCTGCCTGTAATACCATTCCATAGAAGGGGGAAGGATGAAGGTCTTCATGCCGTCCACAATCTTGTGATATGGGCAAGGTTCACTTTTCATCGCCTTTCGAGGCAGCATGAGCAAATTTGACGACTCGCATCCGGGCCCGGCCAGATGCCCGGAGAGAGGGCAGACCTCTGCCTTGATGTAGTCCCCATAGACAGGCTCCAAGAACCAGCCGTCAGCGGCATATTTATCGTTAAGTTCCTTTGAAGGCAGCATATTGAATATGTCGAACATCACAGGTCCTGCCGTCCTGGCGCCTACCAATCCGGGCGCTCCTTGTCCTTCTGCATTCCCTACCCAGACTCCTACTGCATATTCAGGAGTCACCCCTACTGCCCATGCATCCCTGAATCCATAGCTGGTGCCTGTCTTCCAAGCCACTCGTTTCACGGAAGAAATTAGGCGCCAGTCAATCTCGTCTGGCCTGTTCACCTCTTTTAGCGCATCCAGAGTGTACCATAGGGCGCATTTGTCTTTCAACGGAAAATTATGCAGGGGACTTTTCCTATCATTGAATGTTGTGTCTGCGGCTTGATAGGAAAGGGAAATCCTTGAATATGCCTTAGTGACATCCAGCAGAGTGCATTCGCCCCCGCCAAGTATCAGCGAAAGCCCGTAATGTTCTGCGCTCTTTCCAAGAGAAGTCATCCCGCATCGCCTTAAAACTTCCAGGAATCTTTGGGTGCCGAATTTTTTGAGCATGTATACCGCAGGCACGTTCAGAGACCTTGCAAGGGCCTCGGATGCCGGCACGGCGCCATCGAATTGCCGATTGAAATTCTGAGGCGAGAACCCGCCTAAATTCATAGGAATATCTGGCAGGAGCGTGTTTGGCAGCAGTTCCCCTTCTTGCAACATGGCGCAGTAGAGAAAAGGCTTTAATATGCTGCCCGTGCTCCTTGGTGACCTGGCTATGTCCACATCGGCTCCTGGCCTCTTTCTGCGTGGATTCGCATTCCCGACGTAGGAGAGCACTTCTCCTGTGCGCACATCGACCACCACGGCAGCAATGTCATATATTCCTATTCTTGAAAATTCTTCATTCCACTGGTCTGTTATCGCTTGGATTTGTCGTTGCAGATGTATGTCGATGGATGTTCGGGATCTTTTCCCAGGATTAGTCTTCCGGTAGTATTCCACCAGGTGGCAGGCTTCCTGAGGCAGGGCTTCCGGAGCAGCCGGAAGCGGCTCTTCAAGCGCAAGTTCAAAGTCTGTGGAATCTATGCAACCATCTTTGAACATTTTATGCAGCAATCGATTGCGTTTGTTCAAAAGGGACTTTCTGTTCCTCCCTGGGAAAATATCAGCAGGGGAGTTGGGTAGCACAGCCAGCGTTGCCGTTTCGCCCCACGAAAGCTCTTCGGCAGGCTTACCGTAGTACCTCCAGGCAGCGGCTTCGATTCCGACTACGTTTCCTCCGAAGGGTGCATGGGAAGCATACAGGGCAAGAATTTTCTCCTTCGAATATCTCATTTCGAGCCTTGTCGCAAGCACGGCCTCTATCATTTTCTGCCAGAGTGTCCTCTCTTTTCTGCGCAACATCCTGACTACCTGCATAGTGATGGTGCTGCCACCGCTGGTCACGTGCCCAGCCTTGACATTCCCGATGGCGGCTCTGGCTATGGACACAGGGTTCACCCCGCAATGCAGGGCAAACCACTTGTCCTCGAACTCGATGATTGATGTCTGGAATTTTGGCGGAATCGTGTCGCATTCCGGAAATCTCCATTGTCCATCCTTTGCGATTCTTGCTCCTAGCAACTCTCCATTCCTGTCGGTCACGACTGTGGAATATTCAGTGCCTGCGAACAATTCCTTCGGCAGGCAGAAAAAATATGCTACGGCAAGGCCTGCGATAAGGAATATTACAATGAGAGATATTCCTTTGTGCGTCATTTCCTGATGACTTTCGCCGTGCCGGAAGCCGTGTTAGCGCTGAAATCCCTGTCGTACATGGCCTCACACTTGATGGCTGGCAGGTTGAATTCGCCTTCGTAGGCGGCTTGAAGCTTTATCCTGAATGTCTTTGTGGCACCCTTGCCTAGGTCGAAGAACCAGTTGACCCTGTCGTCCCTGATGTCGCGATACGTCCATGGGGCGCTCTCGTCTGAGCCAGTGCCTAGCAGCCTGTCATTGAATATCTCCCATCCCGAAGGTATCTTCTCCGACAGAGCCACGTTGTGGCAATCTGTGTTGCCGCTTGTGTTCGTTACGGAGACTATGGATAGGAATTCAGTGCCTTGAACTATTTCAGAAGGCTCGAGCGTCTTTCCGTCTTCGGACACATATCTGACGCTGATGCTCAGCCCGTTAGACTTCGCAGGGATTTTCTCGCCAGCGGACGGATATGCGGAAGTGACAAGCGTCGCGAATAGCTTCCCTTCGGAAAGGTTCTTCAATTTGACGGAACCAGATTGTGCGTCAAGCTCTTTCTCGTAATACCCGGAAGTGCCGCTGATTGTCTCAGGACTGCCGTTCCCCTGTGTCAGCTCTGCCGAGAGAGTCCCGGAGATTGCTTTCTTCGCCAGTTTAGCCATCGCATGTGTCGCAAAGGCGGCTTCCTGGGTCGAGTAATAGCTGGACAGGCCTTTGGAAACTTCCTGAGCCACGTCGTATGCTTCCTGAATCTCATCCACTAAAGAAAGCGCCTCGACCGATATGGCCTTGTTGCGAAGCATGGATCCGTAAGTCCAGTCATTCCCAGACCAGGCATCAGTTTCGTTCTTGATATTCGATATTATTTCCTGAGCGATATTCTTCTTGCCCGACAATGAATATGCTGCCGAGAGCATCCACGCAGCCGTACTGGACAGCGTTTCCTTTTCTTTCAGCCTGTTCATCGCTCCACTCTCTGGCTGGCCAATCAGGGCAAGAGCGTAAAGCCTGTAGGCCTGGGAAAGATCAGAATAAGAATTCGTATCCTCTGTGCGGTAGTTTTGCACTGCTTTCTTCTGGTAACGTGCCCAGCTAGCCAGCACGCCCCTGCTTACAGGGAAACCGTTTTGTGAAGCTTCGGTGAGGAATATTCCGGCCATGGAGCTTACCCAGTCATTGCTTTGGGCAAAACCAGGCCAGTAAGCGAATCCTCCATCTGCCAGCTGTCTTGAGTATAGTTTCAGAATGACGTTCTTGATTGTCTCGTCTGCATCCTGCCTGGAGTGCTCGTCAAGGTGCTCGCGAATGCCCAGCAAGCTGATTCCCTTAGAAGAGAGCTGCTCCGTGCAGTCATATTCGTAATGCTTGAAGAATGAATATATTCCCTTATAGTCAATTGTAGGCATGCTTGAAAGCTCAAGGACTGCCCACTCGTCCTCAGATGGCTTGAACGGCGCAAATGACAGAGTATTGCTAGCGCCGCCGTTCAGCGCTATAGTCGTGCTGGATATCGTCGCAGGATTAGGGTTGCCGACATAGATTGAAATCGTCTCTCTGGCTTTATGGCCGTTTCCGTTTGCGTTAACTGTTATCTCAGCCTGCCCGATTCCAGTCGTCAGGAGACTGAATCTCACGAGCTGATCCCCGGTAGATTTGAACTGAATATTGCTCTGGCTGTTTCCTGCCACTTTTACCGGGCCTTCTGCCTTCACGCTTACCGTTACGTCCTTCACCCCATTTTCGAGGGCGAATACATTCACAGGCAGGACGACTACCTCATTCGTGCTCAGCGTTCTAGGAAGCGTAGGCACCACCATGAGAGGCGATTTGACAGGGGTGGTCTTCTCTGCCTTCCCGTAGGCTCCGTCTTTGCCGGCAATCACCATGGTTCTCACGCTGCCCACGTACATAGGCAGCCTGATCTTATGCGTTGCGGTGCCGCTTTGCAGGGAGAACGGCCCGAGGAACTTCACGACAGGGTTGAATCTGTTGTCCTTTCTCGAACCTACAGGCATGGATTCGTCACCTCCGATGCTGAACATTGGCGAGAATCTGCCGCTGAAAGCCCCTATCACGTCATCGTATAAATCCCAAGTCTTTACCCCAAGGGCCTCTTTCTCGTACATTGAATTCCAAGGATCAGGAGTCTTGAAGGCTGTAAGGTCTAGCAGTCCTTCGTCTACTATGGCGATGGTGTATGTCATCGCCTTGTGATTCTTCTCGCTCACTTTCATCGTGAATTCTTCCTCAGGCCGAAGCACGTCAGGCATATTGATGACTGGCTCCAGATGCGAGGCAGGATTGTTCACGAAGATAGGCTTGATGCCGTATAACCTTATCGGGAGGTCGTTGTCATCCCTTTCGTGCGGCTGGACCATGGTCAGGTGTATGTAACAGTTTGGAGCCATTTCAGGTCTTATCTTAAGTTTGTATGTTACGCCTCCGCTCGAATTCTTTACCCACTCGCGTGACAAAACCGTAGTGGAGTTCTCTATGGAAACCAGGGTCTGCCCTGCGCTTGCGGCAGGAATATAGATGAGAGCCGTCTCCCCGACGTCGTAATTATCCTTGTCAGTGGAGAAAGTTAACATAGATAGAGCCGTAGGGTCGGTTTTTGTTGACCTTCCAAGAGACTCAGGCCAATCGACGTAGAGGTAGCTACCGGCTACGTGGCCGCTTGCCGCATCTTTAGCGATGACCAGATAGCGTCCCCATTCAGGGTAGTTTATCTTGAACGGAATTATCACGTCCCCGTTTGCAGAAGAGGTCAGCATTCCTGAAGAGAGCGGCTTGGCGTTCGTGCCATTGACATAGGAGTCGAATTCATCGCTGCGAGATTCCCACCACCAGCTCCATTTCATCTTGTATATTGAATATTCAATATTCTCCCCTGAAATCCTCTTGCCATTCCTGTCCACCACGGCGACTCCGATAGAATAGTCTTTGTCGGTCTCAAGATAATGATCTTTGCTTTTCGGTAATTTAATTCCGACGTATGATGAATATGGAGAATAGCTCATCGTTGCGCTATTGAAACTAGTGTTCCCGCCTGGCTCCGCCACCGTAGTCAAGATGTTTGCGGAAAGCATTCCCGGGGCATTCTGGGCCGCAGGCATTTCAACCATGGCGCTCAGGTGCCCGTGGCTGTCGAGGCTGCTGCTGATTAATTCATGCTCGCTTCTCATGAAGCTGGATGCGGGATTCGTGAATATATAGTCTTTGAAACCGTCGAATCCACTGCCAGTGCCGTGCAAGGTCATAGTGACTTTTGCGTCTAGACCAGCCGCAGCGGGCCCTGTGAGCCAGTTGGCATCTATGCTGACCGGCACCTTCTGACCACCGTCAATAGTCTTTCCGTCCCCGATTTTCATGGCAATCTTCAGGCGGTTAGGCTTTATGCTTTCTATTCTCAAAGACTTATGGAAAGTCGCTCCGCCGACCTTGAAATACGCATTCCACAAGCCTGTAGGGTCCTCGCTCTTAGTCGGAATGTTGAATGCATAGAACCCGTTCATCCCATCCCCGTTCACGATTTTGTTGTAGAACTGCCCCTGAGGGTTGTATAGTTCCATTACGACCGGATGGCTGTCAGGGATGTTCTTGTCCTTGTCTTGCAGTATCATCGATACGTGGAGCGTGTCGCCAGGCCTCCATACGCCTCTTTCTCCATAAATAAAGGCTTTCAGGCCTTTCTCAAGCGTTTGCCCACCCACATCGAATCTGCTAGTAGAGCATTCTGTGCCTTCGGTCACCTTCAGGTAGCTTGTGGCTCCGCTTCGCTTTGCTACGACTACGAACGGTTTGGCGGAAAGCTTTATCTCTGCCATTCCGTCAGTGCCGCTTTTCGCATTCCCTATCTCTTTCAGCTGGTAGCTGTAGACATAAAGCTCGGAATTGAACACAGGCTTCGCCGTTAAAATGTCACTTACGCTCACCCAGATGCGGTCTCCGCCAGAGTATTTGGCGATTATGCCAAGATTCGAAGATAAAAGGTTTATGGCAGGGAAGCGGCTTTCTTCCATATAGTATGATGGCTTCTCAGGATTGTCCTGATCCTTCCAGTTGTATTTGCTCCAATCGAAGAAGTCCTCGTAATAATAAGGATCAGGCTCATCCCACTCTTCGTCATCTTCTTCTGATATGCTCACCGTAGATATGTCCACGACGTCATTCTGAGGCATGCCGCTCTTAAAGTCATCGCTGCTCCCGTATAATGAATAGTCCTGCTTGAAAGACAGCCTGATTCTGTAAATTGCCCCAGCCTCTTGCTTGAACAGCCTGGAGAGGTCTACGCTGAAGTCCTGCCACTTATGCAGGTTTTTCGACGGATCGGAATCCAGTCTCAGGCACCTCTTGTAGATCAGTCTTCCATAACGCCTTAACGAATTCGAACCGTCAAGTTTGTTATCTTGCAGGAAATTCAGCACATTGTCTTCATAAATCTGAATCACGCTTATGTCCACGGCATTCAGATTAACGGCCTTGAATGGCAGCAGAAGCTCTTTGGAATTCGGCAGGACCGATCCCTTTATGGAAAGCTCCACGGCTGGTTTTTCCTGGGTAGGCGCGAAATCTTTTGAATATGCCTTATTCAGTAGCGCTCCAGCACTTGACTTCACATTTCGATTGATATTCAATATCACGCTGGCATCCTCCGCCCCTTCGAAAAATACCCTGGCGTGGTTATTCTCTATCTGCATCATGTATCCTTCAGTGTTGTCCAGGGTAATCAGCCCTGTGTAATCTGATGATTCGGCCAATGCTTCCGAGAAGAATACGTCTATGTAATGCTGTGAAACGTCAACTCGTTCAGCATTAATGACTTTGAAGACTCCAGACGCTGGTACGCTTATCTCGGATTTCGAGTCAGTGACGAATCCGGTGTCCGCCGGCTTCATATTCAGTTTCAGCGTCCTGTCATCTTTCCCTCTCTTCAAGCCAAGAATCTCGAAATGGAAATGCGTCAGGTCATTAGCCATGGTTACATTCAGCTCTGCAGAATTGTCTGGATAACTGAATTCTATCATCTCCTTCACTTTCTCCAGAGGAAGTTCTTCGGTAAGGGATATGCTGCCTTCTACGCTCGCCACTTCTGGAGAAGCGGCTGTTATTGTCATATTATCCAGGCTCATCACAGCCTCTTTTATGGCAACCATGAAAGAGAATGTGAATTTTTTGTATTTCCTATTGCTCAGCTTACGGATTTTGTCCAGCCTGAGATTCGCTTTGTAGGCTTGGCCGGATTTCAGCGCGCCGTTCTCTGGTATGAATTCTATTACCTTCGGCGTGAGCCATCTGGCTGTGCCTTTTATGCTCGGAGAGAATGTCAGGACCCCATTCTTGACATCGGAGCCGGCAGTCACGTCTGGCGCATCAGAAGTTAGTTCTACCTTGATGGTAGCCTTATCGGAAATAATACCGCTAGTATATGCCTTGATGAAAGTGGCAAACTCGGTACTCTGCCCTTTCGATCTCCCGAACTTACTGCAACCTGAAGTTGCTGCCATTGAGAGAATGACGGCTATGACAAGGGTTGCCCTGGTTAGAGTTTTCATAAAATTGTTCTTCATATTATGATATTTTTCAAATTTAGGCAATTGTTTTGGAATTACAAGTTGTCATTTTTTTGAGTCTTTGGTGACAAATTGTCATATTTGACCTAATGGCATAGCCTTTGATTTTTGGTCTGAGTGCCTGGAGCGATCCAGGAATAGATGTAAAACTAATTTTAAAATTCTAATATCATGATTAAACCATTAGCAGACAGAGTTCTGATTCAGCCTAAGGAGGCTGAGACCAAGACAGCTGCAGGAATTTATATTCCTGACACAGCGAAAGAGAAACCTCAAGAGGGAGAAGTTTTGGCAGTGGGCCCTGGAAAAAAGGACGAGCCTATGGAAGTCAAGAAGGGTGACACTGTCCTTTATGGCAAATATGCCGGGACAGAGGTTACTGTCGATGACAAGAAATATCTCATAGTCAGGCAGTCAGACATTCTGGCTATTCTTTAATGAATATGGAGGATTGAATTATGGCAAAAGAAATTAAATTCAATACAGAGGTTCGCTCTTTGATGAAGGAGGGTGCAGACGCTCTGGCAAATGCAGTGAAGGTTACTCTTGGGCCTAAGGGTCGCAATGTGGTGATCGATAAGAAATATGGCGCTCCTCAGGTAACTAAAGATGGCGTTACCGTAGCTAAGGAAGTTGAGCTTGAAAACAGGTACCAGAATATGGGTGCCCAGATGGTCAGGGAAGTTGCTTCCAAGACTAACGAGCAGGCCGGCGATGGCACTACTACTGCCACTGTTCTTGCCCAGGCCATCATCAATGTTGGCTTGAAGAATGTCACCGCTGGAGCTAACCCTATGGACCTTAAGAGGGGAATCGACAAGGCAGTTGAGGCCGTAGTTGAAAATCTTAAGAAACAGAGCAAGAAAGTTGGACGCGACTACTCCAAAATCGAGCAGGTAGCTACCGTTTCTGCCAACAACGATAATACTATCGGTAAGCTGATTGCTGACGCTATGTCGAAAGTCAAAGGCGACGGCGTAATTACTGTTGAGGAAGCTAAAGGTACCGATACTGAGGTTAAGGTCGTTGAAGGAATGCAGTTCGACAGAGGCTACATCTCCCCTTACTTTATGACCAATGGCGACAAGATGGAAGCTGTCCTTGATGATGCTTCTATTCTTATTACGGATAAGAAGATTTCCGCGATGAAGGATCTTCTTCCTATCCTTGAGCCTATCGCCCGTGATGGCAAGTCTTTGCTAATTATTGCAGAAGATGTTGATGGTGAAGCTCTTACTACTCTTGTGGTAAATAAGCTGCGTGGCACTTTGAAGATCGCTGCCGTTAAGGCTCCTGGCTTCGGTGACCGTCGTAAGGAAATGCTTCAGGACATCGCTACGCTGACCGGTGCGACAGTCGTTTCTGAGGAGAGGGGCTTCACTCTTGAAAACACTACTCCTGAGATGCTTGGTAAGGCTGAAAAGGTTACCATCACGAAGGACAACACCACTATCGTCGGCGGTGCTGGCGTTAAGCAGGACATAGCTGACAGAGTCGCTCAGATCCGCAAGCAGATTGAGACCACTACTTCAGATTACGATAAGGAGAAACTCCAGGAGAGGCTTGGAAAACTTGCCGGCGGCGTTGCTGTGCTGTATGTAGGCGCAGGCTCCGAGATTGAGATGAAGGAGAAGAAGGACAGGGTGGAAGATGCGCTCAACGCTACTCGTGCCGCTGTCGAGGAAGGCTATCTGCCAGGTGGCGGCACCGCATACGTTCGCGCTGCCGATGCTCTTAAAAACCTCAAGGGCGAAAATGATGACGAGACGACCGGCATCAACATCGTGGCTCGTTCAATCGAAGAGCCTCTGCGTCAGATTGCCGAGAATGCTGGCGTCGAGGGAAGCGTAATAATCCAGAAGATCCGCGAAGGCAAAGGTGACTTTGGCTACAATGCCCGCACAGGCGAATATGTGAATATGTTCGAGGCTGGCGTCATCGATCCTACGAAGGTTACCCGCGTTGCCCTTCAGAACGCTGCCTCTGTAGCTGGCATGTTCCTTACCACCGAATGTGGCATCGTAGACATCCCGGAGAAGACCCCGGCGGCACCAATGCCACAGGGCGGCGACATGATGTAAACAGACATATTGCTGAATAAGAATTAGGACGGCCCACGTGACCGTCCTTTTTTTTTGTGTCGGGCGAGCGTAGTCAAAGAGGTGATCAAGTCCAAAACCCAATTTAATAATACGCCCCGTCATCCCTAATGACCCACCCCGTCATCCCGAATGACCCACCACGTCATCCGGAACAAGATTCAGTTCCTGCACGACCTCCTTCGTCACCCCGGAAGACCATCCACGTCACCCCAAACGACCCGCCTCCTTCGCTTTTCCCGGGCTCCCTGATATATTCCGTCCTCTCTGTTAAAGTCGACGGATAGGGTGAGCAGGAGGTGTTTCTTATATACCTGATAATCAATATATTCGCTTAGGCCAATTGCCCACCCTGCCTGATTTTCGTATGGGTGAGCAGGACCCCTATTGATAATCAATTACTTACGGAGGTGTTTTGCTCACCCATTGGAGACCGACCGTTCGGCATTGATGAGCCTGCAGGCAAACGAAACGACTGCGACTTGACACGAAAACCGCATCCTGCTCATTCTGGTTATCAGGTCAGGAACCCCCTTCATGTCATCATGGATGTTTGCATGCCCACATCGATTACGGCCATCACGGGGCCATGCTACCTCTCGCGGCAAAAGCATGACGCTCCACATAGCATGTCACTTCCAGAGACGGCTGTGCTCTTGCGCCGACTCTCTGGTTGGGTTCCGCCTGAGGATTCGTCCGCCGGACACATGGCCTCGAAACGATGTCATTTTTAAAATCAATCACTGGAAGCGGCGACTCATAGTAGCGGTTTGTTCCGGACCCCTAGCGCATTCCGGGGAGGCCTTCATCCTAAGGCTCTCACGTATTCATGATTTTGTCCTTAAATACAGTCCCTATGTTTGTAACCCAAATAAAAATGGAGTGAGCTTCCCAGAAGCTCATGAGGAGCGCTCTCAGGGGTTCCGACCCCTGCCGCTAAGGCA
>ONBM01000027.1 GCA_900316045.1 uncultured Bacteroidales bacterium | reverse complement strand
AGACTGAGTAGCAGTTAATTAGATAGGTAGGTAATTCTTATGAAATAAAAACAGGTAATTTAGGTATTAGCGTTATCTACAAATGAATTTCCTGCCATCAAGTTATCCCCTTTTTCAACAAATCGCAATTTTAAAAAATGTTGTTTTTGGGGGCGATTTGTGAATAGGGAACAAGACATTCTGGTGCAGAAAAATGGCAGGAGCAGTTGTTTTTGGGGGCGATTTGTGAATAGGGAACAAGGTCCGAATCTAGAAGTATTTGCAGAGGCCTGCGAAGCTTTTACGATTATTCCACGTAAAGAAGAAGGCCTTTCAGGTATTCACCTTCGGGGTGGTAGATGTTCACTGCATGATCTGCGGGCTGGTTCAGGCGATCCAGAATGCGAACGCTCCTGCCTGTCTGAGCTGCAGCAGAGAATATAGCAAGAGCAAACGCCTCTTTATCAACTACTTGAGAACAGCTAAAAGTGAATATGATACCTCCTGGAGCCACTTTGGAAATAGCTGCGGCATTAAGTCGCTGATATGCCCTCAGGGCATTGCTCAAAGCTCCCCTGTGCTTTGCGAATGCAGGAGGGTCCACTATCATCAGGTCATATTTATCCTCAGGCACTTTAGCAAGATATTCCATCGCATCTTCGCAGAACTCCGAATGGCAAGAGTTCTCGAAGCCATTCAGCGACATATTCTTAGAAACCATGTCAATGGCTTTCTTAGAGCTGTCTACCGAGTCAACGTGAACTGCGCCGCCACCAAGGGCATAGACGGAGAAGCCGCCTGTGTAGCAGAAAAGGTTTAGGACATTGCGTCCCTTTGAATATTTTTCCGTAAGCAGCCTGTTCTCTCTTTGGTCTAGGAAAAATCCTGTTTTCTGACCTTCGGTCCAATTAACTAGGAATTCATGACCGTTTTCCTGAACGACCTGTTCGTCATCAGAAAAACCATCAGCTTTATAAATGTATCCGTCCACTAAGTCCAGCCCCGCCTTAAAAGGGGCTGTGCCGGAACTTTTGTCGTAAACCGCCTTCAAAGAGTCTCCGTAAATCTGTTTTAGGGCATTACAGATGGCCTCTTTTGCTCTGAACATACCGACAGAGTGCGCTTGCATCACACAAACGCCATCGTAAAAGTCTATTATCAGGCCAGGGAGGCCGTCTCCCTCGCCGTGCACTAGGCGATAGCAGTTCGTAACGGATCCTGGAACAGGATTCTTAGTAGGAACTGAATCAAGTCCCGGATGACGGTGGGTGGCTTGTTCAGGATGAAGGTGGGTGGCTTGTTCTGGATGACTATCGGTTCTCTGGTCAGGATGACTATCGTTTGTCTGTTCAGGATGACCAAGGCTTGCCAGTCCTGCGGCAATGCGAAGGTGCAGAGCCTTCGATAGCATATTCCTAAAAAAATCCGGTTTCGTTGGATTTTCTCCATTGAAACTGAGAACCCTGACGGCTATTGAGCCTATCTGATAATGGCCGTATGCTAGAAATGAGCCGTCAGAAGCGAAAACACCCACGATATCACCTTCCGCTGGCTCGCCAACAATCTGAGCGATAGCTCCGGAGAACACCCATGGATGAAACCTGAGAAGAGATTCTTCCCTACCCTTTTTCAGAATAATCTTAGTCATATTCATTTATGTTTGACGGAACGATTAGTTGCAGCGGCGGCAGGGGTGGCAGGGACGGCAATTAGTTGTTTCGGCGGATTCGGTAGCATTTCCTCAGGAGTCAGAGGATGCTTCTCGGAGGCCAGAAGTTTCTTGTACATCTTCAGACACACCCAGGCATCAGTCGCCGCATAAAGCTTCTGCGGCTCTGAGAGTTTGTCCGCCTCCCAATTCGAAAGCTGCTGGCTCTTGGAAATCCTGAAGCCAAGAATGATTGCGCTCATTTTCTTGACGCTTTTATCCTTGATGCCATATTCCCAGACAATTTTCTGCAAATCCACGAAACCACCAGGCTCGAAATCGTGATGCTTCCGCAGCCCGTGCACATCATCGTTCACGGCCGCACCAACCTTCAAAATATTCTTGTTCGAGAGAATATTCCTGAGCGGTTTCGGGATTCCTCCCATCAGTTTTATCCTAAAGAGAAACGCCTCGTCTTCCCCAGAAAGCTGAAGAAGCGAGACGCCATAGTGAGGCTGATTCGGCGAAAAGCATGGCCTGGACTCAGTGTCGAAACCGATGACCCTCTGCTTTTTCAAGTACCTGACCGCCAGCATGAAATCTAATCCTAGCCTATTGATTACTTTTATTTTGCCCTTAAAACCAGCCAGCTGCAGCTGTTCTATTTCTTCCGGAGTAATGCTATTTTTGAACATACGATTCCACGGTTTTTGGCGCAACTGACCATATGGACACAGAGTCTGGGTATTCAGTTGGGATGAAGCCCTCGTCAAAGCTGACAAGGACAGAATTCAGTGACATCGAGTTGTTATCCAAAGGCACCACTACATAGCCCTCGGCAGAAGGATATGCTATGTCGTGAGTGAACATATTCTTTTGCCTGAGAAGAGAATAGAGTGACTCTGAATATGAATATGCGGTGTCTTTCGAGCTGATGACCGGAATCTGGCACCCTATCTTAGAGAAGAAATCTTCAATGTCGGCTAGGGCACACTCTGTCACTAATGGAGAGCAAATCACCAGCACTTTCGGAGAGCCTTTTGAAATCGATGCGCGACCGCCATACGGAGTGAAACTGAAAGAAGTGTCCAGAGCGTACACGCAGTCGCGAACCGAAATCTCTCTTAATGCCACGGAATCTTTCTTGAATATTATGCTGTCGAAAGGTGCGTCGTACAAGTCCAAGATGGAGACAAAAGTCTCGCCAGCGAAATCTGGCAGTCCATCTGAAACTCTGCGGCCATCTACATTATCGAACTTGTCCGAAGTCATGAGTTCTTCGCTCACCTTCAGGCATTCGGATGGATCCCCGACTAGAGCAATGTTGCCTGAGGTTTTGCCAGATAATGCGGCATAGGATTTTAATGCAGGAAGCGAATCCGCAAGCAGGTCATCCACGAAAGGAATAGCCACGAACGTGCTTTCTACGCGCCTGGCGCATGACGCAGCACCAGACAAAACCACGGCAATGAGAAATATTCTTAAAAGATTCTTCATTAATATATCATATTCATTTAGAAGAACAGGAGTTCCCTGTACTTCGGCATAGGCCAGAGCTCATCATCCACGAGCATCTCCAGATGGTCTGCGCTGTAACGCACTTTCTCCATCCAGGACATGACCTCCGTAGAGTAGAGCTTTGCTCTCTTGGCTATGTCAGGAACGGCATTGGCCTTCTTCCTGGCCTCGACCAGCTGCTCGACATCCGCCTGCAAGTTGTTGATGAAACCAGCAATTTTCCTGTAAGTGTCAATCTCGGCCTTGCAAAGATCTTTGCTCTCGGCCTTGAACACTGCCTGGCTGCCGGTAATATCCTGAATAAGCAGGTCCTGATACCTTACGGCGGCAGGGATGACATGATTCAGGCAAAGGTCGCCTATCACCCTGGCCTCGATCTGAAGCTTCTTCACGTATGTCTCGTTCAGAACCTCGTAGCGCGCCTCTATCTCGGCCTTGGAAAGGATGCCTTGTTTGACGAAAAGAGCTTCTGAATCTTTCGTGAGATAGTTCTTATAAGCATCAGGGAAATTCGTGATAGCCTTCAGGCCTCTCTTCTTAGCCTCTTCGAACCACTCTGCGCTGTAGCCATTACCCTCGAACATTACATCTTGCGACTCGGTGAGGAATTCTTTAACGACTTCCATCACAGCATCATTTTTCTTGATGCGTGCCTTCATTTTCTTGTCCACCCGCGCGCGGAACTCGGCAAGAGCCTCGGCGACAGCAGCATTAAGCACATAAGTCACAGATGCGACGTTCACTGAAGAACCTACCGCACGGAACTCGAACCTGTTGCCCGTGAAGGCGAAAGGCGATGTTCTGTTACGGTCTGTGTTATCCGGGAATATCTCAGGAATGGAATTGACAAGCTTGATGGACTCTTTGCCGGAATCTGCGCTCTTGTCTGCTTTCATCTTCATGATGGAATCGAAGACTTTAGAAAGCGTCGACCCCGAGAATACTGACATGACAGCTGGAGGAGCCTCGTTCCCACCAAGACGGAAACCGTTGCTATAAGTGCAGACAGAAGTCATTATCAGTGCGTTATGCTGGTGCACCGCCTTCAGGACAGACGAATAGAAAGCAAGGAATTGAAGGTTGGTGGTCGGAGTCTTCCCTGGGGAGAGCAGATTGACGCCCTTGTCCGTCTGCATGGACCAGTTCGTATGCTTGCCGCTTCCATTCACGCCGGCGAAAGGTTTCTCGTGAAGAATGACTTTCAGATGATGCTTGTCGGCCACCTGCTGCATCACGGTCATCAGAAGCATGTTCTGATCGATGGCCTTGGTCATCTCGCAGAATTTCGGAGCGCACTCGAACTGATTAGGAGCCACCTCGTTATGCCTTGTAGTAAGTTCTATGCCAAGCTTATAAGCCTCCGTCTCGAAATCCTTCATGAAAGACATCGCCCTTTGAGGAATCGTTCCCTGATAATGGTCAGAGAGCTGCTGATCTTTTGCGGAAGTGTGCCCGATGACCGTCCTGTCACAGAGGGCAAGATCTGGACGAGCCTTGTAAAGAGCTTCATCGACCAGGAAATATTCCTGTTCGAGACCTATGTTGACAGTCACCTTGGTGACCGCATCGTCAAAAAGATTTGCCACCGAGACGGCAGCTTTGTTCAGGGCCTGGTAAGCTTTCAAGTTCGGCACCTTCATATCAATCGCTTCTCCATTGTAGGAAACAAAGATAGAAGGTATGCAGAGCGTCTGGCCAAGGATATAAACTGGGGAAGTAGGGTCCCATGCGGAATAACCGCGGGCCTCGAACGTATTCCTCAATCCTCCGCTAGGAAAACTGGAACCGTCAGGTTCTTGCTGGACAAGAGCAGTACCACTGAATCTTTCGAAGACGTCACCATTTTTGACAGTGACAAAAGCCTCATGCTTTTCAGCAGTAAGACCAGTAAGAGGTTCAATGATGTGCGTGTAATGAGTAGCGCCCATCTCTATCGCCCAGGTTTTCATGCCCGTGGCGACTTCGTTTGCCAGGCTGCGGTCGATGCTGGTACCATACTCGCTAGCAGAGACCACCGCCTCATAAGCTGGCTTTGACATGTAGCGGCGCATCTTTTCCCTATCGAAGACGTTCACACCGAAAAACGATGAGATGGGGCGGTCTTCAACGAAATAACGCTCGTTTCCATGCATTGCAGCTTCATTCAATGCTCTTTGTCTGAAAGTTGACATAAAACTTAAAATTAATTTGTTAAGAACGTCTACAAAGGTAAAAAAAATCACTATCTTTGAAAAGATATCAGGCATATAAAACTTTAATTTATTTATTAACAGAACGTCAGCTTATGCCGGCTTCTGCCATCAGGAAGCTGGTTCCATTTGCCGACGAGGCAAAGAGTAAAGGCATCAAGGTTTTTCATCTAAACGTAGGCGCTCCGGACATAAAGTCTCCGCAGTGCGCGCTGGATGCAGTGAGAAACAACAAACTTGATCACGTTTCTTACTCGAACTCTGCTGGAATGATGGAGCTGAGGAAAGCCTTCGCCGAGAAGTATTATCGCAAGGTCGGCATAAACATCGACCCTTCCGAGCTCATTGTCACTACCGGTGGCAGTGAGGGCATAGACATTGCTTTGCAGATTGCTTGCGACGAGGGAGATGAACTTCTCGTAATGGAGCCATTCTACACTAATTATTACACATTTTGCTACCTGAACAAGATTGCTCTTAAAGTAGTCCACACCGACATAAGCACAGGCTTCAGAGTGCCTTCCATCGACGAGTTCGAGAAACTGGTCACTCCTCGCACTAAGGCCGTGCTTGTCAGCAACCCTGGCAACCCTACTGGAACGCTGTACTCGAAAGAGGATATGCTGGCATTGGGGGACTTTTGCAAGAAGCACGATTTGTTCCTTATTTCCGACGAAGTGTACAGGGAATTCTGTTACTCGGACGAGCCGCACTTCTCCGCAATGAATATTTCGGGGCTTGAGCAGAACGTAATATTGCTAGATTCTGTATCTAAGCGTTACAATCTTTGCGGCGTGAGGATTGGCTGCATCATCTCCCACAATAAGGATGTCATTGCCGCCGCCCTTAAGTTCGGGCAGTCGAGGCTCTGCGCCCCTGTTTACGGACAGATTGCGACATTGGGTGCGATGGACACGCCAGATTCCTATTTCGAAGCGACTAAAAAGGAATATATTGCTAGAAGAGACTATGCTTTGGGGCGCCTGAATGCCATGGAGGGAGTATATTCCCCTGTCCCTGGGGGAGCGTTCTATACCATTGCGGAGATTCCAGTCGATAATGCCGAGAACTTCTGCAAATGGATGCTCACAGACTTCAATTACAATGGAATGACGACCATGGTCACCCCTGCCCAGTCATTCTATAGGACTCCGGGATGCGGCATCAACCACATCCGTCTGGCATACGTGCTGGAGGTGCCTGAGCTGGTGAAGGCGATGGATGCCCTCGAAGCCGGGCTGAAGGCCTATCCGGGAAGGACGATTTGAAAGCGGTCATCGCCATAGATTCATTCAAGGGCTGCCTGACTTCGCAGGAAGCCGGAGAAGCAGCAATGGCCGCCTTCCCTTCGGGGGAGGCGGCTGTCGTTCCTATCTCCGACGGCGGCGAAGGTTTCACGAAAGTCATAACTGAACTGCTCGGCGGCATATTCAGAAAAGTCAATTGCTCCGATCCACTAGGACGCTCCATAACTGCCGTATATGGATTGGTTGCGGATGGCAGGATTGCGGTAATTGAAACAGCCGCTGCCAGCGGACTGGGACTTGTTGCGCCTAGAGAGCGTAACCCATTATGTTCAAGCTCTTTCGGCACCGGAGAGATAATGGCAGATGCCTTGGATTCTGGCGTAGAAGAAATCTGGCTCGGGTTAGGAGGCACAGCGACCTGCGATGGGGGCACAGGCATGCTACAGGCGCTTGGCTATCGGTTCTTGACGCCTTCTGGCATGCTGGCGCCAGGTCAGGCCGAACTTGGGAACATCTTGGAAATAGAATCCAGCAGAAGGAACAAGAACATTCCGGATTGCAGAATCACTGGCTTTTACGATGTCTCGGTGCCATTTTTCGGGAATGGAGGAGCAGCTAAAATGTTCGCACCTCAGAAGGGTGCCACACCAGAAATGGTAGATGCCATCGACTCATGGATGGCCCAGCTCTGCTACGTCTATTCAAATTTTTCGGGAAAAGACATCAGGAATATTCCAGGTTCGGGTGCGGCAGGTGGCATCGGAGGAGCGCTTAGGGCCTGTTTCAGGGCGGACATGGTGCCAGGCATCTGGAAAGTGCTGGATCTGGCGAGGTTCGGGAATATGCTGGATTCTTGTAGCGTTGTCATTACCGGCGAGGGCCATTCCGACATTCAAACGCTTAAAGGGAAAGTCCCTTTCGGGGTTCTTGAATATGCCAAGAAATATGACGCAGAGTGCGGCTGTGACAGAAGGACGAAAGTCTACCTCTTAGCAGGCAAAGTCTCTGACAGAACTCAGCTTCTGGAAGCAGGATTCGAAGATGTCATTCAAATCACCCCGGAGGGAATGTCGCTTGATAGGGCGATGCAGCCTGCCACGGCCAAAGCCAACATAGGGAAAGCTGTCTCCGAATTAGGATTATTTTGAATTTACTGCGTTCACAGAGCCCGAAGAGTAACGGACCGGAAAGTGCTATATTCCTAAAACCTCGTGGATTTTTGGAATGAGAAGGGCGTGAATATATTCTTCCTCCATGAAATGGGTGCCTTCGTAGATTGCGTAGGTGCCATCTCCGAAATATTTC
Organism: uncultured Bacteroidales bacterium; assembly: GCA_900316045.1. GTDB lineage: Bacteria > Bacteroidota > Bacteroidia > Bacteroidales > UBA932 > Cryptobacteroides. The sequence goes on along the minus strand of ONBM01000027.1, from coordinate 24,844 downwards.
TGCCATGTCCTGACAGAAACGACTCCGCTGCGGCGGAACTTGTCCCTGGTGCCGAAGAAGGCATAGAAACTATCCTTGCTGCCATTAAGAGTTGTGTTCTGCAACGCCTTCTTCCGGCATGGTGTCCATTTTTTCAGGAGAGAAGGCTCAAAATGCAGTCTCTGCCTGTCGCCAGGCTTCGGGCGATAATACCAGTCGAAGAATTTAGTGAGACCAGGAATCCTGTCTACCACAGCCATCGCCTGAAAATATAGCGGAGCATTCAGAGATGGGGAGACGAAAAGATGAGGATAACCTCTCAAAGCTATGGCGTGCACAGAACCCATGCTCTCCCCTATTACCAAATCAGGATGAACCTCGGAAGCCCACTGTGCGAGCTGAGAAGTGGCAACCTCAGGGTCGAAATCGTACGTGCGGATGAAAACCTCGAACTGAGAGCCTAGGTTATCTTTAAGAATGGCCGGAATACGGCTGTCACCTCCCCCACCCATGCCATGGACATAGAATATCACATATTTACCGTCCGTCATGCTCTTTGAGGGGAAAAGGCGAAAATCAGGTTAATGATTATGTAGGCCGTGAAACTTATGATCGGAATCACCGTCCAGCGAAGTCCGAAAGCCAAGGCAGCTGCAACAGACAACGCAGTGACTGCCAAGAATGCCAGGCGTTTGGTTTTCTCTCTCATCGGAGTCTCTTTGCCCGTCCCGAACTTCATGGAGAACATCGGAATCTCGCTCACCAGCAAAGCGCACAGCAACACCGTGAGCAACGGAATGAACGCAATGCTACCGCACCATGAAGCAAGGATGCCGCCAGGGGTAACGCTGACGTATGCCGCAAGCGAGCCGCAAAGCATAGCGGCGGCAGGGGTCGGCAAGCCTAGGAAACTCTCGTGCTGACGCTCATCAAGATTGAACTTTGCAAGCCTCAGCGCCGAAAAAGCGGCCAGAAGCAAAGGCATGAGGCCGAAAATCTTACCTCCGACACGACCGCAAGCAGACAATGCAGATGGCATGAAAAGCTGCGACAGCATAACCGAAGGCAGAACCCCGAAACTCACCACGTCGCACAAAGAATCCAATTCCTTGCCGATGTCTGAATATGCCTTCAAAAGCCTCGCCGCCAGACCGTCCATGAAGTCGAAGGCGGCGGCGGCGAGCATCATTATAAAAGACAATTCAAGCGAATCGCTGAATGCAAATACGATACCGGCAGCACCGCACAGGATGTTCGCACAAGTTATGGTGTTCGGTATGTGTTTGCGAATGTTCATTTTATTCCTAGCTTCTTCTTCAAATCCTTTGGAAGAGCATCCTTATGAACAGTGATTTCCATGGTCTTGCCACGCACGAAGGCATCAGAGCAGTACCATATTCCCTTATGCTTGCCTGTCTCGCCCCAGGAATTCTTCACCATGAAGAAATCCTTTCCATTCTGATCCTTCGCAAGGCCGAAAATCTGCATTCCATGATCATCTGTGGTAGTTTTTTCGTCATACCACCGCTGGCGGGACTCTTGGGTCACGACAATCTCCTCAGGAAATACTTCCTGCTTAGGCTGCGCCTTATCTCCAGCGTCTCCGGTCCAGCGGGCCTGGTCAGAACCTGCAGTAGGCTTTTTAGAGTCATCAATCAGCACGCCGATTCCGTCCCTGTTGAAGCCAGACTCGCTAACATCAGTGCCCCATGCTACCGTGAAACCATTATTGATGGCCGAATAAAGCACTTCCATGAGTTCGTCAAGAGGGACATTGTAGGCGCTGTCCCATCTCCAGTTGTCGCTCAGCTCCATTATGTACGAAGAATAGAAAGGATGGTGCGTGAACGAAGTCAGTGAGACAAAGTCGGAAACATTGATTCCAAGCTCGTCCCTGTATTGAGCAGGCGTGTAAGTCTTGCCATTGTGCGCGAAAGTCTCTGGCGCATTGCCGAGGAAACTGTCCACGATGCCGTCAAAAGCCTTCTTCCAGTTCGGCGAAAGGGTTTTGTTAGGATTCTTGACGATGGCATCCACGAAGGACTTCGTAGTAGCATCCAGCTCACCATGAATCGGGAGGGGCTGAAGGCCTGGCATGGCAGCCTGAGGCACTATGCCGTAGTCTTCTATGACGTGGAAAACGTCTCCCGCCTCGGAGCCAGCCGAAAAACCGATGTTTCCATCTGTCCGCACATACTTCTCCGCCCTGTCCTTATAGGAATGGGAGACCACGAACATCTCCGAGAGGTCTGGATACTGCGTAGTGTCCTTTATGCCTTTCTGACGAATGATCTCCGACTCGATGTAACCTATGGTGGAGAAACACCAGCAGGTACCGGAACGGTTTTGATTCTTGACCGAAGTAATAGGGTTTTCCTTTACTACAGTGAACTTATACTCTGGAAGAACGGCTTTCTTAGGTTGGGCGGACAATGGAACTACCATCGCAGCCAGCAACGCAAGCGCAAATATTTTTTTCATGAATAGACTATTGATTAATAGTTATTGGCTTTTAATTGGAAATAGCTCTTAGGATGCTTGCAGACAGGGCAGACCTCCGGAGCCTTCTTGCCAATGACGATATGGCCGCAGTTGGAGCATTCCCAGATGCAATCTTCATCGCGAGAGAAAACTACCGCATCCTGGATATTCTTAAGCAGTTTCCTGTATCTTTCCTCATGGGTTTTCTCTATGGCTCCTACGCTGGAAAACAGGAACGCTATGTCATCGAAACCTTCTTCTTTGGCAGTCTTGGCGAAACCAGCATACATGTCGGTCCACTCGTAATTTTCACCAGCGGCAGCATCCTCGAGATTTACCTCCGTCGTTGGCATCTCACCGCCATGGAGTATCTTGAACCATATCTTAGCATGCTCTTTCTCGTTGCGAGCAGTGTCCTCGAAAAGCTTGCCTATCTGAACGTAGCCATCTTTAGCGGCTTTTGATGCATAATAGAGATACTTTGTGTGAGCCTGGCTCTCGCCAGCAAATGCAGTCTGCAGATTTTTTTCTGTCTGAGATCCTTTTAGTTCCATGATAAACGATATTAGATTTAGATATAAAATTCATTAACCGAAATTGCCTCCAACAAATTTAATTATTTTTGCAGAAGAATCAATTGCAATGACGAAAAAAAGCAAACCTTCAACAGTCCAAAAGACGCCTGCTGCAAAGAAAGCTCTCACGAGAAAGGCGATGTCTAAAAAAGCCGGAACCAGGAAGCCTGGCGTCAGAAAGAGGAGGAAGAAGGTAGTGAAGGTGTCCGTCTGGCTGGTTGCTGCAATAGCAGTCTCAGCCGCTTTAATCGTCATTCTGCTAAGCCAGCATTTCAGTTTCAATAAAGAATATGGCGCCAAAGTACCTCAGGGGGACTGGCGTTATGGCATAGACATCTCCCATAACAACGAGGGACCGATTATCTGGGACTCGCTCTTTGTGATGACTGATCGTAGATGGAGGACTGTCAAGGATCCTTATAGAGCAATGAATATAAAGCCTGTGAGCTTCGTCTACATCAAGGCGACCGAAGGTGCGACTTTCAAAGACTGCGACTTTAAGACAAATTGGGGAGAAGCCGGGAAGGCAAACGTCAGGCGCGGGGCTTACCATTTCTTCCGAAGTTCGAAAGACGGAGAGATTCAGGCTGAGAACTTCATTCAGACCGTTGGAAAACTACGGCTGAATGACCTGCCTCCCGTGCTGGACATCGAGACCATCCATAGGGGCTGCTCCAAGGAACTTCTAAACCAAAGGGCTCTGCGATGGCTGATGGCGGTCGAAAAGGAATATGGGAAAAAGCCAATCGTCTACGCTAGCTCGTCCTTCATCAAGGACAATCTTTGCGAAGAAATCGTCAATGAATATCCCATCTGGGTAGCTCACTACGGCAAACAGAAGCCTGGCTGGGAGCCATGGAAGATTTGGCAGGTAAGTGACAAGGCCGTGGTCAAGGGCGTTCAAGGCCCCGTTGACCTCGACGTGATGAAAATTGAATGACTATCCAGGCAATTCGCGAAAGCTTGAGAGAATCCTACGATATGTCTCTACCTAGCAGATCTGATATCTGCGAGATAACTCGCTTGGAAACGCCTCCCTGCGATGTCCTCCAATCTGATATGTCAATGTTTGACTCCTCCAAGCGCCCTTTCAGCCAACTTGAAGATTTTCCAATGCGTCTCAAAGCTCTTACAATCTGATCCATTACGCTACTAGTCTTTGAAGAAAGATTATAGACTGTCTCTTCTTCATGGACTATTGAGCAAGCACTTTCATTCTGCGGATAAGCATCGAGAATGTCAAAGAAAGATAGTTGCCTGACAGCTGGTCTCTTCTCAACATTGAAATGTCTTTCCTCGCCAGAGAATCGGAAAATTGCATCAGCTATGAAATAGCCAAGGTTTACAGGCACTGCATTTCCTATCATCTGTTCTATATTTGTTTTGGTTCCGGAAAAATCAAAGTCTTCGGGGAACGTCTGTATCATGCTACGCTCCTTGGTTGTAAGTGGACGTATTCCTTCAAGAGAATCGACTGGATCACCTGGATGAAGCTTGTAACCTTTTGGCATAGGACGGTTTACCCCTCGAATAGTAGCACTTGGCTCTGAAGTACTGTATATCCCACGCCTGGCATAGCTGCGAGGATGGCGATAGTAGTACTTTATCGGTAAACTATCTCCAAAATATTCGGCAACTGTCATCTCATGATCAGAAAGATTCTTTAGCAAAATATCTTTAATGAAATCATCTTTTTCTCCCAATTTTCCAATCATCACGAAGCGCTTTCTTCGTTGCGGCACGCCACAAAGTGCTGCATTCAGAATGGTATATGTCAATCCGTATCCAGACTTCCGGAATATTGCCAAAGCATCTTGGAGTTTATTCGTCTTCAGGATTCGCTCCACATTCTCCATCACTATCCACTGTGGTCGAATCTTTGAAATTATTTCAGCATAACACACTGTAAGGTCTCCTCTTCCATTATCTTCATCACGCTTACCTGCAGATGAGAAATCTTGACAAGGTGGTCCGCCAATAATCATATCAGGAGCATACGGTCGGATAGCCTTTACGGAAGCTTCAACATCCATAAGGTCAGCAAGTATCGCTGGGTGACTGAAATTATTACGATATACCATCAATGCGTCCTGCCAGTTATCGAAAGCAGCTACGACATCCATGCCAGCCTTAATAAAACCCAGGCTAAGGCCACCACATCCACAAAATAAATCAACTACTTTCATATTTCTTTCATTCAAACAGTTCCGGGTGGCTGACAAGGTATGCATCGAAACGACGTTCAGGGCTAAGAAACTTCTGCCCATCACCAAGAATAATATTCTTTATTTCGTATTTCGTGATACGCGGCGATTCCAATTCTGGCCCCTTGAGAAAAGGATTCGTGAGCTTTCCATTTATAGAAAAGGCTTTGTCTGTTTTATATTTGTATGACAGACGATTCACTGTATCCGTATAGTTGAACTTGCCGAAAATAGTAAAATCCCACAGCATCTTATAGAGCCAGATGACCGTGCGCTGGTTGCGTGAAATATCATCATCTGAAGACACTTCTCTAAGAGTCATTTGGATTACGGCAAGGTTCGACCAAACGAAAACGTCAAGACATTGGTCTTCAAGGTCCCTCAGCGAACGACTAGTTTTCCATATGGGCTGTAATATTAGAGGAATCTGTTTTGAAGTCATATCGGCAGAAACATCAAGGATTGCTCGTTTGATTGCTTCATAGTGTGGAAGCACCTGACGCACGCTACCCCAGTCTGTAATCTCGGAGCCAATCGTATTGAGCAATTCATGAAGTTTGTTCTTCCCATCAATGGTGTCGTAGCAAGAGCATATGCTACAGGCGAGAAACAGTATGGTTGGGGCTCGCACTACAATTTCACTTCCATATTCAGAATCAGGTAGATCTTTCGTAGCATTATCAGGCAGCGTAGTCAGTTTCACTTCAAGACCCCTGACTGGCGCTTGCGTGATACGGTTAATCATCACAAGATCAATTTTCTCTTTCTTGTCCGCATAATAGTACTTTTCGAAAGGATAATAATCAGCCTCATAGTCGTAATAAGCGTTTTCACTGAGCGGATCAATACCTAACAAGGCATCAGAGTCGATATATTCATGAATTATGTCGTTGTCCTTATCAGTCGAAATAAGAACTGGCTTAACCCCTTTGCTCCACATGTAGGCAACCAAAGACGCAGGAAATGAACTGTTGAACTGATTTTTCCCCCAAGCATCTTGGTACCTATAGTCACGACTTGAGTATTTCTGGCCAAACAAACCAGGAGCCTCTCCTTCTATAAAGTAGATTGTCTTCTTATCTTTTCTTACCATAGACAATTTGACACGCCTCTAAACAACTGATATATTTATTATCGCACGAATACGATTGATTCAAAGATAATGATACTCCCACAATTTGGCAATAACAAATGCTAAATTACTGACACATCACGAATTGGAGGGTAGCACTAACTGCTATTTGCCACCTAACCATTGGCCTACAAGCGTTCGAATGGCTCTTTGCCGCCTGTCCAGCGATAGAGATGGGCACGACAGGCTTGACGGCCGTCGCTGCCTTTATAATTTTCCGAGAAATACCAAAGTCCGCCTCCCACGCAACATATTCCCGTAGAGCCCCATTTGAAGTACCAGGCGGAAGGAGATCCTGAATCAAGTTCAGGATGGCGGTGGGTGGGTTGGCTAGGATGGCGGTTGCCATTCCAGGAGTCTGGGACGAAAGAGCGTCTGGCACCGTCGTATGGGTAAAGGGACGTAAGGCGTGCTGTCGAAGGCTTCGCCGAAAAATCGACGGCGAAAAGGGAATAATTGCGGTACTGCGGCTTCTTGCCCTTATATACTGCCATGAAAAGACGACGCTGCGATGGATCATACGCCATGTTCTGGACGCCGTAGGAGGTATTTCCCGTGTTTATGAATATTTTGTCGAGCGCCCTCTCCGGGCCTGTCTCATCGAACTCGCCGAAGCGGACTGGCTTGGCAAGTTTGTTCAATTTCTGGATGTCGTAGCGAAGCAGCACCTGGCAATCATTGTCCGAACGATCCACGTCCCCGTATATTCCGTAAGCCACATAGAGGAAGTTCTTCCCCGAAGCCTTGCCTATCTTCGGAGCGATGGCGACGCCGTCAATCCCTGAGCAGCCATAGCGATGAGGCAATTCCCTGCTTCCCACCATCACAGAATCACGATAATCCCTGACCGCATCTTTCACGCAGACGGTCTTGAAAATCTCCGTGTTTTCGACATCAATACCAACCTTGTCAATCTTGTCCACGTCAATGATGGCCACGTAGAACAACGAGCGGCCTTTAGCAAAATCGGACAGACCCTTTCCTATCTCATCGTCTTTGCACTCTAGCGACTCATATACCTTCCTGTCCTCCGGATTGAAAACCATTGCGCCAAGATGCCCCTGAATGCGGTCGATGGAGCCAAGCACATTGCCCTGGAGGTCAGTTACGACGAAACTGGTCGTGAAAGAGAAATACATTTTGCCAGCATCTTTGTCGAGAGCAATGCCCTGCACATGGTTTTTCCCACCTACCGCATTAATTTCAACAGGCAGTCCCTCAACATTTTTCTGCTGGCATGCGGCATGGAACTGCATCGGCATATTCATGAAAAGAATAGCTGCCAAGACAAAAAACAACTTTTTCATATTTTCCTCAACTCTTCTATCATAGCACTCGCCACAGCTTTGGATGCTCCACGTCCGCCTAGGGCATCCCTGATTTCGGAATAGCCCGAAAGCATCTCGTCTCTATATTCCTTATCCTCTATCATTCGGCGCACCTCTTCGACGACATTTTCCGCATTGAAATAGTACTGCATCAGTTCCTTGAAGCAAGTTCTGTCCAATATCAGATTTCCCAGGCTGATGTATTTCACCTTTATTATGCTCTTGGCAATCAGAAAATTAGTCTCAGCCCCTCCATACGCCACTACTTGTGGCGTGCCGATGAGGGCGCACTCAAGAGAGGCTGTTCCTGAATTGATGACAGCGGCCTCGGAGTGGCGCATGATGGCATAACTTTCTCCAAATATCACATGAATATATTGCCTTCTGCCGATGAATTTCGAATAGTCCGACATTGAGCGGGAAGGAGCCCCGGCCACGACGAATTGATAGTCGGAATATTCCTTAAGGGAATGCATCTGATCGGCGAATCTCATCAGCACCGGCATCATGTAGCTTACCTCTCCGGAGCGGGAGCCAGCTAGAAGGGCGATCATCGGCTTGTCCGGCAGGCAGGTGCGCTTCAAGAAATCTTGCCGGGTTTCTTTCAGCGCAGGAGAGTTGTCGATTGCATCGATTAGCGGATTGCCCCTATAGACAAACGGAACTCCTTTTTTCGTGAAATATGGAATCTCGAACGGGAAAACTATGAACAGCTTGTCTACGAATGCTTTAAGCTTCTTGATTCGGCTTTCCCTGGATGCCCAGACCTTGGGTGCTATATAATAAAATACTTTGAATCCCTCTCTGTGAGCAAATTCCGCGACTCTGAAATTGAAGCCAGGATAATCTATTAATATGACGACATCCGGGTTCCACTTCTTGATGTCAGTGGCGCAATGCTCGAAGCGTTTAGCGAATTTACGGAAATGAGTGAATATCTGCGTGAAGCCTATCACCGCTCCGGAATTGTAATCTTCGACCAGTCCTTCGCCGCTCTGGTGATCTTTGAAAACGGCATTCATAAGATCGCCGCCCCAGAAGCGGATGTCCGCCCCAGGATCTTCGGCATATAACCCTTTCATAAGGTTAGAGCCGTGCAGGTCGCCTGAAGCCTCACCTGCCACTATGTAGTATTTGGCCATATCCTTTACATGAATAAGATCCTGAATCAAGCTCAGGATGAAGAATCAAAAATCGGCATTTAAATAGCCTATGCGCTTAATTTCCTCGAAATCTGTGTTATTCACGTTGTGGGCAGTGATGGAAATGAAGCCATCTCGGATTATGTGGTGGTCCGCAAGGTCGTCCTCTGCAGGAGTGTCATCCACGAAATGTCCCTTGATTGTATAGAGACTCTCGCCGTCTCGCATCTGCCGGTCCTCACCAGTCCACGGCTCAAACTGCCCCTCCCAGTGTCCCATGCCCTGATGGCCGACGCGAATGCCCTTGATCTCCTCTGTCTTCAAGTTTGGGAAATTCACGTTATAATATATTCCTTTACGCTGCGGCCATCCTTCAAGCAGCTTTATGAATATGCCAGGGAAAAATTTCTCGACGGCAGAAAAGTCGGCATCAGGATCCATGTCCCCTAAAGAAACGCCGATTCCCGGCACATCGTTCAAGGCAGCCTCTTCCGCAGCCCCGAGCGTGCCCGAATAATTTGCCGCGCTGGCCACATTGTAGCCATGATTTATCCCACTGACCACTACATCAGGCTTGCCCTTGAAAACTTCATCGATCGCGAATTTCACGCAGCTGGCAGGAGTGCCGTCCAAGCTGGCATAATAGACAGTGCCCTCAGATGGCAGAGTCTCGACTGCCACAGGTTTCCCACCCAAGCTGACAGCCATTGACATGCCGGATTGCGGAAATTTAGGCGCAATGACGGTGACACTGCCAAATTGTCGCATCATCCGCATCAGCACATCAATCCCCTTGGACTGCAATCCATCATCGTTTGTAATCAATATATTCAGATTTGTCTTCATCTAGCTTTTTTTCACCCGCAAATATATTCAATTTCATCATTTTTTTCTTACTTTTGCATCGCTTTTGCAGTAGGTCGCAGCGGTTAGTTAGAAAATGAATGTTTAACATATTATAAATTCTATTCAAAATGGTTAAAGTAGCTATTAATGGTTTCGGTCGCATTGGCCGTCTTGCATTCCGTCAGATGTTTGCAGCTCCTGGTTATGATGTAGTTGCGATCAACGACTTGACCAGCCCTAAAGTGCTGGCCCAGCTCCTGAAATATGACACCACTCACGGTGGATATCAGGGCATAATTGGTGAGAAACCAGTTCACACAGTAACTTATAAAGACGCTCAGTATGCTGAGGATGGCCGTACGGTCACTGTTCCTGGCTCCATCACTGTTGACGGCAAGGAAATTACCATCTATGCAAAGCCAAACGCAGCCGAACTGCCTTGGGGAGAGCTCAATGTTGACGTTGTGCTCGAGTGCACCGGATTCTATACTTCAAAGGCAAAGGCTATGGCTCACATCCAGGCTGGAGCTAAGAAGGTTGTGATTTCTGCTCCTGCCGGGAACGACCTCAAGACCATTGTATATAACGTAAACCACAAGACTCTGACCCCTGAGGATCAGATCATTTCTGCAGCTTCTTGCACCACGAACTGCTTGGCTCCTATGGCACAGGCTCTGAACAATGCCTTCCCTGTACAGGCCGGCATCATGCAGACCATCCACGCTTACACTGGCGACCAGATGATTCTCGACGGTCCTCAGCGCAAGGGCGATCTTCGTCGCAGCCGCGCAGGCGCTTGCAACATCACTCCTGCTTCTTCTGGAGCTGCAAAAGCCATCGGTCTCGTGCTTCCAGAACTGAACGGCAAACTTATTGGCGCCGCACAGCGCGTCCCTGTTCCAGACGGATCAACCACGCTGCTTTATGCTGTTGTTAAGGGCAAAGATGTTACCGTTGAGAAAGTTAACGAGGCAATGAAGGTTGCCGCCAACGAGAGCTTCGGTTACACCGAGGAGCAAATCGTTTCTTCCGACATCCTCGGCATGCGCTACGGTTCTCTGTTCGATGCAACTCAGACCATGGTCGTGAAGATTGACGACGACACCTATGAGGTTCAGGTTGTTTCTTGGTACGACAATGAGAACTCTTACACTTCTCAGATGGTTCGCACCATCAAGTATTTCGCTGAACTGAACTAAGCGTCTCACAGCATGAATATCAAAAAGAGCCGGACTTGGAGTAAAGCCTGGCTCTTTTTTTGATTGTTCAACTTTTTCGTTATAATTACATAGAGTTTTATGATATTTTAGAAACAATCCTAATTATTTATCAATCATGAAAAAATATCTTTTAGTTTTCCTTTGCGGAGCCGTGATATTCCAAGGCTGCGCGAACATGTCAAAAACAGGCAAGGGAACTCTCATCGGATCTGGCGCCGGAGCAGCAATAGGAGCAGGCATTGGTGCCGCAATCGGTGATGGCAAAGGTGCTGCTATTGGTGCTGCTATTGGAACTGCGGTCGGAGCGGGCGCGGGTGCTGTCATCGGAAAGAAGATGGACAAGAAGGCCGAAGAACTCGAAAAACTCGAAAACGCTCAGGTTGAAACAGTAGAAGACCAGAACGGACTTAAAGCCGTAAAGGTGACGTTCAACAGCGGAATCCTCTTCCCAACCAATGGCTACACTCTCTCCAAGACTTCAAAGACTGAACTCGCCGAATTCGCCAAGAAAATGTCCGACATGCAGGACACCGACATCACAATCTACGGACATACGGACAACACTGGTTCAGATGCAGTGAACGAGAGGCTTTCCCAGCAGAGAGCTGATGCAGTCGCTTCTTATCTGAAGACTTGCGGAATAGCCAGCAGCAGACTCACCACGGAAGGTAAGTCCTACACAGAACCTGTCGCATCCAACGACACAGTTGAAGGCAGAGCGCAGAACCGCCGCGTGGAAATCTACATCACCGCCAACGAGCAGATGATCCAGAAAGCCGAAAACGGCACGCTCGAATAATAAATAATCAATAAGCCTAAAAAGATATACCCATACGGGAGTAAAGGTCATATCAGCTAGGTTGAAATGGTGATATATTATTTTAATGGCTGCGACAGGGATTTCCTACGCAGCCATTTGTTTCACCCAATTATCTGTGGCATATCTGATGGAATTTATTGTGTAACACGTTGAAGAGGTCAGAAAAAGGTCTGCAGATGCGAATCCGCAGACCTTAAACAATTTATGTGCTTTATGAAGATTATTCAGTTTTATCAAGAGAAAGTAGAATCGCTGTGCTTCCTTCGTAAGTCATGTAGTCCAGATCGCTCCAATCATTGTCGAACTGACACAAGCCGAATCCGGCGATCGTTCCAGTAATACCGTAGACACTCCTGTTGATAGCGAACTCAATCCGATAAACATCATCTGTTTTCTCCTGTGCTCCAATTACGATTGCGTTGACGTATTTAGGATCAGTAATTGGGTCACCCCACCAGTCTGCTCCAGTTACTCCAGGATAAACATCATACCAAGCATCATCATCGAACAACTTACCTTCAATAAGGTACTCTCCGCCGACATCATGATAACTGAATCCTGTGGAGGAATCGCCATCTACATCGATGAAGAAATCCCAAATCAGGTCAGTCGCATTTGAGGAAGTAATTACAGAGGCGTTAAGAGCGACATAGAAATAGAGCCAGTTAGAGTCATAGTCGACCTTTCCGACCTTTATAACACTACCTTCTTCCTGTCCCGTAAAGATAAAGTCCTCGTATTTGACATTATCCCAATCCGACAAAGTATTGTCCGTCATGCTGACGATTGCAGGTTTAGCGACAAGAACTTTAGTGGAAACCGACTGCTGTTTCCCATTGTAAGTGCCTGTCATTTCCACCCAGTATGTAGAAGGTGAAGGAAATTCATGGGAGAACGTAGTCCCTGATCCACTTCCGCCATCACTGGTCGACCATGTAACATCAGAGATGTCTGCAGGATCGGAAGTGAATGTTAACGTCAGACCATCGCTAGTATATGTGAACGCTATGTCGGGAACAGGGTCAAGATTCAAGTCTCCATCATGCACGCAGGACATTGTTGACAGAAGGAAGCCTGCGGTTATGGCTAAAGCAATTATTTTATTGATTTTCATATTCTTGGACATTAATAACCTGGATTTTGCTCGCACAAGTCGTTATTACTTATCTCCTGTGTCGGGATAGGGAAGATCAGCCTGTCATAATTAGCAGGAGTTACGACGCCCTTGACATCAAGCCCTGGAAGTGATGAAGTATTTTGGCCAGGAACGAAAGATTCCAATTGGTATCCCCAGTAATTCCTGACGATGTCTTTGCCGTTCCTGAGTAGATCAAAGAACCTGAAACCTTCGAAAACAAATTCAACCCTTCTCTCTTTAAGCACAAGGTCAAGGATATTAGTGCCAGTAAGAGAGTTTGTTGTGTAGAGGAAGTCGTCGCCTTCCTTTGGGATGAACCTGTTCTTTCTAACCTTGTTAACGTCATCAAGCGCCTTCTGTGTTTCGTTCTTATGGGCATAGGCCTCCGCTCTATTCAAATACATTTCTGCGAGCCTGAAAATAACCGGTGAACAGAGAGTTTTTAAGCCATCCTGCCAGGAGAATTTAGAACATGGATAAAGCGTAATATTGCTGGAATTGACATTCGCTGGCTCAACATACTTGGAGCGCACATCAGCTTCACGAAGAGTCGCGCTTCCATATCCCATGTCCGCAAGTACCGAAGGGCTGTATCCTTCCTCACCCCAGCATCCACCTCCAGCAGTCATTATCATGCTGGCCACAGAAGCGCTTTCCTGGTCGTCGGTCTGGATCATTTTCACGCACCAGATTGTCTCAGGCTCGGAGTATGCCTGCCTAAAATAAGTTGGGAATTGCTCAGCCGTCTCAAGAGCATATGTGCCACTTTCAATGACTTTCGTGGAATATTCTATGCATTTGTCATAGTCACGCATGTACAAATATACCCTAGAAAACAGGGCATCGACAGCACCTATAGAGGCTAATCCCTTATTCTTGCTTCTAGTGGATGCTGCATTTGAGAACGCTGTCTCTGCCTGGCCTAGAAGATCCAGGATATAGGTGTATGTTTGTTCTATTGAAGATCTTGCCTTATTCTCAGAATCTGTACCTGACTCTCTGATGATGATGCCGGGGAGGGATTTGTTTTCCTCTGAATATGGCTTAGCGAAATATCTTACAAGATTATGCATGGCAAATGCCTTGAGGAATAATGCCTCTCCTTTGAGATAATTGTTCTCCTCGCTTGCCTCGCTCTTATCCGCAATGCCAATAGCGACATTGGCCGCATAGATTAGTTTGTAGTTGTTGGTCCAGAAAGAAGTGAAGTTCTCGAGTTCCGGAGTGCGCTGGTCATACTTGAAAATCATGTTCAAGTTGTCTTCGGTGCCCCATCCATAAGTAACGTCATCAGAAGAGAAATCACTCATCTGGAAATATTGCCTCAGGTACCAGCAGTTATCTGACTGCCCTTCCTGATCATCCTTAAGAATCGAATAGCAGCCATTTACAAGGCTATTCAATCCTCCAGGAGTGTTCGACATCTGATCTCCTGTCATGGAGTCCTCAGGAGAGATGTCGAGGTCACATCCTGCAATGGCAATCCACATCAGGACATATAATAAATATCTGAATATCTTTTTCATTTCTCAGTCGTTTAGAATTTAAGATTAACCTGGAACATATACTGCCGCTTGTTAGGGTAGCGGTTATCCATTCCATAAAGCCTTCCCGGTATTGAATTATCTGAGCCAATGGATGCCTCTGGATCAGCTCCCCAGACAGATGTCAGTGTCAAAAGATTGTCGCAGGCAATTCCAAGAGAAAGCTCACACTTTCCGAGAATCTCCTTAGGGAAAGTGTACTGCAGAGACACGTTTCTGAGTTTGAAATAGTTGCCATCGACGATATATCCGCTGTGAATGAGATGTGCCGTCGCATATGCTGGAGATCCAATGGTAGCTTTGTCTCCTGGCTCCCTCCAAAGCTTGTCGTCAGATGAAGGCTTGAGCGAATTGTCGACAAAAGTCGCTAGAGTGCTCGCACGCTGCCTTCCATATAGCTTAGAACCCCATGCGAAACTGCCTGAAGCGTTGAGTGTCCAGTTCTTATAAGATAGCCTTGCGGAAACGCCCCCCATCCAAGGTGAGAGCGCTGATCCACACTCAGTATATCTGGCGCTTGCGTAATCATAAGTGAGGTTGCCATCTGCATCTACGTACTGCTGCCGTCCAGTCGCTGGATCTATTCCGGCGTACTCCTTCAGATACCATGTGTAAAGTGACTCACCATTTTCATAAACTTGCATCACGCCATCAAACGTAGACTTGAATATCTTGTTGTCTCCAAATCCAGAAAGTTTATTCTTGTTGTAAGAAATAGAAAAATTCATGTCCAGATTCCAATCTTTAGTCTGAAGAGGAATCACATTAATCGCAATCTCAAACCCTTTATTGACATCTGCCCCTAGGTTCTGCCACTGGGAAGAAAATCCGCCGGATGGTGGAAGATCCCTGTAGACAAGCAAGTCGTCAGTCTTGTTGTAGTAGGCGTTAAAATCGAGATTAACCCTATTGAAGAACCCGATCTCCACGCCAATGTTGTTCTGCGTTGTCTGCTCCCACTTCAGGTTCGGGTTAGCCATCTGAGTAGGAACGGCTGCCGTGTTGTTGTCATATTGAGTGGAATATGCGAAAGAGTCAAGGAACTTTGCAGCCCCTATGTCCTTCATTCCGGTCTTTCCCCAGCTAGCTTTCAGCTTAAGATTCGAGATGTAAGAAATGTCCTTCATGAAAGGCTCATTACTTATGAGCCAAGATCCTGAAACTGAAGGGAAATAGGCCGTTCTGTTATCTGAATTGAACGTAGACGACTGGTCAATACGGAACGATGCTGTTAGAAAATACTTCCATGCATAATTATAGTTAGCTTGCGATATCATGGACTGCATGCCTGTCTTAGAGTGAGTTCCTCCTACATTCTTGGATGAAGAAACAACATCTAGGACATAAAGGCCGTATGGAAGTCCTTTGCCCTCACCTAAAACAGACTCATACCAATCCATCTGAGCCTCATAACCAATGAGTCCGTTTATGCTATGCTTGCCAAATGTCTTGTCTGCCTTGAACATGTTCGTGGAAATTCCGCCGTAATTCAAAGTCTGCGACTCGGTCAGCTGATCCCCCGACTGCATATACTCGACGACAGAAGAACGATGCTGGTGATCCTTTGAAGTGCTAAGAGATGCTCTATTTTGAGATACGAACGACAGCCAATTTGTGATCTTAAAATTGAGAACTAGGTCATAATCAACGCCAAAGGACTTTGTTTGGTATTTCATGTTGTTTCCTTCAAAGGCCCACAGAGGGTTAATCTTGTCTCGCATCCAGATTCCATCAGCGTTAGAGAAATGAATAAGGCTTCCATTTTCATCATAAGGACTATCCCAAGGAAGAGCCTCATCGAGATAATACATGATGTTGCTATCCATATATTTCTGCTTTCTAGCTGCGACATCAAGATTACTGGTGATCGTAAGCCACTTAGCTATTTCAAACGTATTGTTTGAACGTATATTTATATGGCTGTACCCCGTCTTCTTTAAGACACCGTCTTCATCGTAGAATGAGATTCCATCATAGTATGAATGTTTCCCGCTTTTCCCAGAGACAGAAAGATAATAGTTCTGAATGAATCCCGGGTCAAATACAAGCCTTCTCCAATCAGTATCGGCATCCAGTACTGACTTAGGCAAAGCATTATTGAAGGCGACATCGTCGACAAGGTGGGTTTCAGGGTCCCTGAAATACTCTCTGTAGTAATTATAGAGCTCGCGCCCATTCATTCTCTGCTGTCTCGAGAAATCTGCGGTAGTAACTCCGAAGTTAGCTTTGAAGTTAATCTGCATATCGCTGGATTTGGCCTTCTTTGTCGTGACAACGATGACGCCACCGTTAGCCTGAGCACCATACATTCCCGTTGAACCCGCATCCTTCAGTACCGTGATGCTCTCGACATCATTAGGATCATAGGTCCCTCCTATTATTCCATCGACGACATAGAGTGGGTCCTGGGGCGCATTCATTGACGACACACCCCTAATTCTAATTACAGGCTCGGCCCCAGGGGCTCCGCTGCCCTTAATGACAGAGACACCGGAAACTTTTCCTTGCAGCATATCGCCAATGTTCGGACTGGATACATCAAGGAGCTTGTCGGAATTGACGACTGCAACGGCACTTGTGATTTCATTCCTCGACTTAGTGCTATATCCTACTACTACGACATCATCAAGAACATTCTGATCAACAGACATTACCACGTCTATTACTTGCCTGTTTTCGACCAGGATTTCCTGAGTAGAGAATCCTATGAAAGAGAATACAAGGACAGCATCCTTATTGGGAATGTTAATAGAATAGGAACCATTAAGGTCTGTAGAGACACCTGTAGGTGTGCCCTTGATAACGACAGAAACGCCTGGTAGAGCGCTACCGTCATCACCAGATGTCACAGTTCCTTTAATTGCTATCTGGGCATGAAGCCCAATAGCAACAAACAACAAAATAAGAGATAAAAACTTTTTCATCAGTTATCAGTATCTAGTGACAATTTGATTAATAAGAAATCTTTAAAATCGCCATTCAAGATGGCTTCGCCTCCTTCATCAGAAGAGACAGTGCCTAAGTCGGAATGGTTATAATAATCCATGACATGGTACTTTGTGTCAGGCTGAAGGCATTTAAGAGTGGCTGAAGAGAAATCGCCATCCTGATAGAAGGCAAAATACAGATTGCCATCTTTTTCTATCAGGTGACCCTCTGGCCTATCGTACCCGATATCATACACGCCTCCTTTGTATTCACCAAGAGAAAGTTTTAGTTCATTGTAGATGGAAAAGGCATTTTTCCATATCTTTTCCCTTTCTGGAGTGAGCAGGTTCTTTTCTTTCTCGTTAGGGTTATCGGCAGGATATGTGAATTTTGTTCCGAGAACAGCTCCGACGCCAAGCTGAGAAGGGAAATCCTCCTTGTTATCAGTAAGTTCCACATGATCCCCGAAATAAGCAAGTTTTGGGGCAAGCGCATGAAATACATAGCCTTTAAGTCTTACCTGCCAGCTGCTCTCTGGATCCGAAGCCACCGTTTGATTAGTATACGGGAGATTATAGATTGAAAAACAATCCCCGCATGGGCAATTTTGAATAAGAGCATCGCTCTTGATACTTCTAGCCGTATCGTAGATCAATTTAAAATAGCCAGGCAATTGTTCAGAGCCTGCCTCCGGATGAAGAGTGTCCCTTGCAGGGTTGTAATCAAGAGGAAGCGAATTCATGTGCTGACCATCGAGTTTGAATCCATCAAAACCCCAGTCGCCAATGACCTTCTTAACATAATCAGCCGTTGCTGCCCTAACATTGCTATCTAATGGGGACAAGTACCAGCTATCCCACCATGAAATTTCATAAGGCTCCCTGTGCTCGTCCTCCACAACTGCATCTGGGTGAGCCTTTAGGAACGGGGTTCCCGGATCAGAGCAAAGAGGAGCCCACCATAGCTGGGCCTTCATGCCGGCATCATGAATAGCATCAACGAATTCACGCATATCATCATCACCACCCTTGAAACGCTTTCTATTTATTTCCCAGTCACCCTCGGCAATTTGATAACCGTCATCTATTGTTGCCCATTTGATGCCAAGTTCTTTCACCTTAGGAAGAGTACCTAGGACCTCTTTGGCAGTAAACGTCCTGCCATAGCCCCAAGCACACCACTGGGTTTCGAATGCAATCGGATCTGATTCCGGCATCAGAACTCCTACTTTCTCCAACATTGAAGCATAATTTCTTAGGGGCTTGAAACAATCCCCATGGAAAACATGGATGAATGTAACAAGGGTCTTTATAGTATCTCTTGCCGAAACAGTTTCTGGTTTAATGAAATCTTTCTTTATAGAAACATGAGCTTTGCCAGAATCGACATTTACAGGGAGGCTTACAATCTCCGGATAGCTTGAGAGATGACCTACGGCTATACCTGCGTCCTTACGCCAGACGCAAGAAACAGGGATACCACCTCCATAATCCGGATTATTACTACCCATGAAGTTTTGCTGAGCAAAACCGTCATTCAAAGGAAGTATCCAATCAGATCTAGAGCTGTCCGACTGTCCCTGAAAAGACCAGAACTCGGGAGCATCTCCACCGCTCGCTATAGAGAAGCTATCGCTTACCCACCCATTGACCGTTTTAGGCTCATCTGACTTGCAGATATATTCCGTATTCACGATGAAGGTTGATGGAAATTCCTCGTATGAATTAATAGTCCAAATTATCGAAAAATCGCCGTCATCGCTTTCGCCATCGACAATTAGTGACTGGCCTTTGCCATAGGTATCGTTGACACTTGCCGTTCTTGTGCTTTTTACGACGAATCCAATTTTCCCTTCTTCGGTAATGAGATATTCCGGAATAGCATCCTCGGCCTGAATGGATCCGCCAGAGAAATTCACAGACTTGCCTTTTACGCTTACCCGGAGCTCTCCATTCTCCAAAATATTTCCAGAAGAACAGGAGGTTAGCAGGATAATATAGGGTATTACCTTCAGTATCAAGAACTTGACATCCATATTCTATTACAAATAATATGTCTGACCAAACTTACTAGCTGCATTTCTCACCGACTCGAAGTTTGCGAAAGCTCCAGTTCCACCTGCAGCGGTGGTACTTATGGCACCTGCAAGATTGCCATTATGCTGACATACTTTTAGCGTGCGGCCTTTCACCATTGATGCGATGAAGCCAGAATTGAAACTGTCGCCGGCCCCAATCGCATCAACCACTTCCCTATTTAGGAAAGCGTCCATGAAGTTGCGATGACCACCTTTATCTACCATTAGGGAACCTTTCGCACCCATTTTGATCACAGCAACATTGATGTATTCTTTTATTGCGTCTATCGCATCCTCGATAGAATTTGTCTTAGTAAGGCACATTACTTCTTTCTCATTTGGCATGAACACATCTATTAGAGGAAGGATCTGCTTATAATCAACTGCCCATTCTTCTGAAGGATCCCATTGCGTGTCAAGCGATACAGTGCAACCCTGAGCCTTGGCAAGCTTGAGAATCTCAGGGAGATCTCTTAGCAGCTGCGGCTGAAGGAATATAGATGAAATATGTACATGCCTAGCCTCTACAAGCACATCTGGATTTATGTCTTTAAGCCCAAAATGGAGCATAGCTCCAGGATAAGTTACATTTGCTCTATCGTCACTATAATTCATTACTACGGTGAGTCCTGTCGCCTCATCATTCTTCAGCAGCACGCTTGACGTCCCAACTCCTTTGTCATGAAGAGAAGAAATCACGAATCTTCCAAAGGAGTCGTCCCCTACAGCTCCGAGGAAAGCCACCTTCGCGCCAAGCGATGAAGCGTTCGCTGCAAAAATAGCCGTAGAACTACCCAAGGCCAACTTCATCTTCCCCGCAAAAATTTCTTTGCCAATTTCTGGCAAGGAAGGAATGTCGTTTAAAAGGAGGTCTACATTCAGTTCTCCCAACGCAAGTATGTCGTACTTTCTCATTATGTGGTAATAATTTCGGCTATAAGTAATTGTTAAGATTTACGATATTGAATGCATGGAAGTATTTGTCGATGTCCTTCTCGATGTTAGAGAGTACAATTTCTTCGGCATCTATGCCATTCTGGTTGAGATTATCATAAAGAGATATTCTTGCAGCCACTGCCTCGGGATTCTGCCAAACATACCTCGCTCCAGTTCCTAGAAGCCACCTGCGACGTTCTGGGGAAATAGCATAGAAGTCGTCAGCTGACTCATCCTCATTGATCCACTTCTTCCATCTTCCGGAGACGACTATCAGTTTTTCAAGAGTGCCCATCATTCCGGAAAGAATGGCGACACGGCCTTCTTCATAAAGTTTCTTCTCGAGTCCTTCAAGCTCTTCAAGGGCATTGTACTCTGATACAGTGAATTCTGGCCCCACGTTGGCCGCACCCATTCCACATATAGGATATTCCTCAGGATTTGCAACATCATCAGTGTAATGCCCTTTGATATAGCTTCCGTATTTAGCTACCGTAGAAGTAAGTTTTTTTGCGACGACTGGATCAAAGTATGTCGTGCTAAGATCAGTCCCCACCTTGCCTACTATGAAGTCTGGCCATGCGTCCCCACACCCATTCTTTGCAAGCCCCTCCTTAAGCAGTAAAAGGAACTTATTAAATACAGTCTCATCAGCAAGCCCACCGTGGACTTCCTCAGTGCCAACCTCATACGAAATCTTAGGAATCCCTTTGGATTTGCGATAGTTTTCAATATATGTTATGAGCTCGATAGTCCTTTCGGCGACAGTTTCTATCTTGATAATCTGTCCCTTAGGAAGAGTCCTGTCAACCGTTGGGTCTACATGAATCATATCGTATCCCGCGTCGACGGCACTCCTGAACGATTGCTTAACACCTTCCATCGCCTGTTCGTAAGTCCAGTGCTCGATGGTCTGCTTATCTTTGAGCCATGGTCCCCCGTGGTCAATGGCTACGATGTATTCGCCAGTATAGTTATAACGCCTAGCCTCCTGCTTCAGCTCCTTGACGAAGTCCTTCTGGGTCATCCCTGTATATCCTCCATCATTGTCCACCTGATTTAGGGTCGCGACGAATATTATAGGCGCATTGTTCCTTTTCGCCGCCCTGAAAGAAGCCTTAATTACTGAAATTGAGTTAGGGCACGCACCAAGAAGCGTCATTGGCTTGTGACCCTGTTTTTTCAAATCCTCTATTACAGATAGGATATGTTTTAGTCTTGTCTGATTTTCCATTGCTTTACGTATTTATTTTTCATAAGGATATATTTTGACGCCACTGACAATCCGAGAGATCGTATGAGATCTGGAAGGAGAGTCTGGATTATAACCATTCGTTATGGATAGGCAGTATCCTAGCAACTGACCGATAACGACAAATGCCGTGTACAAGTACTCATCTTCATCGGTATTGAAAGGTCCATTAAAGGCAAAATTCATATCGATGTCATGATTGCACTCTAGTTTTTTGTTCGAAACGATCACCTGACCAATAGGTTTATGCTCCTTGTTGATCTGTTCAATAAGATCTCTCTCATACCGTCTTGTGTAAGGATTATCAGAAACGAGATAGACCACGAGAGTGTTAGGCTTAATAACCGCCTTAGGTCCATGCCTGAGGCCCAAGAACGAATCATAGGAGCACATAACTTGCCCGTCGGTAAGTTCCTGCATCTTGAGATGGCATTCACGTGCAATACCAACCAAAGGGCCTGAACCTAGGACGACGCCACGTTCTATCTTCTTCTTGCATAGCTTAGCTATCGAGGCCTGTTGCTCCTTGCCAAACAGAGCTGAAGCGAAATCCGAAGCAGCTCTGACCTTGGCTTCGTCCTTTTCTATATGATCAATGTTCTTACACATCAAGCATGAGATCAACATTGTGGAAAAACTGCTTGTCATAGCGAGGCTCTTGTCATTGGTCTCGGGAGGGAGAATAAGGGCGAAATCTCTCTCTTCGTCCGCTAATGACGCAAGCTTGCCTTCCCCGTTACATGTGATAATGAGATGAGATGAACCCGGGGATATCATATTGACTATTTCGTACGCAGCAACGCTTTCTGGGCTGTCGCCTGAACGTGCGAAAGAGATTACGAATTTCTTCCCCTTAGAAAGATAATATTCCGGAGCAGAAACAATGCTCGTGGTTGGCAAGCTCCTAGCCTTTGAATAACCATCCCTTATGAAGATAGATTCAAGCGTTTGTGCGACGAATTCAGAAGAACCAGCTCCAGTGAGGATGATCTCGCTGTCTTTTGAAAATTCCGATTTCCGAAAGAATTCAGTAATCGCCTCTTTCTTCGAAACTACTTCCTTATAAGCTCTTATCCAAGATGAAGACTGCTGAAGAATCTCTTTAATTGTATAATTGGACTCGCTAAACATGTTTATAAATATTTATTTACGAAACAAAAGTAAGACGATTTAATTAATTTTCAAAATTATTATGCTTGTTTTTTTGTTTTTTTATTTAAGTTTGCAAAGAATTTATCGATAATTGACAACATATTAGTTAATTTTCGCAATATAACGTTATTTTTATTTAGCTATTTGCTATCTTTGTTTTATTAAATAACTTTTTATTACGAAAAATAACTCAATGTTATGAAAAGAAGGTATTCTTTAAAAGAACGGCAGACACTGATTCTGCAGATGCTAAATGAAAATGGAAGAGTTTCGATCAATGACTTGATGGAAAAATTTTCAATATCAGAAGTTTCCGTTAGGAAAGATCTAGCCTCTCTTGAAGAGAAAAAGTTGCTGCTCCGAGTTAAAAGCGGGGCGGTAAACCTGCAGCAATATAATGAATCAGATGAGTTCTCACTTGCAAAAAAGAGTCTTAAGCACGCTGAGGAAAAAAAGAGAATCGGGAAGCTGGCTGCATCTTTAATTCACGACAATGATACAATAATAATTGATTCTGGTACAACTACGATGGAAGTAGCCAAGAGCTTAGGCGACCTAAAGCATTTGACCATTATCACAAACAGCCTTAGCATCGCGCATTACCTATCTCAATTAGACAAGTACTCTGTAATAGCCTTGGGCGGCCAAATCCGCACAACATCAGAATCAACTGTGGGACTCATCGCCGAAAACTCGTTGAATAATTACTATTGCGATATCCTTTTCTTGGGAGTTGATAGCATAAACCTGGAAAAAGGAATGTCCACTCCTAATATAGAAGAGGCCAGCCTGAACCAGAAAATGATCAAATCTGCTGAGAAAGTTGTAGCAGTGTTTGATTCCAGCAAGTTCGAAAAAAGAAGTTTTGCCTTCATAGCCAACATAGACGAGCTTGACACAGTAGTGACGGACGAAGGTATAACGGAAGAGCAAAAGGACTATCTGGAGTCAAAAGGCATCGAAGTTCTTATCGCAAGAGCAGAAGAATAAATTGAATTAATAATATGGAGAGAAAGAAAAAATGGCTTTTGTATGCACTGATAACAACTGTCACATGGGGTATCTGGGGTGCATTTTCAGAGATACCCGAAAAACACGGATTCCCTTCAACTTTGGTATATGTCGTATGGGCGATAACCATGATCCCGTGCGCATTGGTCGCACTTCACAATATTCATTGGAAACTAGACACTCATTGGAAGCCAGTTGTCTTGAGCCTGATCGTCGGCATTCTCGGGTCCGGTGGGCAGCTTCTTTTATTTCAGGCATTAAGACAAGGGCCAGCTTACATCATTTTCCCTATTATCTCGCTTGCGCCAATTGTAACCGTGATCATGTCAGCCGCTATCTTGAAAGAAAAGGTTGCATTCATAAGCCGAATCGGCATCATATTAGCTTTTGTATCAATTGTTTGCTTTTCCATTTCAGGCAATAGTGGGGATCGGGTACAAGGATATGGCTGGCTGATACTAGCACTAATAGTTTTCGCCTGCTGGGGAGTACAAGCTTTCGTGCTTAAAGTTGCAAACAACTACGCTCCAGATGCAGAAAGCATCTTCGTCTATGAAGCCATTGCTAGTTTACTCTTCATTCCGATAGCTCTACTTATGACCGACTTCTCGCAGCCAATCAACTGTTCTTTCAGCGGACCGTATGCTTCATTCCTGATCCAGATACTGAATTCGGCTGGGGCCCTAGCCCTAGTCTATGCAATGCGATATGGCAAGGCGATAGTCGTTTCTCCTCTAACAGACGCGCTTTCCCCTGTGATTACCGTCATACTCTCGCTGATAATCTATGCGACCGTACCTCCTATATGGCAGATTATTGGAATTGTTTCGGCTATAACCTGCATATTCATTCTGAGTAAGGAATAAAGCGTCAGAAGCTATCACAACCCTACCAACGCAGAATGAATTAATCCGTCATATTCCTTTTTATTGTCAATGATCCATCGGGATTAAGTTTCTGCGCGATTGCAAAAGGAATAGGATAGGGATTGTCGTTTAATGTTTTCAATTTGAGCGAGGCAGCGACTTGTCCCATCCGTTTTCTGCGTTCAGCTCATCAAATTTACGTTTTTATATCTC
>ONBM01000030.1 GCA_900316045.1 uncultured Bacteroidales bacterium | reverse complement strand
AGCGCGATATGTTGTTTATGACGACCATTTTTCCGAAGATACCATCCCGAGGCATTCAAACGATATTTTTTTATAGTCCCATTGACTGGGAAAGTTTTAATTAATTATTACTTATATAACCTGTTTATTGTTATTTATAATGGCGACCATACTATCCGTCATAGATGGTAAAAAACCACCATTAATAATTTCTTTACTAATAATTGTCCCTGGAACAATTAGTTTCGTCCGCCTTGTTAAAAATAAAGCGAAATAGAAAACACTCCTATATTCATTAGTGAAATAAGGGGGTAACGCTCCTTTTGTAGGAAGGCATATTTTCGGATGTGCCTTCCTTTTTAAAAGAAGTGAAAATTCGTTGATTTCCACACCGGCCTTGCCTCGGATTCGGTCTTCGTGATTCGGACGCAGCCTGAGGCCTTGCCTTAATGACGCAAATTGTTATATTTGCTAAAGGATTCAAAAAATATTCATCATGAGGAATATAATATATTCATTGATGGCCTTTTGCGTCATATTTGGCTTCGGCATGCCTGCACTGGCGCAAAATGAGCCTGACTTCGATTCCTGGTTCGTGAATAAGACTCTACGGCTCGACTATAATTTCTCTGGCAATGCCAGGGAACAGCATATTGCCGTCGATGAGCTGAAACAGCTGCCGGAATGGCATGGCAAGAGGCATCGGCTTGCAGAGCTGCCTGTCCAGGGAAACGGCCAGATTACGGTGATGGATCACGCCACCGGGAAGGTGATTTACCGGAACTCGTTCTCTACGCTGTTTCAGGAATGGCTTAGCTATCCGGAAGCGCAGGCCACCACGAAGTCTTTCGAGAACGTATTCCTTGTCCCTATGCCTAAAGACACTGTGGACATAAGGGTCGATTTGCGAAATAACAGGCTTGAGGTCATGGCCACCTTGACGCACATGGTCGCCCCTAAGGACATCCTCATCCGCCATCTGGGCGAGAGGGGAGTAACCCCATACGAAACTTTGTCCAAGGCAGCAGACACATCCAACTGCATTCATGTCGCTTTTGTGGCAGAAGGCTACACGAAAGATGAAATGAATATATTCCTGAAAGATGCGAGAGCTGCAGAAGATGCCATATTCTCCTACGAGCCTTTCAAATCCCTGAAAGACAGGTTCAACATCGTTGCCGTGGAAAGCGTTTCGGAAGAGAGCGGCACCAGCGAGCCAGGCAATGGAATATGGAGACGTACTGCCCTGGGCAGCCATTTCGACACTTTCTATTCGGACCGTTATCTGACCACCCTGAATCTGAAAGACTTGCATGACTGCCTCGCTGGCGTGCCTTACGAACATATTATTGTGCTAGTGAACACGGAGAAGTATGGGGGAGGAGGCATCCTTAATTCTTACAATCTGTCGATGACCCATCATAAGCTGTTCAGGCCGGTCGTCGCGCATGAGTTCGGGCACAGCTTCGCCGGTCTTGCGGACGAGTACGCTTACGAAGCCGAGGCTATCCCAATGTACCCTCACGACGTGGAGCCTTGGGAGAAGAACATCACTACGAAAGTGAATTTCAAAGGCAAATGGGAGGATCTGATAGGAAAAGACCCTGAAGCCGGTTTTTATGAGGGTGCCGGGTATTCGCTGAAAGGTGTCTGGAGGGGATACGAGGACTGCCGCATGCGCACGAATTCCAATCCGGAATTCTGCCCTGTGTGCCGGAAGGCTATAACAGATGTCATTGATTTCTACACTGCCTGGAAACAATGAATATATATAAAAATATTGCTAAAGCTATGCTGGTGGCTGTTTTAGCCATCTCCTGCAGCAATAAAAACAATTTCGATATGGGAAGTTATGGATATGATGCCAGATTTTTAAAAGAAAATGGCATAAGCTATTCGGAACTAATCTCCGAGGATGGGAATTCTAAGGTGCTGGTGGTTCCCGCATGGCAGGGAAGGGTGATGACAAGTTCTGCTGCCGGTGATGGGGGCGACAGTTTCGGCTGGATGAATTATGAATATATCTCCAAAGGTGAGATAGACCCTCAGTTCAGCCCGTTCGGAGGAGAGGAGCGTTTATGGCTTGGCCCCGAAGGAGGACCTTTCTCACTCTATTTCAAAGGCGGCGACGAGCAAGTCTTCGCCAACTGGCAGGTGCCGAAAGTGCTTGATACGGAGGCTTTTGACGTAGACTCTTCTTGCTCTCGAAAAATCTGTCTTTCGAAAGAGGCCAGGCTGACTAATGTCTCCGGTACGGAATTCAACATACGCATTTCAAGGACGGTTTCGCTGATGGATAAGGCAGACGTGGAAAAGTCTTTCAGGGTAAGACTCCCTAAGGAAATCCGGATGGTGGGCTACGAGAGCAGGAACTGCATCACTAACGCTGGGGCGAAGGCATGGTCGAAGGACGAAGGCCTAATCGATGTCTGGATGCTAGGGTGCTTCAATCCGACGCCTACTACAACCGTTTTCATTCCTTACAATGAATATCTCGACTGCTCTTCCGTCGATGAGCCTGCTTCTGAGAGTGGCCGAATCGTGAATGATGAATATTTCGGAAAGATGCCGGAGGGCAGGCTCGTCGCCGAGGATGGCATAGTGTATTTCAAGATAGACGGTGCGCTGCGTTCGAAAATCGGGCTCAATGCATTAAGGAGCAAAGGGCTCTGTGGCAGTTACGACTCTTCGAGAGGGCTCCTTACCATTCTTTGGTGCGGAGCTCCGCCTGAAGGCGCCACTTACGTCAATGGCCAGTGGGGACATCAGGACGACCCGTTCAACGGAGATGTAATCAATTCTTACAACGATGGCCCTCTGGAGGATGGCTCCATCATGGGCCCGTTCTACGAAATCGAAACATCTTCTCCAGGGGCGGAGCTGCAGGCTGGGGAAACCCTGACCCATGTCCAGAAAGTGATGCACATCCAGGGAGATGAAAAAAACTTGGCCCCGATCGTGAAGGCGGTCTTTGGGGCGGATATTCAAAGAATAAAGGATATATTCAAGAACAGTTAATCACATAATGCCATGCGAAAGTTATTTATTATCACTGCGTCCTTGTTCCTCGGCTTAGCCGTCAATGCGCAAGAGGCTATTTTCGATGCCAGGCCTCTGGTATCTCCCGAAATTAATTCAGACGGGACAATCACTTTCCGTTACAGGAACCCTTCTGCTAAAGCCGTCCAGGTCATCGGGGATTTCCTTCCGACAAAAGAAATCGACACTCCGAGAGGCAAGGCCGAAGTCACTGTTCCGGGCGAAATGCAAAAGGATTCTGCCGGTGTCTGGGTCTTCACGACTTCATGCAAAGTCGAGTCCGGAATGTACACTTACAGGTTTTCTGTCGATGGATCGTTGACAATTGATCCAAGCAACATGTTCGTGAACAGGGATGTTGCCACTCTCTCCAGCGCTCTCATAGTGAGCGGAGGCATCGGCGACCTGTTCAAGGTGCAGGAAGTCCCTCACGGGACGGTTTCCCGGGTATGGTATCCGAGCAAGGCCTCAGGATTCAGCAGAAGGATGACTGTCTACACCCCTGCCGGCTACGAGAACAGCTCCAAGACGCGGTACCCTGTCCTGTATTTGTTGCACGGGGCAGGCGGGGACGAAGAAGCTTGGATTACTCAGGGAAGGGCTTCACAGATAATGGACAATCTGATAGCCCAGGGCAAGGCGAAGCCGATGATAGTGGTCATGACCAACGGCTACCAGTCTCTGGAAGCGGCTCCGGGGGAGAACGCCCAAGGCTACGACGTGCCTTCATTCCGGGTGCCTGGAGGAATGGCAGGAGCTTTCGAATCTGCCTTCCCTGAGATTATCGACTATGTCGATAGTCACTACAGGACCATTGCCAAGAAAGAGAGCAGGGCGATATGCGGCCTCTCCATGGGCGGATTTCATTCGCTTTTCATATCCCTGAACTACCCTGACAAATTCAATTATGTGGGCTTGTTCTCTGCTGCGGTCGGGGTTGGTCACGACAATAAGAGCGAGATATACCAGAATATGGACGAGAAGCTTTCCGCATTCTTCTCCAAGAAGCCTGCGCTTTACTGGATAGGAATCGGAAAGACGGATTTTCTGTACAAGTCTAATGAGGAATTCAGGGCTAAATTGGATGCTGCCGGCTACCCTTACGCCTATTATGAGAGCGAGGGCGGGCACATCTGGAGGAATTGGAGAGACTACCTCAGTAAATTTGCCCCACAGCTTTTCAAATAAAAGAATATGTCAAAGAATATTTTCGGGATATGCGCCCTGGCTCTTGCCGCTGCGCTGGCCTCGTGCACTCAAGGCAATCCGGTCCTGAGCATTTCCGGTGGGAAGATCCTGGGCGTGCCTTCCGATTCGGCGGGGGTGCTTGTCTACAAGGGAATCCCTTATGCGGCCCCTCCTGTCGGAGACCTTCGGTGGAAGAAGCCGCAGCCTGTCCAGTCATGGGATACGGTAATGGTCGCCGATCATTACGGGCATATTGCCATGCAGGACGCTCTCGACCCTTCTTCGTTCTATGTGAAGGAGTTTTACCAAGACGGACTTCCGGCTATGGACGAAGACTGTCTGTACCTGAATGTGTGGGCTCCGGCGAAGACAGTCGGAAAGACTGATGCGGGGCTTCCGGTCGCCATGTGGATACATGGAGGGGCTTTCGATCACGGCTGGGGAAACGAAATCACCATGGATGGGGATGCGTGGGCTTCCAGAGGTGTGATTATGGTCACCATCAACTACCGCGTCGGCATATTCGGATTCTTCTCTCATCCGGAGCTTTCTGCTGAAGGCGAGGGGGCTTCCGGCAATTATGGAATATATGACCAGATAGCTGCGTTGAAGTGGATTAAGAAAAATATCGCCCAATTTGGCGGAGATCCATCGAACATCACCATCCTGGGGCAAAGCGCTGGTGGAATGAGTGTGCGAACCCTTGTTGCCTCTCCGGCTTCGAGGGACCTGATGGCGCATGCGATCATCCAGAGCGGCGGCGGAGTAACGGATGGCGGTATATTCCCGCCGCAGGAGCATTACGATTCCATCGGCGTCGAGTTCTCTGAATATGCCGGGACCTCTCCCGGCCTGCGCGCACCGTCCTCCGCCGGATCCTCTGAATATGCCGTGGCATCCTCATTGAAAGAGCTTAGGGCAGTGCCAGCTGACCAGTTGCTGCAACTTGGGGACCGGTTCCTTGAATACAAGAATCATCGCGTGAGGTTTTCCCCCCATTCTGCCGGAGACATCGACACTGATTTCTCGAAAGCAGTGAAAGAGGGGACAGTCGCAGACATCCCTTATATGATAGGAAGCACTTCAGGAGACATACCTGGTTTGGCCGGGCAGCCAGTAGAAAGGTTCTGCGCTCTGAGGGATTCGCTGTCGGAAAAGCCCGTGTATTGCTACGTTTTCGAGCGCGATCTCCCTGGAGATGAACCTGAGCAGAACCACGGAGCTTTCCACTCCTCTGAATTATGGTACATGTTCGGCACCTTGAAGAATGCCTGGAGGCCATTTACCAAAGAAGATTACGAGTTAAGTGGAAAGATGGTTGATTACTGGACCAATTTCGCGAAGTTCGGCGACCCGAATGGAGCAAAGCCATCAGGAGAATCTGACCATGTGATGCCACCAGTCCCGAAGTCCGGCGCAAAGCCTGGCAAATGGCTGCCATACACGAAAGACGGCAAGTTCGTAGAGAAGTTCAATTGCGAGTGACCCATCCCACCCCTTACCCCACCATCAGCCACCACATACACTTTCCACCTCAGCCACCCCGTACGCTTTTCCCCACAACCCCGTACGCTGTTCTCCTCAGTCACTCCGTACGCTGTTCCCCACAGCCACCACGCCTGCTCTCAGCCCTACTTGCGGTGTGCAAGAAGGCCGAATCGCACACCGAGCCTAGTGCAAGACTGTCTGGGATGACGTGGTGTCGTCCCGGATACTGGAGCGGAATTTCGCAAAGTGCTGTCGGGGCAGGGCTTTCTGGTGGCTCTGCAAAGGGGTGCTGGCCGACAACGTGGCTCTAGGAAGGCCTCGATGTCGAGACACGCCATTCCCTGCGCACTTCTGTGCAGCCTGCCTCGACAGCGTTTTGCAAGACACTGCTTCCGAACGGTTTGAATATCCTTATGTGATTCTTGATTGCTTCCGCATCGACAAGGTTTTGTGGAACCTTGGAGAGAGCGAAGGCGGGCACAGACATTATTGAAAAATCCTCCCGCATCGACAAGGTTTTGTGAAGCCTTGAAGAGAGGTTGTGACTATTCACAATCGTAGGCAACGGTGATATTCATTATAAGAGCCAAGGAAACATATTCCCATTGCCGACCCCCGTTCTAGAAGCTGGGTGGGCGGCGCAGTCCTTCATTACAAGCCAGCCGGTGGCACTATACCGTTGCCGATGAATTCTCGTCATTCTGAGCGAGAACATGGATGTATGCTTTGCGACCAATGCTTCACCGACAGCCCTGCATTTCACGTTGACGGTAAAATGAGTTCATCCTTCTTCCGGCATCCGAGCTTGACCAGGAATCTGGGCTTGTTTTTATTATGTCATCCGGACTTGATCCGGAATCTAGGTTAGCGAAGAACAGATCCTGAAACATGTTCAGGATGACGTGGCGGGTCGTTCAGGATGACTTGGTGAAACGTTCTGGACGAGGAGGTCGTACAGGATGACGAGGCTGGTCGTTCAGGATGACTTGGCGGGTCGTTCAGGATGACGTGGCGGGTCGTTCAGGATGACTTGGTGAAACGTTCTGGACGAGGCGGTCGTTCAGGATGACGTGGCGGGTCGTTCAGGATGACTTGGTGAAACGTTCTGGACGTGGCGGTCGTTCAGGATGTCGTGGCGGGTCGTTCAGGGTGACTTGGTGAGACGTTCTGGACGAGGAGGTCGTACAGGATGTCGTGGCGGGTCGTTCAGGGTGACTTGGTGAGACGTTCTGGACGTGGCGGGTCGTTCAGGATGACTTGGTGAAACGTTCTGGACGAGGAGGTCGTACAGGATGACGTGGCGGGTCGTTCAGGATGACTTGGTGAAACGTTCTGGACGAGGAGGTCGTACAGGATGTCGTGGCGGGTCGTTCAGGATGACTGGGTGAAACGTTCTGGACGTGGCGGGTCGTTCAGGATGGCGTGGTGGTATTTCGTGCGTTGTGGCTTAATGATTTGTTTTCCTTTTAAAAAAAATATTATCTTTAAGCAGATATAGGCCACGATTATAACCACCTGAAACTAAAAATAATAGCTGATTATGAAAAAAGCATTTTATTCTCTCATATTATTAGCGGGCATGTTGTTATTGCCATCAGGCAATCTCTTTGCGCAGGAGCCTCAGAACACCTTTGAGCTTGCGTACAAATCCTTTGGCGTAAAGATCAGCGTTCCGGATGGGTACGTTGCCAAGGAGGTGAACATGATTTGGCAAGGAAACTTGAAGAATTCCAAAATCAAGAACGGTCTGTTCACCACTGCGGCTTTCAGCAGCGACGGGCAGTGCGCAATTCTGTATTCCATGCCAGCGTACAATTACATTACGAAGGGCGTAGATGACTCCGTGAATGGCTATATGGGGTACATCTACAGAGAAGTGTTCCAAGTTCACAATCTCATAGACGAGGACTCGAAACATGTGGACGGGAAGCCGAGTAGCTACGATCCCCTGGTTTTCTTGAATGAAATCTCTGGTGCCGACGTACGCCAGGCGTTCAATGCCGACAAGCTTTGCTATCATTCTGCGCCATTGTCGGAAGGGATGGTATATGGCACGAAAGGAGCGGAGCTGTCATTCGATTCGTCAATCTACAAGAAAGCCGTCCATGTGTTCATTCTCAAAGAAGGCGGATATCATTACGACGTCCTGCTTCTCCTGACTGACGAGGCAGCGAAAAACAGCATGAAGTACATCGGTGACCTGTTCGGAACCATCAGTTTCGACGAAGAGGTCATCAGGGAAAGATGGAATATTCTGGGGAAGTCTTAGTCGGAAGTGTGGCCGAAATAATACTGGCCTTTGCCTGATGTGGCTCTGCCGTAGGAAATCGCATTCTTCGGGCAATGGTGGTAGCACGAAAAGCAGCTGAGACACAGGCCGTTATGCTTCCAGACGGGGGCTTTGCCCGGTCCGCCGTCGATGTCGTGGACAGGGCAAATCTCGGCGCACTTGCCACATTTGATGCAGAGGTCAGGATTCACTTCGAATTTGCGGTCGGTGATTATCTGGTGAAGGAATATGCTGCCGATGATTCCGCTGTAAAACCATGGGACCGGGCCTTTTACGGTTATCGCCACACCTCGGCGGCGGCCAAGGATATCGGCGGTATATTCATTTAAATCTTTTTCCGCCTTGGCAAGTTTCTGTCTCTCTTTTTCCGGCGTGTCCAGATTGAACCCAGGCAGGCCTAGGTAGGACTCCGGCATCAGCAGAGTGAAGGCAGAGCTGAGGGCAATGCCCCTTGCCAGCAAATCCTTCCGGAATATTTCAGCAGTGCGGCCGATTGTGTCGCCAGCCGTCACTACCATGTAGGAATATGTGTTCTCGGGGTCGTAGCCTTTGATGACGAGCCTCCTGACGAAGCGGCGGACTATGATGGAAGGTCTCCAGCCGTGCACCGGGAATATGAAGCCGAGCCGCTCCTGCGGCGCTAAAACATAGTCATAGCTGCCTCTGTCGATGGCTTCGGGAATATATATCAGCCGGTCGCCTGTCTTTGCTGCGACTGTCTCCGCTGCCCATTTCGAATTGCCGGCAGATGAGAAATAGAAAATCATATGTCCAGGTCCAGTTCAACGGGGCAATGGTCGGAACCGAATATTTCGTTGTGGATTTCGGCTCCCTTTATTTTATCCTTCAGGTCATCGGAAACCACGAAATAGTCGATGCGCCACCCTGCGTTGTTCTCGCGGGCATGAAAGCGGTACGACCACCAGGAATATTTCACGGTCTCGGGATTCAGAAGGCGCCACGTGTCCGTGAACCCTGCTTTCAGCAGTTCCGTGAATTTTTCCCTCTCCTCATCGGTGAATCCAGCGTTGTGGCGGTTCGTGGAGGGATTCTTGATGTCGATTTCCTCGTGGGCGACGTTCATGTCTCCGCAAATTACCACCCCTTTTTTCTTTTTAAGGCCGGCAACATATTCACGAAAAGCATCGTCCCAGGTCATTCTGTAACCGAGCCGCTTCAGGCCGTCCTGAGAATTAGGCGTATAGACGCAGACTAGATAGAACGCTGGCATCTCAAGGGTTATGATGCGGCCCTCGTGGTCGTGGTCCTCTATTCCCATGCCGAAAGTCACGCTCAAAGGCTCATGCCTTGAATATATAGCCGTGCCGGAATAGCCCTTTTTCTCTGCTGAGTTCCAGTATGAATGGTAGCCCAGGAATTCCATGTCCAGCTGCCCTGGCTGCATTTTCGTTTCCTGAAGGCAGAAGAAATCGGCATCAAGAGCATTGAATGTGTCTTCGAAACCTTTTCCGGCGCAGGCTCTCAGCCCGTTCACGTTCCAACTGATGAATTTCATATTCGTGAATATTTTTCCTTTTAGCAAAGGTAGTCAATCTTGGAATAATTTCTCCTTTGCCGGCTTGGGTCTTGGCTTTTTCTTGGCATTGTTCCATAGGCCGTAGACTTCGCTGACGTTGCTGGCGGAGACGAAGGAGTGCATGCCGTTCTCTTTCATGTAGTTCATCACTTTTGCGAACTCATCTTTGGTCAGCAGGCTCTCGATTTCCACGTTCTTCCTTCCATTGTATCCACCCGTAACCTCGTAGAGGCTGCATCCGCGCTGAAGCGTGCAGATGATATATTCACGGACTTTGTCGTGTTCATCGCAAATTATGCAGACGCGCTTCCTTCTGTTGATTATTGCCGTGAAATAGTCAACTGCAATGCCGTTGATCCAAGTTCCGATCAGTCCGATGACTACCAGGCGGAAAGGATTGACAGCGAAGGCAGTGAGGCAGATCACCAGTCCAGAGACAGTCACGGCTTCGCCGATGTCTATGTGAAAATACTTGTTTATTATTTTGGCCACGATATCCAGGCCGCCTGAAGATGCGTTGATGTGGAACAGGATGGTCTGGGAGACGCTCACTATCATCACGAAGCAGAGCAGGTCGAACCAAATGTCGCCCATTACTGAGGTCTCTCCGGCAGGGATCAGTTTCTGGAAGGGGAGGATGAGCTCCCAGAGATCCATCATGGGGCCAAGAATCAGTGAAGTGTAGATTGTCTTCGCTCCGAATTCCTTCCCACAGAGCACCCAGGCAAGAAACAGAAGGATGACGTTCAAGATTAATATTACAGTTGACACTTTGAGCGGAATCCCTGCTGCCACGAACAGATTAGAGATGACGATGGCGAGACCAGCTGTCGAACCTAACACCAGATTGGCAGGAACCACGAAATAATACACCCCGGCGGAAGCCAGCATCATGGCAATCGTCATGATGATGAATTCTTTCCAGAATTTCCAGCTCCCAAGCGGGGTTATCAGACTTTTAGCGTTCATTCTCTATGTCTTTGTGTGCTCTCGGAAAAAGTTTAACTTTTAAATCGGGAATTGCTTGCAAATTTCGCTAAAAATCTTGTAATATGTTGCTTTTTGCTGTTAATATTCTGTAAAATATTCATAAATGACATTATTGTTACACCGACGGTTCCTCCCATGGATTATTTCGGGCAGTCCTAACTTAGTGGCCGTTTTATTCAGGCACTAATATCCATTTCTTCCTGATTTCTTCGCCATCAAACCAAATCTCTCTGGACACGTCCATCAGAATATTCAGAAATAGTTTTTCGTCATCGTTAGGCAATAAAACCAGAAATGTAAGGTAATATCCTCCTTCCTTGCAAATATATACCCTTTTCGCATAGGTCAAACCATCAATGCTAATCAAGCTTCTGCCCTTTGTTCTTACGAATTTTGTTTTAGACAGGTCAACGTCATAATAATAGATTCTGTCTGCATTGCAGATACTGCGAACCTGCTCCCCTGAAATGCAACTTAACCGATCTTCAATCAAGAAGGGACCTTCAGCATCGATATTCTTTCCTTGAATTTTATCCAAGATTTTCATTTCTCTCTCTGCATATCTCAATGGTGACGCTATGTTGTCCTTCTTCCCTTCCGTTAGAAACGCAGGATATAAGCCTCTCACCATCACCTCACCATCACCTTGATCGCTTTTAATACGGCACGCGAATGCATCCACAGGTGTCGTGCCA
This sequence comes from uncultured Bacteroidales bacterium, assembly GCA_900316045.1. GTDB lineage: Bacteria > Bacteroidota > Bacteroidia > Bacteroidales > UBA932 > Cryptobacteroides. The sequence goes on along the minus strand of ONBM01000030.1, from coordinate 22,077 downwards.
TCATCGCTTATCCATATACAGTCGCTTCCTTCAATGATAGAGAATCTAGCAGGCACCCCTACCTTAATCCCTGATTTAGCATAAATCTCAGATAATGGCGGGACTAATCGAGCCGTATCTTGACCATAGGCAGACAAGGACATTCCAACGATAATGGAAAAGATAATTGTCTTTCTCATGACAACGCTATTGTTTTACCTTAAAAAAGCAGCGGAAATCATCAATTCTGTTACCACCTATCGAGTGATTCTGAGCATCGTAAAAAACCATGATTGAGTCAGTCGGAGAATATGGAAATATATTCACCATATGATAACAATCTTCCGTTTGATAATATCCTATAGTTTAAGAGAAAGTTACTAATATTTTATCGTTTTAGAAAATCTTTCCTGTTGGAATTTTGTTTTTCTTCTCCGCCTAAATCCCTGCCCCTCACATATTCCGATAGGTTGAGCATCAGCACCGTATGGGAAAGGATGGCTGGACCTAATCTAAGGTGGCGGCAGGAATATGCCCCGTCAACGGCATCCAGGAGATGCTTACACAGGATACTTTCGTAAGCAAGCGCAGAAGCACCCAGAATGAGCATTTGGGAAGTATCATGTAAATTTTAGACAGGATACTTTTAGGGTCTAATATAACATATTAATAATTAATACGTTGCCGCTGGATATCGGAGTACCCTCTAAAGTTTGCGGGTAGCTGAGTTATTCAATCGTCCACTCGGAGCCGTCTTTGGTGTCTTTGACGGTAATGCCGAGGGCTTTGAGGTGGTCGCGGATGGCATCGCTGGTAGTCCAGTCTTTAGCCGCCTTGGCCTTTGCGCGTTCGTCCAGCACCATGTCCATGAGCCCGTCCACGACATGCTTGTCTCCAGATTCGGCTGCTGACTCATCCCTGAGGCCCATCACTCCGAACACCACGTTGTCGAACAAGGTTAGGAGGGTGCTGAGGTCATTCCGGCTTAGTTTGAGCTCGCCTGCTTTGGCAGAATTGATTATCCGGACAGCCTCGAATACGTTTGCTAGTGCGACAGGGGTATTGAGGTCATCGCAGAGAGCTTCGTAGGCATCATTGAATATCTTGACGATTGCTTCACTGTCGGCGACTGGAGCAGGGGCTTCGGCAGAGGCAGGAGACGCTGATGCTAGAACAGCGGCCTCTGGAGCTACGGCGTCAATGAATTCACCGTACTGCATTGCATCGGCAGGATTGCCTTCGGTGCCCTTGGCAGTTGGCTCAATGCCAGCGGCCTTCGCGAGAGCCTTCAAATCCTTGTACCCCTGCATAACGCGCTTGTAACCTTTCTCTGCGGCCTGCAGAGCCTCATTGCTGAAATCCAGAGTTCCACGGTAGTGGGCTTGGAGGATGAAGAAGCGGATGGTCATCGGGGAATATGCTTGTTCGAGCTTCGGGTGGTCGCCGGTGAATAGCTGTGGCAACGTGATGAAATTGCCAAGGGACTTGCCCATCTTCTGCCCATTGATGGTAATCATATTGTTGTGTACCCAGTAATGCACTCCCTGGGTGCTGCGTGAAGCCTCATTCTGAGCGATCTCGCATTCGTGGTGAGGGAACATAAGGTCCATTCCGCCCCCATGAATGTCAAACTCCTGGCCGAGATATTTCTCGCCCATCACGGAGCATTCCAGATGCCATCCCGGGAAGCCTTCGCTCCATGGGCTCGGCCAGTGCATGATGTGCGTCGGGTCTGCCTTCTTCCACAGCGCAAAGTCGTATGGCGCCCTTTTGTCGCTCTGGCCGTCAAGGGTGCGGGTACCTTCCAGAGTGTCATCCAGAGTGCGCCCGGAAAGCACTCCGTAATGATATTTCTTATTGTATGCGGCAACGTCGAAATACACGCTGCCGTTGCTGATGTAGGCAAAGCCGGCATCCAGAATCTTCTTCACCGTTTCAATCTGCTCGATAATGTGGCCGCTGGCACGTGGCTCGATGGAAGGCGGCGCGACATTCAGCTGGCGCATCGCCTCGTGGTAGCGGAACGTGTATGTCTGCACGATCTCCATCGGCTCCAGCTGCTCCAAGCGGGCCTTCTTCGCAATCTTGTCCTCGCCCTCGTCCGCATCGTGCTCCAAATGGCCTACATCAGTTATATTCCTGACATAGCGGACCTTGTATCCCAGATGTTTCAAGAGCCTGAAAAGCACGTCGAAAGTTACTCCCGGGCGAGCGTGACCCAGATGGGCATCGCCATAAACCGTAGGCCCGCAGACATACATTCCCACGTGGCCAGGGTTTATCGGGGTGAAAAGTTCTTTCTTCCTCGAAAGAGTGTTCGTCAAATATAGATTCCGCATAACTGATAATTCCAATTTAAAATGTATTTACAAGATATATTGTAGCGTTTCGCTTATGTTCTTTTCGGCGTCTCATTGGAACTTTCAGCGATTGGTCAGCCTTTCATAAACGTCTTTGTACGCTTCGCCGACTCTGCCGTTGTCGTGACGGAAACGGTCTTTGTCGAGACGCTGGCCTGTAGCGATGTCCCAGAGGCGTGCGCTGTCCGGAGTGATGTCATCGCTCATGACAAGTCTCCCGTCAGGCATGTGGCCATATTCAGTCTTGAAGTCCACCAGAGTGATGCCGATGCTCTTGAACATAGGGACCAGCACCGCATTCACCTTTTGCGTCATTGAATATATTTGATTCAGTTCTTCCTGGCTTACCAGGCCGATGGCCAGTGCCTGCGAGTCGTTGATCAGAGGGTCACAGAGTATGTCGGACTTGTAACAGAGGTCGTAGACAGGTTCTCTCGGAACGATGCCTTCTTCCAACCCCAGCCTCTGTGCCATGGAACCGGCGATGACATTGCGGACGATGACTTCCATCGGGATGACGCTCGTCTTCCAGCAAAGCTGTTCAGTATCGGACAGTTTCTCTATGAAACTCGTCGGCACACCGTTCTCCTGCAATATTCTTGAAATCTCGCAGGAAATGCCATTGCAATATTTCCCCTTGCCCTTGATGACCGCCTTCTTGATTTTCTTGTAGGCAGTGATTTCATCGGTGAAGCTGATTATGACTTTCTCCGGGTCCTCGGTGTCATATATTTTGATGGAAACTCCATCATGAACTATTCCAGTCTTTTCCATATTCAATGAATATTATGAATTCTGTTTCCGGGTGCCATTGCCGTTCTCGGAAGCATGCGAGCTGGCGTGAGCAGAGCCTGTGCGGAAGTAGCGCACCGCATTCTCGAAGAGTGGCTGCTCGAGGTCAGCCTCGATATTTTTGAACAGACCATCTTCGTAGCGCTCGCTGTGCCCCATTTTGCCAAGGATTTTTCCATCCTTGGATATGATGCCCTCGATTGCATAGTAAGAGCCGTTAGGATTGTAAGGCGACTCCATCGTGACCTCATCGGTGAGCGGGTCTACGTACTGGAAGGCCACCTGGCCGTTGGCGAACAGCTCGCGGGCAATGTCATCGTTCAAGACAAATTTTCCCTCGCCGTGACTTACTGGGATGGAGAACTCATCCCCTATGTTCAGGCCCGACAGCCAAGGCGAATTTGTTGTGGAAACCCTAGTGGTGACCATCTGGGAGATATGTCTGTTGATGTCGTTCCTGAACAGGGTAGGCGAGTCCTTAGTGACCATTCCAAGGTGGCCGTAAGGCAGCAGGCCGGATTTCACCAGAGCCTGGAATCCATTGCATATTCCTAAAATCAGGCCGTCCCTTTGCAGTAGGCGTTCGATTGCATCTGCTATGTCCTTGTTGTTCAGGACGTTGGCGATGAACTTCCCGCTTCCGTCAGGCTCGTCTCCAGCAGAGAAACCGCCGGAAAGCATCAGTATCTGGCATTCGTCGATGTTTTCTTTCATTTCGGCGATTGAATCCAGCACGTCCTGTTCGCTGAGGTTCTTGAACACGCTCATGAAAGGTTCTGCGCCCGCCTTGCGGAAAGCCTTCGCCGAATCGTAGTCGCAGTTGGTGCCAGGGAATACAGGAATATAAACCCTGACCTTATCGACCGCAGGCCCATGGTATTGTAAGTCTGCTTTATGAGCCTTGAACGGTTTCATGCCTTCCGAACCCTTAGGCATCAGGCGCTTGAAGTCAGGCTTGCTGGTAGAAGGATAAACCTTGTCGAACAGCGACCCGTTGAAATCCATCAGCTCGAAAATCGAGATCGAAGTGCCGTTCACGAGAACATTTCCATCCTCGCCTGAAGTCACGTGGCCTAGCTCGATGGCATTCTCGAAATCTAGTGCGTGACCATCTGTTTCTACCACGATGGAACCATAGCTTAGATTGAACAAATCCTCCTCGTCGAGGTGCACGTCGAAACCGAATGCATTGCCAAAACTCATCTTGCAAAGAGCTTCCGCAACTCCGCCGAAGCCGACGGACCATGCGGAAACTATAGTGCCGTCAGCTATCTTTTCCTGAATATGGTTCCAGTTCTTCATAAGCTGCTGCGTGTCAGGCATGAAGTTCTCCTTGGGGGTATGCTTCACTAGATACAGCCTGTCGCCTTCCCATTTGAATTCCGGAGAAATCACGTTCTTAACCTTGACAGGAGTTATCCCGAATGCAATGAATGTAGGCGGCACGTGAATGAGCCCCTTCTCTGTCTCGAACGATCCGCTCATTGAATCCTTGCCTCCGATTGAAGGCAGGCCAAGCTCTTCTTGCATCTTCAGCGAGCCAAGCAGGGCTGCCGCTGGCTTGCCCCAGACCTTAGGGTCAGATGTCATTCTTTCAAAATATTCCTGGCAAGAGAAGCGCATGGTCTCCCAGCATCCGCCAGCAGCCACTATTTTGCTGCAAGCCTCGACCATTGAATATGCCGCGCCATGATAAGCGCTCCATTCGCAGAGGTCAGGATTAAATCCGAATGCCATCATGCTGGCAGTATTCGTGAACCCGTCCGTAGGCAGCTTCTGCACTGAAACCTGAGTCTCGGTGGCCTGTAGTTCGCCTCCGAACGGCATAAGCACCGTAGATCGTCCTATGGTGGAATCGAACATCTCTATGAGACCTTTCTGGCAGGTCACGTTCGGATCTTGCAGATTGCTGAACATTCTTTCTTTAAGGCTCTTTCCCGGCACGTCACGGTAGAATGGATCGTTTTCCGGCACTGCCCCTATTTCAGCCTTGGAATAATGTTTAGCTCCAGCGCTGTCGATGAAGCTTCTCTTTAAATCCACGACCACCGTGCCGCCATAATGCATCTTCATCCTCTCCGTGTCGGTAACGTCCGCAACGTGAGTCACTTCGATGTTCTCTTCATGGCAATATTCCTTGAATATGTCTTCGTCTTTGGCTTCCACCACGACAGCCATCCTCTCCTGCGACTCGCTGATTGCCAGTTCGGTTGTGTTCATTCCGCTGTACTTGACCGGAACCCTGTCCAGATAAATGTCCAGTCCGTCAGTAAGCTCGCCGATTGCGACGCTCACTCCGCCGGCTCCGAAATCATTGGACTTCTTGATGAGTTTCGTCACCTCCGGCCTTCTGAATAGTCTTTCCAGCTTCCTCTCCTCCGGAGCGTTACCTTTCTGCACCTCGCTTCCACAGGTCTCCAGAGACTCCTCCGTGTGTTCCTTGGAAGAGCCTGTCGCGCCACCGATTCCATCACGCCCAGTGCGTCCTCCAAGCATCAGCACCACGTCCCCTGGCTTGGGACTCTCTCGGCGCACGTTAGAGGCCTTGACAGCTCCTACCACCGCCCCGACTTCAAGCCTCTTGGCCGTGTACCCATCGTGATATATTTCCCTTACATGTGTGGTCGCAAGGCCGATCTGGTTGCCGTAGCTGGAATATCCGCGGGCAGCCTGCTTCGTGATGACTTTCTGCGGCAGCTTGCCTGGCAGCGTTTCGGAAACTGGCTTCCAGATGTCCCCTGCTCCGGTCACTCGCATTGCCTGATAGACGTAGGAACGTCCCGAAAGAGGATCCCTGATTGCGCCTCCAAGGCAGGTTGCAGCACCACCGAATGGCTCGATCTCGGTCGGATGGTTGTGAGTCTCGTTCTTGAACATCAGCAGCCACCTCTCGACTGCGCCATCAACATCTACGTCTATGAATATGCTGCAGGCGTTATTTTCCTCGCTGACTTCCATGTCGTCCAGCTTTCCAGCCTTGCGGAGATGCTTCGCGCCGATCGTGGCCATGTCCATGAGGTTCATCCCCTTTTGCTCACGTCCAAGATCCTTGCGCATCTTCAGGTACAGCTCCATCGTGCCCTCGATATCCTCCTTTATGAACGAATCTTCGATTCCGATTTCCTCAAGTTCGGTCGTGAACGTGGTGTGGCGGCAGTGGTCGCTCCAGTAAGTGTCCAGGATGCGCAGCTCTGTCTCGTTAGGGTCGCGGCCTTCCTCCGTGAAATATTTCACGACCTCGTTCAGGTCATCGGCGTTCATCGCAAGGCCCATTTTTTTGCAATAGGCCTCGCGTTCGGAAGCCGTTGACATATTCCTGAAGCCCTCGAGCACGGGAACCGGCTTCACGGCTGCCTGCTCAGCATCCGTCAGTTTGGAAAGATCCTTCGTCCGAGATTCCACAGGGTTGATGCAATAGTGACGGATTTTCCCCAGCGTCTCTTCCGTCGCATCATCATCCACTATTATCAGCTTGGAACTCTTGATGTTTATATTCGCCGCAGGGTCAATCAGGTGCACGCAGTCGATGGCTGATGCTGCCCTTTGGTCGAACTGCCCTGGAAGGTATTCCACGGCGATATATTTCTTTCCTTCCAGGTCAATCGAATCGATGACGCTGTCTGTCACGATTTCGCCGAAAACGCTGTATCGACATTTCTCCAGCAGTTCTTTGGTGAAGCCGAACAGGTCATAGACGTTTAACAGCCTCAGTGATTTGAGATTCAGTGAAAGGTTCTCGTTAAGTTCTGCCAGAAGGCTTTTTGCTTCAACCTGGAACTCAGGATGCTTCTCTACGAAGATGCGGTAATTTTTCATTTCTGGATGCTTCCGTTTAATTCACAAAATTATGCTTTTCAACGGAGAATAGCAATTGAAATTCACCCCAAATGACTATCTTTGAACATGACGACTTACCGTCATCCGGAACGACCCCCCACGTCATCCTGAACTTGATTCAGGATCCAGGTAAATGAACATGTTATATTCAATATGCTATTATGAAACATTCAATCACCACCATCGCTCTCAGCATTGCTGCAATTGCTCTGATAGCAGCAGGATGCAACAACGGCGCTAAGAAGGCGCAACAGAAAGCAGCCGAGGGAGCCGCCATCGAGCAGGCTCGCCAAGACTCAATCGCAAAAGCTCAGAAAGAACAAAAAGAAAAAGAAGCTATGACTACTCTACAGAATCTGCCAGACGAACCGATTTTCGACATCGTCACTGACATGGGAACAATCAAGGTTAAACTCTACGGCAAGACGCCAAAACATCGCGAGAATTTTGCGAAGCTGGCTCTTTCTGGTTATTATGATGGTCTGCTGTTCCACCGCGTGATCAATAGATTCATGATCCAAGGCGGAGACCCTTACACTCGCGACACATCGGCAGCCGCAGTCGCTAAATATGGCCAAGGAGGCCCAGGATACACTATTCCGGCTGAGTTCGTTCCAGAATACAAACACAAGAAGGGCGCTCTTGCAGCCGCTAGGCGTGGAGATGCTGCCAATCCGAAGAAGGAGTCTTCTGGCTCTCAGTTCTACATTGTGCAGGATCCTGTGGCTTGCGCTCCGCTAGATGGTGAATACACAGTGTTCGGCGAGACCATCGAAGGACTGGATGTCATCGACCGCATAGCCCAGGTCGCTACCGACAATAAAGACAGGCCGTTGCACGATGTAGTCATCAAGCAGATAAAACTTGATGAGAAATCAGCGCCAAAAGTAGAGGAAAAATCAACTGATGAAAATTCCAAAAACAATTAATTCGGTATTTTTGACTATGTTTTCTGCAATTTTGGCCAATTTATCATGCAACGAATTGGTTTATTAAAAACAAAATACTACCTTTATGCAAGTTTTTTCATAGGTAAAGTTTTAGGTTAGAATTGCGAATAGAGCATGCAGTGATGCAAGCTCTATTCTTCTTGAAAAAAAACTCTATTCATCTATTACGGGGATCGATTAAGAAGTGATTTTTAACGATCCCTTTTTTATGCCCTGGACAGGACGCAAAAAAGGTAGATCGCATGGTGCGTCTGCCTGAATATCAAGAGCTTATAAAGCTTAGTCGCTTAAAGAGAACCTTCTGAATGCAGTTACTGTCGCATCTTTGTCACCGGCCTTGATGTAATCGGCGACGCTGAGCTTGTTGTCCCAGATGAATTCCTGAGCCAGAAGAGTCCTTTCTTTGAAGTACTTGTTCAGCTTGCCTTTGGCTATATTCTCTAGCATAGCCTCTGGCTTGCCGGCCATCTTCGGATCCTCAGCGATCTGCTGCTTGTACATCTCCAATTCTTTCTCGACGGCATCCTTAGGGCAATCGTCGGCAGAAACGGAAACAGGGCTCATTGCAGTTACCTGCTGTGCGACGTTCTTGCCAATCTCTGCTGAAACTTCCTTGTTGAAAGCTACGATTGATCCAACTTTATTGTTGTTGTGAACATATTGTGAAATGTATGGAGCCTCAAGATGGTCGTAATAAGCGAGAACCAGCTTCTCTCCAGTTTTGCCAGTGAGAGCGGAGATTTCTTCCTCGACGGTATGTCCGTTAGAGCATTTGCATGCTTTGAGGGCATCGAGGTCTGCAGGGAAGTTCTTAATGGCAGCGTCGGCGATTTCGTCTGCAAGGCTCTTGAAGTTGTCAGTCGCGGAAACGAAGTCGGTCTCGCAGCCTAAGCATACGATGATTGCCTTGTTCCCTTCTATGCGAATGCGAACCGCACCTTCGGTAGTCTCACGATCTGCTCTTTTGGCAGCCACGAGCTTACCTTTCTCGCGAATGATCTCGACGGCTTTGTCGAAATCTCCGTTGGCTTCTTCAAGTGCTTTTTTGCAGTCCATCATTCCGGCCTGCGTCATTTTGCGTAATTTCATTACGTCTTGTGCGGAAATTGCCATTTTTCGTTCTCCTTTATAAAAAAATCATTCAGCTTTTGGTTCCTCTGCCTGGCTTTCGGCCACCGGTGCTGCAGGAGCCTCTGGCTCTTCAGCCTTAGGTGCTTTTGGCTCGTCTTTCGGAGCATCCTCTTCTGCGGCCTCTGCCTCAACGTCAACAGGCTTTGCAGTCTTGCGAGCGCGAAGCTTCTTCCCTGTAGGATTGGAGAGAGCCTCTCCCTCTGCATTCTCCTCAGTCTCCTCTTTTTCTTTCTCCATCTTCCTTTCGTCCAGACCTTCCTGGATTGCCTGGCAGAGAATATTCATTATTAACTGAATAGACTCTACTGCGTCGTCATTTGCCGGTATCACATAATCAATGTGGGTAGGATCGCAGCATGTGTCAACCATTGCGAATACCGGAATGTTGAGGCGGTTAGCCTCTTTGACGGCGTTGGCTTCCTTCTGGATGTCAACGACGAATAGTGCCGATGGAAGGCGGCTCATGTCCTTGATGGAACCGAGGTTCTTCTCGAGCTTAGCCCTTTGACGGTCCACCTGCAGACGCTCTCTCTTAGCGAGTTTCTCGTAGGTGCCGTCCTCTTTCATCTTATCGATGGTGTTCATTTTCTTGATAGCCTTGCGCACTGTCGGGAAGTTGGTGAGCATACCGCCTGCCCAGCGCTCGGTTATCGATGGCATGTTGACTGCCGTCGCCTTTTCAGAAACAAGCTCTTTAGCCTGTTTCTTCGTAGCTACGAAGAGAATCTTGCGACCTGAGCGGGCAAGCTCTTTCATAGCATCGGCAGCCTCGTCTATTGCGACGATGGTCTTGTGCAAGTCTATGATGTGTATTCCATTTTTCTGGCCGAAGATGAAAGGAGCCATCTTAGGGTTCCATTTCCTTGCCAAATGTCCGAAATGCACGCGTGCATCAAGAAGTTCTTGGAAATTTGTTCTTGGCATTGTAATGTTAATTTTTAAGTTTTTAAACTTTTTCTTCGAGGTCGTTTGCCGTTGGACCTTTCAGACTCTTTTCTTCAATCCCGGAGCAGTGGCATTGCCAGTCTCCGAAATTTTCCGCGGTTCCGTCAACTCTGCGGTAGTTCGCAATTCGAAGGAAAAATATTCCTATGAATATGCCGAAGTCAGCAGAGTTTCTTCGAGCGGACCGTGCTTTGACATAAATCAGCTCAGCAATATTAACGTTTGCTGAATTGGAAGTGAGCACGTGCGCCAGGCTGACCAGGTTTCTTTCTCTCGACTTCGCGAGAATCGCGGGTGAGGAAGCCTTCTGCCTTAAGGGCAGCGCGGTAAGCCTCTCTGTCGAGATTGCTCAGAGCGCGTGAAATCCCAAGCCTTATAGCTTCTGCCTGGCCTTTCGTGCCTCCGCCTACGATGTTAACCTTCACGTCAAACTGACCTTCTGTCTTGGTGACCACGAATGGCTGGTTCACGATGTAAACAAGGTTCTCCTGCTTGAAATACTCATTCAGAGGACGATTGTTGATCGTGACGTTGCCTTTCCCGGGCGCAAGATAAACACGAGCGACGGCTGATTTACGTCTTCCAAGGGCGTTTTTTTGTTCCATTTGCTGTGTTAGATTTCGTTCAACTTAATAACTTTAGGATTCTGTGCCTGGTGAGGATGCTCAGGGCCTGCGTAAACGTGCAGGTTCTTGAGAATCTGGTCGCCAAGACGAGTTTTAGGGAGCATGCCTTTGACAGCTCTCCTTACTAGTTCGGCAGGTCTCCTCTGAAGGATCTCCTTCGGAGTCGTGAAACGCTGTCCGCCAGGGTAGCCCGTGTAACGAGTGTAAACGCGTTCAGTCATCTTCTTGCCTTTCAGGATTACTTTCTCGGCGTTAACCACGATGACATTGTCACCGCAGTCCACGTGAGGAGTGTAACCAGGCTTGTTCTTTCCGCGAAGGACGAGAGCGAGCCTTGATGCAAGGCGTCCGAGTTCCTGATCCGTGGCATCGATCACGACCCAACCTTTGTTTACGGTCGCCTTATTGAGCGATGCCGTTTTGTAGCTAAGTGTGTCCACTGTCTTGATCTTTAATGGTTTAACATAAAAAATTTGCGATCCCTACACAAAATAGGGGTCGCAAAGATAGTAAATATTTTCGAGTCTGGCAAACTAAATCGAAAGCACGGCGAGAACGTTTATCAGCTCGCGATCGATTGGCTTGTCTTTCTTTATGGCTTTGTCGATAGGGACGTACACCACCTGGCCGTTCTGTATGCCTATCATGATGTTCCTCTGGCCCTCTAGCAGGGCCTCGATGGAGGCGTATCCCAGCCGGCTTGCCAGTATCCTGTCCTCTGCGGAAGGCGAGCCTCCTCTCTGCAGGTGGCCCAGGATGGTGACGCGCACGTCGTACTGAGGATATTCCTTGCGCACCCTTTCGGCGTAGTGCATTGCGCCGCCGTCTTTCGGGCTTTCGGAGACGATGACAATCGAGCTATTCTTGCTCTTTCGCTTGCCATGATTGATGAATTGCTCCAGCTGGTCGATGTCCGTCTTGTCTTCCGGAATGATGGCGGCCTCTGCCCCTACGGCAATAGCGCTGTTCTGCGCCAGGAAGCCTGCGTCGCGCCCCATCACTTCCACGAAGAATATCCTGTCGTGCGAGGTAGCGGTGTCGCGTATTTTATCCACGCACTCCACGATGGTGTTCAGGGCGGTATCGTACCCAATCGTGCTGTCTGTGCCGTAAAGGTCATTGTCTATCGTTCCCGGCAGGCCTATGATAGGAATGTCGTACTCCCTTGCGAAATCCTGGGCTCCGGCCAGAGACCCGTTGCCGCCGATGACGATCAAGGCATCCACTCCGAATTTCACGAGGTTGTCAAAAGATTTCTGCCTGCCCTCGGCAGTCATGAATTCCTGGCTTCGGGCAGTCTTCAATATGGTTCCGCCTCTCTGTATTGTGTTGCTGACGCTCTCGGTCGTGAGTTCTTTGAAATCGCCGGCTATCAGCCCTTCGTAGCCGCGATATATTCCCATAACTTTCCATCCGTTGTAGATAGCCGTGCGGGTGACGGCTCTGATGGCAGCATTCATTCCTGGAGCATCGCCTCCGGAAGTCAGTACGCCGATAGTCTTTATCTCTTTCATAACAAGGTATAATAATAAGTGTTGCAAAAATACTAATTTTGCCAGAAAAATAGTCCGCAACTGTGGTGCCATTTATAATATAATGGATGCTGTTCCGGCTTAAGCGAGAGTGATTGCTCCATTTTTTCATCATGAATATAGGGTCGATTCAATTGGGAGACAAGCCTGTGCTGCTTGCGCCGATGGAGGATGTTACAGACGCATCCTTCAGGGGGATATGCCGCGACCTGGGCGCGGACATGGTATATACGGAATTCGTGCCTGCCGAGGGCCTGATAAGGGATGCGAAAAAGGCTATTGACAAACTGAGAACCTACGATGAGGAAGCGCCAATCGGGATACAGATATATGGCAGCGATCCCGATGCCATGGTGGAGGCTGCCAAGATGGCCGATCACGCCGATGAGATTGCCGGAGGTCATGGGGCTGACCTGATAGACATCAATTTCGGCTGTCCTGTCAGCAAGATAGCCATAAGGGGGGCCGGCTCGGGAATGATGCGCGAGCCGGACAAGATGGTCATGATTACTAAGCGCATAGTCGAAGCCGTTCGCAAGCCGGTGACCGTGAAGACTCGCCTGGGATGGGACGACAAGAGCAAAATCATCGTCGAGCTGGCTGAGAGGCTTCAGGATGCCGGCATCCAGGCTCTGACAATTCATGGACGGACTCGTTGCCAGATGTACAAAGGGGAGGCGGATTGGTCGCTCATCGGCGAGGTGAAGCGGAACCCTCGCATGCATATTCCTATAATAGGCAATGGGGACATAACTTCGGCTCGCAAGGCAAAGGCAGCGTTTGACGAATATGGCGTCGATGGGATAATGGTGGCGAGGGCTTCATTCGGGCACCCTTGGATATTCAAGGAAATAAAGCATTTCATGGAGACAGGGGAGGAGCTTCCGCCGCTGGGGGTTCGGGAGAGGGTGGATCTCGCAAAACGCCATTTCGCTCTTTCCGTGCAGATGAAGGGCGTGCCTAGGGGGGTGTATGAGATGCGCCGCCATCTTTCCTGCTATTTCAAAGGGCTTCCGGATTTCAAGGATGTCAGAATGAGGCTGGTTACGGAAAATGACCCTGACAAGGTGGTTGAAACACTTGAATATATTGCCGAGCGGTGGGGGAGCAGCGCGATTGAGGAAAATTCTAATGTCTACGGAATAAAATAGTTTCCAAAGTGCGTCATGCTGATGTGAAAATGTGGTTTTTCCCTATTTTTTTGTATCTTTGCGACCTATGCTGGAGAAGGTCATTCTTGCACCATATTATTTTACGCTCAAGCTGAGGCATTTTCTGTACGACAAGGGCATATTCAAAGTAAGCACTTGCGAAGTGCCTACTATCTGCGTGGGTAATATCACCGCAGGCGGTACGGGCAAGACCCCCCACACCGAGATGATACTCCGTCTCCTCCTCCATTCCGATGACTGGGCGTACAGCAATATCGCAGAGCTTTCCAGGGGACACAAGCGCATGAGCGGTGGATTCCAGCTGGTTTCTAGGGATGGTAATGTCAATGAATATGGCGACGAGGCTCTCCAGATAAAGAAAAAATTCCCTAGCGTCGTGGTGGCTGTGGACCGGAAAAGAGTTGAGGGATGCGACCTGCTCTGCCATCCTGAGAAACTGAAGACGTACAAGAGGGCACGTAGCTGCGCTAACGTGGAAATTCGGAAATCTGACATCATAGTCTTGGACGATTCGTTCCAGTACCGGTCTCTTGACTCTTATTACAAAATAATACTCGTAGATTATAACAGACCTACCTATAAAGACAATCTGCTGCCTTTTGGCAGGCTTAGGGATTTACCCGAGAGGCTAATCTGCGCTGACATCCTGATAGTCACGAAGTGCCCTGTTTTCGTGTCTGATGAAGAGAGGCTCCAATGGGCTGAGAAATTAGGCATCAGAGATTTCAATCCCGAGACGTGCACGGGAATCGATAAAGAGGGAAGAAGCAAGACATTGCTTTTCACGTCCATTAATTACAAGCCTCTGGAACCCGTTTATGAGCAGGCCGACCCAAGGTATTCCTACTCCAAGCATCTGATTTTGTTCTCCGGCATCGCCAAAGACACTCCTCTTAGAAGCTATCTCAGTGACAATTACACATCAATAAAATCATGCATTCGGTCAAGGAAAATCCTACGGCAGTCGTGGCTACCACGGAAAAAGATTGCCAGAGGATAATGGATTACAAAAAGATCCCTGACAAATTGAAGGAACGTCTCTTCAAGGTTCCGATTGAAGTCGGTTTCCTGACCGACAATGAGCGAGATATCTTCGAAACTACTCTCCTCACCGCCCTTCGGAATTTCCACCAAGTCAATCAGCATCAATAGCCAGGCATCCCCGCCCCCCATCATCCGGAACAATATATGAATATAATAATAGGATGGCAGCACGGCCTGTCGGCCATACTGCCATCCCTTTTTAGAATTTGTGCTATTCTTGGATGATAGCTATAGATTAGTTATCATTGGCGAAACCAGTGTATCGCCAGCCTGATAATTTGAGATATTCATACTGGGCAGGTGCATTCTCGTCATCACTGAAACGAACCAGCATCTCAATGTAGTCGGCAGGCTGACCGCTTGGGGATTTTGTCCCATTTATTACAATCTTTCCTCCGACGATCGTTACCTCTGACTCATATTTCAGATTTGTTCCCTTGTCGACGCTGAACGTCATCGTGGAGAGATCGCATTTTGTCTTGACCTTGAAGTTCCAGAAATTTTTTAGATCATCTACGAAAAGATCCGTAGTGGTATTCTCCGACGTGTTGTATGTAAGAACGCGGAATCTTCCGGCACCATAAGGATCCTCGGATATTACCTTACCGTCGCTGTCCACGGCATCAGCCTGCACATACCATTGCCCGGCAAGTTTCTCAGTCGCAGTTCCGCCAATTTCATCCTTCGCGCAAGAAGCCATTGCAAATAGCGCAAAGGCGACGAATAGTATATTAAAAAGTCTTTTCATGATTTTATTCCTTTGTCATTGTAACATAAAATTTCATGCCGGCATAGACAGTGCAGATATCGAATGTGCTCGTTTCCGAATTGAAAGTTCCGGTAATGCCATCGGCAGAATCACCCCATCCTGGTATCGAACTGCTGATGTGTGTCACATTTCCGCTGCCATCAAGAGAGAAAATGCCTGCCAATGCGTAGTCGGCGCCATATCCAGCTCTCTGGCAGTAGTAGCCACCGAGCAGGTCGTCGCAACTGTAGGTGCCGTCGTCATTGTTTGTTACGAGAATTTCAAAAGAACTTCCATATTTGGTGATAGTGCCGGCCCTGTCTCTGTAAGAATCTGCGGAAGTCAGATAGAAGCCTTCCACAGCATCTTTCAGGTCAAGAACGATGACCTTACGGCTAGCAGTGGTGCTGAAACCATCAGCGTTTACGCATTTGTAAGTCACCGAATAGGCTCCGGATTTGCTGGTATTCAGATTAGTTATCACTTCAACGCTGGCGGTAACATCCTCTCCGTTCAGGACAGCAGAATAGCCAGGTTCGTTGTATTGCGTGCCTTTCTGAACTATTATCTGAGAGTCTCCTTCAAGCGTGATGACGGGATAATAAGTTATTCCAGTTACGCCATCCGTGGTAATGTTCTGGCAACTGCCAAAGGCAATTGCAGAGAGGACGCAAAATGCTATGTAAAATATCTTTTTCATGATGCTTTCGTTTTAATTAGCCCAGAACACTGGTACCGTATAACCTTTGAATGTTGGAGTGTTGGTGTTGCGGGACTGGGATGCCTGTGCGTATGGCCAGCGCGCAAGCAGGTGATTGTCACCTACTTGGGCAAATGCCTGATAAGGAGTGTAAAGGGTGCCATAAACATAGTTGGAGACATTTACCGTATTGGCGCCGTCCCACATGTCACTTCCCTTCACGGTTCCGAAGGCAGGATAACCCAGACGACGAAGCTCGCAATAGGATTCGAAATTGTTGCTTCCGGCAAGTGCGACCCATTTTGCCACACCGATCGACTGAGCATAAGATGCGGAATTGAACGGATGCCTTGCGATGTAGTCTTCCGCTCCATCTACTCCAGCGGAACTGAATGAGGCGCGAATCGCGGCGGCATAGTGATCTGCCGCATCCGATGCGGAACCATAACGAGCATAGTACTCAGCCTTAAAGAATTCCACCTCTGCCAGAGATATCATGGAGACAGGAGTGTCGAATGCTACCTTTGGGCGGCACAGGCCGGCTGCCGAATTGTAAGGTGCAGGTGCTGTAGCGGCAAAGTTGGTACCTGAAATACCACCAATAAAGGCATTGCTGCTGTTTTTCTCAAAATAGGTCTCTAGGCGCGGATCCTGATAGAGGACGTTGCCATCGGAATCATATTCAATCATGGTTCTGATGAGCGCCACGTTTGCGCAGACGTTGTCCTGAGAATGCCAAGGGGCAAATTCTTCCGAGTAGTATGGGCTTGCTTGATTCTGAGCATTAGACCAGCATCCCGCATACTGGGCATCCGACGTGATGAAATTATTCTCGCCTATCAAGGCAGCCAGCTGGCTCTTGACATCCTGGGTACTGGACATGCGCATCAAGATCTTGAGCTTCACTGTGTTGGCGAAAGCTATCCACTGAGAGGAAGAGCCTGAAGGATACAGCAGGTTGGTGGCGACGGACTGATCCGCCTTGGCTTTTGAAAGAGCATCGTCCAGGTCGGCCAATATGCCATTATAGACTGTCAGTCCTTCATCGTAGGCCGGAGCCAGATTTGAGTCATTCAGGGCCTCTGTGTAAGGGATCTCGCCATAGCAGTCCACGAGAACCTGGTAGGTAAAGGCCATATAGGTTGTTGCTGCAAGATAGGTTCCCCAGTCTTCTTCAGCGGAAGCTTTTTCCCTGATGGTCTTGCAATTGACAAGAACTTTCTGGAAAAGTTGTGAATATGTTCCGCTTGAGCGCGTGGAGCTCATCGTGAACTGAGAAAAATCGAGGTAGTTTGATGTACCGAAGAGCTGCGCGTACTGTTCTGAGAAGTAGCCTCCGGTTATGCGTAGAAAGTCCCCATAGCTTGTCGCAAGAGCTGCCTCAACACCTGGGAGGATCATGCTGGTCGAAATGTTAGCAGGATCCGGAAGGTTAGGATTGGTGTTGATGTCAAGATAGTCGCGGCATGAACTTATGGAAGAAGCAACTGCGAGAACAGATATTATGTATGTTATCTTTTTCATGTTGATTGTCCTCCTTTATTAGAATTTCAAATTTAGGTTAAAGCCCCAGATACGGCTTGCAGGATTGGAGTAAAGTTCTCCGAACTGTGCCGCTAGGTCTCCATATGCATTATAGGAAGTAGTCTCAGGGTCAATGAAGTAGTTGTCTTTCGCAGTCCATACGAATGCGTTGTTGCAGAATGCGCTGACCGAGATCGCTGAAAGACTTGTCTTGCTCACCCATTTCTTTGGAAGGTTCCAGGAAATGCTGATATTGCGCAGCTTGGCGAATGAACGGTCGATGAGATAGAATTCCCCTTCCTGTCCGGCTCCATGCTTGTTGAAATAATTCTGGTAACTGCTGTTGAACAAATAGATAGGAGAGGTGTTAGGAGTTCCGTCTTCGTAAACTGAGTTTGGAATCACGAAAGGATTACGGTCGTTGTAAGTGGTAACGGTTCCGTTGCCGGTGAACTGCATGAGGTTCTTGGTACGAGAGAACATGTAGCCACCCATGCGCACATCGAGGACTGCACTTAGGGTTATGCCCTTCCAGCTCAGGTTGGTGCTGATTCCTCCGTTCCAGTCATTCTGGAAATTCTTTCCGGTATATTGGACTTCGGTTCCCTTTATCGGATAACCGTCAGAATCCACGACCATCTGCCCCTTGTCATTGTAAGTCGGGAGGTAAGTGTAGAACTGTCCCAGCGGCTTGCCTACCTCGGCAAAGACATAGACTGCGTCATCGCCAGCGGAGAAGCGGGCGATCTGGCTTCTGCCACCCTCAAGGCCATCAGGGAGGGAATTGACTTTATTCCAGTTCTTTGACCAGTTGAAATTGAGTTCCCAGGTGAAGTCTTTGGTTCTGACAGGTGTCGTGTTCAAAACCAGCTCCACACCCTTGTTGGAAACCTTTCCGAAATTAGTTACCATGGAGGTGTAACCAGTCGCCGGTTCGGTAGGGAGAGTGAAGATCTGATCATCGGTCTTCCTGTCGTAATAGGTGGCATCGATGCCGAAACGTCCATTGAAGAACTGGAGATTTGTACCGACCTCAAACTCGGTGGTCATTTCCGGGCTCAGATTGACACTACCCTTGGACGCCGCTAAGATAAATGAATTGAGATTGTTCAGAGGGAATTCAAGTCCTCCTCCAGAGTAATAGCCGTTGGAAAATGCCTGGGTGTAGTTTGCCCGAGTCTGGTAAACTCTGGCGTCGTTGCCTGTTTTTCCGTAGGCAAGGCGAAGCTTCCCGAAAGAAAGAGGCTCCCATTTCAACCTGTTGGAGAAAATCCAGCTCAGGGTTACTCCAGGGTAGAAATAGCTGTTGTCATCGATAGGAAGAGTTGAGGACCAGTCATTTCTGGCAGTCACATCCAGATATATCTCGTCATTCCAACCCAGAGTGACGTCTGCGAACAGACCGATGAGACGTCTCTTCGAAGCCGACTCGGAGATTGAAGTCTTGTCTGCCCCATTGCTCAGGTCCCAGAAACCAGTGTTGAACGTGAGCGTGCTGGTGGTGGCGCCCATGGAGGAGCTGCCCCTTTCATTGATGTTCGCACCTGCAAGCACAGTGAGGTCGAGCTTGTCATTGAGGAACTTCTTGTTGTAATTGGCAAGGAAATCGTGGTTGAGCTCGTACAAGGTTCCGAAACTAGCGGTAACTGAACCATTCTGGTTCATGTGGCTTGGGGCATAACCCATGTCATCGTTGATGAGGGCGTCATCGAGCTTGATCTGCGGGATGCCAATCTTCCTGTTATAGTTGGTGTAGTCGAATCCCATTCTGTAGGTAAGGACAAGATTCTCGATAGGAGTGATGTCAAGCTGAATCTTTCCATTGATCTGCTTGGACTCGGTCTTGTCATAGTTGTTCTCGAGAGCCCAGTATGGGTTTGTGATTCCGTATGGCGTCAGATATGCCTCTGGAGTGTTGAACGCGACAGAAAGGTCTTTCATGTCCACCAGAGAAATGTCACGAGGGAACTCATAGAGTCCGTCGATTACGGAAGTACCCTGGTCGGTATCGACGACCTTGCTTATAGATCTTGCGAAGTTGATGGAAGATGAAATCTTCATCCATTTTGTCGCCTCGAATGATCCTCTCGCAGCTATGGTGTTCCTGTTGAAGACATCATGGTCATCAGGCATGATTCCATCGTCATTGTTATATGAATATGACAGGTAGTAGGTGACTTTGTTGTCGTTGGAGACTCCGCTGAAAGCGACATTGTGATTCTGGGAAACGCCAAGCTCGAAGAAATCCTTGATGTTGTTCTTTTTCGCAGAATACTCATGGATGCGCTGCTGGTGATTCCAGACAGGACCGTAGACCTGGGTGGAACCGTCGAGCCTCGGTCCCCAGGAGCCGTTCTCAATGTAAGTCTGGGTGCCGTTCCAGCCTTGGCCGAAGTCATTCTGCAAAGTAGGCAGCGTTGAAAGCTGACGAAGCTGAAGGCCGCCGCTGTACTCTAAGGAAAAGTTTCTAGCATCGCCTCTTCTGCCGGACTTGGTTGTCACTACAACGACGCCATTGGCTGCGCGGCTGCCATAAAGAGCCGTGGCGGCCGCACCCTTGAGGATGGTCATGGACTCGATGTCCTCCGGGGAGATGTTTGAGATGCCGGCTATTTGCGAAGATTTGTCTTGAGAAGCGGACGAAACGCTTCCGCTGCTGAGAGGAACGCCGTCAACTACATATAGCGGTTGATTGGAACCATTGATGGAGCTGAAGCCGCGAATGATTATGTTGGTTGAAGAACCTGGATCGGAAGATGTGCTTTGAACCTGCACGCCGGCAACTTTGCCGGAGATCGCGTTCATGACATTTGTCGTCCTTGCAGCGAGGAGTTCCTCGCTCTTCATCGTGGTCGCAGAGTAACCAAGCGTCTTCTCCTGGCGGGTGACGCCCAGGGCGGTGACAACCACCTCGTCGAGGAGTTCATTGTCCTCTTCAAGGACGATCTGCAGCACTGTGCGGTCACCGACTTTGACCGCGGCATCTTTGTAGCCTATTGAAGACACATTGAGAGTCTTGTCAGAAGATGCATTGATGGAGAAATGTCCATTCGCATCAGTAATCGTCCCGACAGTAGAACCTGAAACAACGACTGATGCGCCTGGAACAGGAGTTCCGCTCTTGTCGACAACCGTACCGGTCACCTGCCTTTGAGCGTAAGCGACTATACCGATACTCAAGATCGCGATAAACGATAGTACTTTTTTAAACATAACGACATTGCTGAATTTAACTTGACAGTACGACTCTGCCGAGTTCGGATTTATACAAATAATTTGACCACATTATGCACTTGAGGCACCATTCAATTGAATCTTGGCGCCAGCCACTTATGCTCCTGAATAGGAGTCTGCTGCTGTTCGGGACGCTTCTATTGTCCGAATCGTTGTCGCATTCACATTTTCGTGAATGCACAAAGAAAATTTTTTTACCCATAAGCTTAAAACTTAAGGATATATTGAATCGCCTGGTTAATAGGAAAATCTCAGCAGAGATGCGAATTTCGCAGAAAAGTGATATCATGCTACACAGTAAAACTATTAAAGAATTATCCTCCGAGTGGATCGAGGATAAAAAGAAGTATGTCAAAAGATCCACGTATGCGTTATATTCAGTTCTCTTGGAGAATCAGATTCTTCCGGCTTTCGGCACTTCACGCAGCCTCAATGAAGCGGAAGTGCAAGATTTTATATTCAAAAAGATTTCTTCCGGCCTTAGCAGAAAGAGCGTGAGAGACATTGTGGCGGTGATCAAGATGATTAAGAGATATGGCATCAGGAACGGAGTGCTGGAACCCGCAGAATGGTGCCTCAGGTTCCCGATGCCGCCAGCTAAAAACGCCCCTTCCGTTATGAACCAACAGGATCAGAAAAAAATCCTGCATTATATTGAGAAGAACTTTACATTCAAGAGCTTAGGAATATACATTTGTCTATTGACGGGTATGAGGATTGGGGAAATATGTGCGTTGAAATGGAAGGACATAGATATTGAATGTGGTATATTCCATGTCAGGCGGACCATTGAAAGAATATATATAATAGAGGAAGGCCAGAGAAGAACTGAACTGCTAATCGGCACGCCGAAAACCGCCACTTCTTTAAGAGCCATTCCTATCAGCCGCAGCTTGTTGAGAATTCTTAAACCTCTGAAGAAGATAGTGAATGAAGATAATTATTTTCTGACCAATGGACAGAAACCTCTCGAACCAAGATCGTATAGGGCATATTACCTTCGTCTGCTGAGAATGCTTGGCATTCAGAAAGTGAAATTTCATGGCCTCCGCCACAGCTTTGCGACAAGATGCATAGAGTCTGGGTGCGATTACAAGACTATCAGTTCAATTCTTGGACATGCTGACATAAGCACTACGTTGAATCTATATGTGCATCCAGACATTTCGCAAAAGAAAAAATGCATAGAAAAGGCATCAAGAGGCATGGAAATTTGAAATATTCAAGAATGAAATTTTATAAATATTTTAAATTGTTACAAAGGCGGGGCTAAAAATTTAAAATTTTATCCATTTTGTCCGTGAAAAAGTAATAACATATTAATAAAACGTTATAAATATCTTATTTTTCAGTTAAAAAGTACTTGTATATTTCTGAATAAATTATTTTCTTTGCGAAAGGCGTCCCCAAAACGCCTTTGAATTGATGGCCTAAGCCTTTAGTTCCTCAATCATTGAAATTAATTGTTTTTTTAGGTTTAGTTTTAAGCTTATGGGTAAAAAA